>JBNKZS010000001.1:0-99635 GCA_050301755.1 Mariprofundaceae bacterium
GCCAGTAGCACCATGATGATACAGGCAAACGGTGCAGCCAACTTCTGGTGAAGTGTCAGGGTGAATCCGCTTGTTGCCAGGCCGGCTCGATCAAGGTTCCGCGCATAACGCGCCAGCTCGATAAGGTTCATATGTTTTGGACTTGGCGGGTCTGCTGTGCTTGGCCCGATGGATGAAGGGAAACTGACACGCTCCTCATGGTATAGATCCATTCCCTCAGTTGCAGATGGGGTGCTGATATGGACATCTTTAAGGTTCCATTTCCCATCTCGGTAATAGGCTTGAGATGCATCCATCCGCTTTTTCCATCCGCCCGCAGCATCTTTCTCCAGCATCAGCATGGAGAATCGATTCTGGGTCAATGGAGTCAGGCGATAGAAACGGTTGGCATCCTTGAGCCACTGGACACCGTGGCTTGAGTCGGGGCGATTATGGATGTTGACCTGTTCGATGCGATCAAGTCGTTGGTTGGTGGTCGGCGTGACCCATTCACCGATGGCGAAGTTGAGCAGAGCGGCCAGCGCGCCGATACTGAGCAGGGGCACGAGGATCTTGTTGATGCCGAGTCCTGCGGCACGAAGTGCGGCCAGTTCCTGATGGTGCGATATCTCTGATACATAGATACTGGCAGAGATCAGCAGGATGACTGGCATGAACTCACCGACCATATAGGGTGTTTTAAGCAGGAGGTATTCAACAAGCAGGGATGTGCTCATGCCATTGCCGAGGTAGCGCGCCTTATCAAATATCTCGATGATTGCATAGATAGCAAGCAGAGCGACCATGGTGCCCAGCGCGCGTCCTAGAAAGCCATAAAATAGCCAGCGAAAGAGTGTCGGCATGCCGGCAGGTTATCACTCCCTCTCTCTGCTGCACAGGTCTATGCCGGTAAAAAATATCAGGGGTGCAATGGATGTTACAGCTGTTACACTGCGCGGCTGTTTGTGTGCCTTTGTCGATTCAAGGCGGCACCATTTGAGTTTGTTGGAGGTTGTCTATGCCCTGGAACCAAAATCAATCGAACAACCCTTGGGGCAACCGCCCCTCTGGCGGTGGCGGAAACCAGACTCCGCCGGATATTGATGAAGTGATCAAGCGCCTTCAGGAGCGCTTTGGTGGCCTCTTCGGTGGCAAGGGCGGCAATGGCGGAGGCGACCTCAGCAAGGGGCTGATGGGAGCTGTAGCCGCCATCGCGCTACTGCTCTGGCTGGCGACAGGTATTTATATGGTTGCGGCAGACGAAGAGGCTGTGGTACTTCGTTTTGGTCAGCATACCTCAACTAAAGGGCCGGGTTTGAACTGGCATCTTCCTTATCCCATCGAGACAATCGAGAAGCTTCCGGTGACGCGCGTTCAGCGTCTGGGAATCGGCTTCCGGGATTTCGGTGAGGGCAGGGTCCGCAAGGTTCCTCAGGAGTCGCTGATGCTTACCCGTGACGAAAATATCGTCGATATCTCCTTCATCGTTCAGTACAAGATCAAGAGTGTTGAAAACTATCTCTTTAATATTGATAGCGCTGAGAAGACCGTGCGCGATGCCTCTGAATCTGCCATTCGCGAAGTGATTGGCCGTACCATGATTGACGATGTGCTGACCACCAAGAAGGCCGAGGTGGAAGTGGAGACCCAGGATCTGATCCAGTCGATTCTTGATGAGTACAAGGCAGGCATCTCGGTTACCACTGTGAAACTTCAGGATGTACAGCCGCCTGAGCGTGTGATCAAGGAGTTCAAGGATGTGGCTTCGGCGCGCGAGGATAAGGAGCGTGCCAAGAATGAGGCTCAGGCTTATGCCAACCAGATTATCCCGAACTCCCGTGGTGAAGCCAAGAAGATGATTCTTGATGCCGAGGGTTATCAGAAAGAGGTGGTTGAGCGTGCCACGGGTGAAGCGGATCGTTTTGGCGCGCTTCTCAAGGCCTACAGGCAGGCACCGGATGTCACACGTAAACGTCTCTATCTGGATACGATGCAGGAAGTGATGGGCAAGGTTGATAAGGTCATTGTTGATGGATCGGTTGCCGGAAAGGTGTTGCCATACCTGCCGCTTGATCGCGCCGGTAAAGTGGAGGTGAAGTAATGAGTCCCAAATTAAGTTTCGCAGCGATTCTGTTAATTGCAGCCTCAATTCTGGCCAGTATGTGTGCCTTTGTGGTTGATCAGCGTGATCAGGCACTGGTACTCCAGTTCGGAAACCCGGTGAAGGTGGTGACCAATGCAGGCCTTCACTTCAAACTGCCATGGCAGAGTGTCGAGACGTTTGATCGGCGACTGCTGGAGAGCGATGCACTTCCCAATGAGGTGATCACCAAGGATAAGAAATCGATTCTGGTGGATAACTATACCCGTTGGCGTATTACCGACCCGCTTCAGGTCTACCAGGTGGCTCGTACCCAGACAGGTGTTGCCTCCCGTATGCAGGATGTGGTTCGTGGTAAGGTGCGTGAGCTGCTGGGCCAGCATACGCTGCATGAGATTGTTTCGGGTGGTGACAAGGCCACGCTTCGTATTGAGCTGATGCAGGCGATTCAGAGGCGTGCCAATGCTGATGTTCAGGATCTGGGTATTGAAGTGGTCGATGTCCGTATCAAACGTGCCGACCTGCCGCAGGAGAACTCGGAGGCAGTATTCCAGCGTATGAAGGCCGAGCGTAACCGTATCGCCAAGGAGTATCGTTCGGAGGGTGAAGAGGCGGCCAAGGAGATTCGTGCCAAGGCCGAGAAGGAAGTGAAGTTCCTGTTGGCGGATGCTTACAAGGAGTCGCAGATTATTCGCGGTCATGCCGATGCGAAAGCCACCAAGATTTATGCCTCCGTACATCAAAAGGATCCGAATTTCTATGCGTTTGTTCGTTCGCTTGAGGCTTACAAGCAGTCGATCAAGGAGGGAACACGTCTGGTGATCTCGCCTGATTCGGAATTTTTCCGGTTCTACGGAAAGTCCGGCAAGTAACTTTTTCGAGGGCAGCTCCCAATGAGTGATCTATGGGTGGCAATCGGTCTGGTGCTGGTGCTGGAGGGGGCGATGTATGCCCTTTTCCCCAGTCAGATGATCGAGATGTTGAGGAAGCTTCCGGAGGTGCCGCCCGCCATGCTTCGGGCCATCGGCCTGGTTGGCGTTGCCATCGGCTGGCTTGTGGTGTGGCTGGTCAGGAGCTGATGACCTGACTCGGGTTACTTGGGTTCCAGTGGCGGCAGCGTGCCCGTCGTAAGGGCTTTGGCCTCTTCGTCATCAACAATATTGCGTAGTGCTTCGAGACTGTGCTGAAGCTTGTGCTGAACACATGCATAGAGCGAGTAACCGAAGTCAGAATAGCGTTTTCGCCACGCCTGAATGGAGTCGTTGTTCAGCATCAGCAGCCGCAGGGTTGATGTCGCCACTACAGTTGCGGCATGGGGTTTATTGGTGATCACGGAGATCTCGCCCACCTCATCACCGGAGGAGACCCTCGCAATGACAATCTTTTTCTTTGGGTCACGCGGGTGCTGCATGGAGATGTCCGCTTCACCTGACAGGACGACGTACATGAAACGGGTGTCCTTATCTCCCTCCTGCATCAGTACATCACCGGCTTCAATGGATATGAACTGACCATTATAGAGAGCAACTTCGCGAACGGCTTGAGGCAGTGTGGCGAAGATCGGGTTGACGGCCAGTGCGCTGGCCGCCGAACGACGCTCGGCAATTTGAGAGATGGAGCGCATAAACCGCTCATTGGAATCAAGGATTTCACGAACCTGTGCAGCCGGAATCTGATACAGTGTGGTCGGTTCTACGGTTCTCACTTCGGCACCGGCAGGAGAGCTGTAGATCACTGAAGCTTCTCCGAAAATATCTCCCGGAGTGATCGAGCCGACTTCGAATATCTCATTCCCGTGACGTTTGTTCACCCTCAGCACGCCTGATTGAACCAGATAGAGGTGGGGACTTAACTGTCCCTCGGCAATTACTGCAACATCAGCGGCCAGCTCAACAGTTGTGGCAATGGAACGGAAAAAGTGAAGCTCATCCGGAAAAAGGACGGCGAGAATCTGGTAGGTTCTACCATCAAAATCGTGGAGCTCTTCTGTAAACTCTTCAGTCATCTGTGCGAGTATGGATGCAACTTTCCTTTGCCGCAAGATTGAGCCCGGTTTTTATCAGCTTAGAGAAGATGCCGCTTGATCATGCTAAGCTTTGACGATGCCTGAATTACCTGAAGTCGAAGTGGTTTGTCGGGGGCTTACGCCTCTATTGAAGAACTCCAGAATTGAACATGTTCAACTGATTCATCATCGCCTTCGTTATCCGCTTCCAAAGGAGTTGGGTGTTCAGCTTCCGGGCCTGAGCATCAGGGCGGTGAAGCGAAGAGCCAAATACCTGTTGTTCTACTTTGATTCGAACCTGGTACTGGTCTGGCACTTGGGTATGACAGGGCAGTTCCATCTGCTTGATAGCAGTTCACCCAAAGCACTGCATGAGCATGTCCGGATCGATTTGAGCCATGGTAAGAGCCTCTGTTACCGGGATGCCAGGCGCTTTGGCTATGTCGGGCTGACCACGGTGGAGAAGCTTCAGGAGCACCCATGGTTCAGAGGCCTCGGACCGGAGCCGTTGAGTGATGCATTTCATGCTCAGGCACTTTACGACTTCTGTAGAGGCCGAAAGATGCCGATCAAGACGATGTTGATGAATAACGAAGTGGTGGTGGGAGTTGGTAATATCTATGCTAGCGAAGCGCTCTTCAGAAGTGGTATTCATCCGGCCAGAGTCTCCGGTCGAATCTCCATGAAGCGGATATCACGACTGGTTGAGGCTATTAAGCAGGTGCTGTCCGAGGCGATTGAGGCAGGCGGCAGCTCGATCAGTGATTTTGTTAAGGCGGATGGCAAACCGGGCTATTTTGCCCATCAATTCCGTGTTTATGGTCGGGAAGGGGAGGGTTGCCTCCAATGTGGCAAAGCAATCAGGCGGATCGTCCAGTCCGGAAGAAGCTCTTTCTACTGCCCTCTCTGCCAGCGATGAGCCGACCGCCAAGTTTATTGAATGTTGTCAGACAGTTCGAGTTTCTCAGAGCTTCCTTTGCAGTGTAGGATGCCGCCAACTTTTGAGAGTTGGACCGTTCAGTTCTCAAGCATTCCATCGGAGGCCAAGTGAAAGAGTCGCTAGAAATCGCATTGCAACAGGCTGTTGATTCTCTGCTGAAGGAGAATGGAGTAGAGGCAGAGGTGGCAGTGCAGCTTACCCGCCCCAAACAGAAGGAGCATGGCGACTATGCCGCGAATGTGGCGATGCCGCTGGCAGGCCGTCTGAATCAGCCGCCCCGGATCGTGGCTGAAAAGATTCTGGCCACGGTAAAATGGCCTGAAGCCGTCGAAGGGACGGAGATTGCCGGTCCGGGTTTTATCAATATCCGTTTGCAGCAGGCGTCTGAAGCCGATGTTGTGAAGCAAATCATTAAACTTGGCAATGCTTACGGCTGTCTGGAAAGTCGCAAAGAGGCCGAGCGTGTCTGTTTGGAGTTTGTCTCAGCCAATCCGACGGGTCCGATGCATGTCGGCCATGGACGCGGCGCTGTGGTTGGTGATGCTCTGGGTCGTATTCTGGCAGCCCGCGGCCATGATGTGCAGCGAGAGTACTATATCAATGATGCAGGCGCTCAGATAGGTGTGCTGGCCAGCTCTCTCTGGAAGCGGGTTCAGCAGCTGGCAGGCCGTGACGCCCCCCTTGATGAAGGTGAGTACCCCGGTGAATATCTGTTGGAGGCAGCCAGACAGCTGTTGGAAGAGTATACCTTTGAGCAGCTGGATGAGATGGAGCATGATACTGACAGGTGGCCGTTACTGGTCGATTATGCCATCGACAAGATGATGGCCATGATCCGGAATGACCTGGCGGCTCTCGGCATCCGCTTCGATCACTACTTTTCCGAGCAGACGTTGCATGAGTCGGGACGGGTTAATGCGTTGATCGAGCAGCTCAAGGCCGACGATCTGATCTACCTAGGCACACTCCCTCCACCGAAGGGCAAGGAGGTAAGGGATTACCAGCCGGTAGAGCAATGGCTGTTCAGGACCACCAACTTTGGTGATGATGTGGATCGCCCTCTTGCCAAACAGGACGGTACACCGACCTATTTTGCGGCTGATATCGCTTACCATGTCGATAAGTTTGAACGTGGCTTCAAAAGGCAGATCGATATCTGGGGTGCTGACCACGGCGGGTATGTAACGCGTGTACAGTCTGCGATGAAGGCGCTGACGGGCCTTGAGAAGCAGCCGGAAGTTCTGCTGGTGCAGATGGTTAATCTGACCCGTGGTGGCGAACAGGTGAAGATGTCCAAGCGGGCAGGAACCTTTGTCACCCTGCGTGAAGTGGTGGATGAGGTGGGCTCCGATGCTGTGCGTTTCAACTTCATGACGCGCCGAGTGGAGAGTCAGCTCGATTTCGACCTTGAGACCGCCAAGCAGAAGAATGACGAGAATCCTGTCTATTATGTCCAGTATGCCTACGCCCGTGTCTGTGCGATTTTGCGCAAGGCCGAGGAGGAGGGTGTTGTCATTTCTCCGCCTGAGAGTGTTGATACCTCGCATCTCATTTCAGATGAGGAGAAGAGGCTTATTGCCCAGCTCCTATCCTATCCGGACCTGCTTGAGCAGGCAGCCCATCGTCTGGAAGCTTACAGAGTAGCGATCTATCTGATGGAGCTGGCACGTAGCCTGCACGGGTTTTATCACAAGCATCGGGTTATCAGTGATGATGAAGGGACGACACAGGCACGACTGCTTCTCGTTCAGGCTGTAGGGCAGGTGATTCGAAACGGCCTCTCCATGCTGGGCGTTTCCTCTCCGGAGCGGATGTAAGTTGGCCGGTCAGGACTTCGCCCATATCAAGGAGACCCGCCCGGAGGATGTTCGGCCCATGGGTCAGTCAAAGGTTCTTCTGCTGATCATCGTGGCACTGGCCGTGGTTGCCGCTGGTTTTGCCATCGGTTTTATGATGGGTCAGGAGATGGGCAAGCAGAAGGCGACCAGTGAGGAGAAGGCACGACTGGTGGAGCAGCTGAAATCGCAGCAGGAGGAGCTCTCAAAACTTCGTGCTGAGGCTAAGCAGCGACTGCCCAAGGTGTCTACGACAGAGGTTGGAGAGTTGACCTTCTATAACGAACTGCCGCAACAGTCCGTTGATCCAGAGCCACTGGCTGCGGATTCGGGAACGGTCAACAGAACGACGAAACATGATGAGAGTCGTGAGGGTGAGATGCCCCCTTCCGAGCAGCTGCTGAAAAGCCTGATTGAACATGAATTGAGTCAGGCCGGTCAGAAGCCGGCCCTTTCCGGTTCGGCTATAAAAGAGACCCCGCCCGGTAATAAAAGCTACTATCTTCAGCTCGCTTCGTTCCAGAAACAGGACGATGCCGAAGCCTTTTTTCCGAAGTTGGGAAAGGCTGGCTTCAGGGGAGTGATCAAACGTGTTGAGTTGCCGAAACTGGGGGTCTGGTATCGTGTCTACGCGGGACCGTTTTCTACAAAACAGGCCACAGAAGAGGCAAAAGCGGGCGTTAAGCAGAAACTCAAGATTACAGGTTTGGTTGTAAAAGGTGACTGATCAGCGCCTTGAAACCGCGACCCGATGGGTGAAAAGCCATGTGGGTGATGGTTGTCAGGTGCTCCCTCTAGCTGGCGACGCCTCTTTCAGAAGATATTTCCGGGTTGTTCAAGATAATCAAAGCTATGTGCTGATGGATGCGCCTCCGGATAAGGAGGATGTGGGACCATTCCTGGCAGTCCGTGAGTGGCTTAGCGGTGCACATGTGCGGGTTCCCGAACTTGTTTGTAAGGATCAGGGCCTGGGGTTTCTTCTGCTGCAGGATTTCGGCGACCTGACCTGGGCGCTTCATGTGGAAACCGCTTGCACCTCTGGGGCGACTCTTCCGGAACTTTTCGACGATGCCCGTGGGCAGCTCATTTCCCTTCAGTGCTCAACACCTTCGGTGGTCCTTCCCCGCTTCGATGTGGCCCGCATGCAGCGCGAATGTGACCTCTATCTGGACTGGTATCTGCCGATGGTGGCAAAGCACCAACCATCAAAAAAAGATAGGGATGACTTTCATGCTGCCATGCTGCCATTGATTCAGCAGCTTGATGCCCTGCCGAAGTGTCCCGTTCATCTCGATTACCACAGCCGTAACCTGATGCTTCCGGAAGGCGTGTTGCCGCTGGGCGTGATCGACTTTCAGGATGCTGTGATGGGGCCCGTGACATACGATCTGGCTTCACTTCTTTACGATTGCTATCAGAACTATCC
Source organism: Mariprofundaceae bacterium (assembly GCA_050301755.1). Lineage (GTDB taxonomy): Bacteria > Pseudomonadota > Zetaproteobacteria > Mariprofundales > Mariprofundaceae > WSZY01. The sequence goes on from JBNKZS010000001.1 coordinate 8,287, forward strand.
GGAGGATCTCCGTTGCCAGCAGAGCCGGCTCTTTTTCGGTCAATTAACCAGGGAGATCCAATCACGATTTGATGATTTTGAAGCATGGCACCGTGCCATGCGCCTGACTGCTATGCAGCGCCATATCAAGGCCATAGGCATTTTCGCAAGGCTGGCCTACCGGGATGGTAAAGGTCAGTTTCTTAATGAGATACCACTGACCCGCATTCACCTTGTCGAAGAGATGGCAGCCCTGGGTCTGGAAGCTCCCGGCTTTTCAATGCTTCATATCGAACCGCAACAGGATGATCATTGAATATGGGGAGCCAGCCTGTCCAAGCGGAAGCGGATCGTCTCAAAGATGAGATGAAAAAACTGATCTATCTCTTCTCCCACGATATGCGCAATCCGCTGGTCAATATGAAGGCGCTTCTTAATGAGCTTCAATTGACCTATCAGAGTGTAAAGCGTGGCGATCTCCATGCGCTTGATCAGGAGTTGCCTGATACGATGCAGATGCTTGACCAGAGTGTGGAGCGAATGGGGGCGATGATAGATGGGGCCAACGCGATCTATCACTGCATGTTTGATCCGCTTGAGTGCGAAGATGTTGGGTTGAAGGTGCTGGTTGAGAGGGTGGCTCATCGTTTCAATAATCACGAAGCGGTGGTGGTTCAGATCGGAGCAGCGGAAACAATATGGGCTGATCCACTGGCTGTTACCAGAATCATTGAAGAGCTATTGAAAAACAGTATTCAGGCCGCAGGTCGCGAAGGATCCATTTCAATTTCGCTTGCTCGACAGGCGGATTTCGATGAAGTGATTGTTAGTGATTCGGGTAGCGGAATTTCTCAGGATGGCTTGGTGCGCCTGTTTGAGCCTTTCTATTCAGGGCCAGAGCAACCGCAATCGGCATCCGGAATGGGACTGGCCATTGTGAAGGCCCTGGCTGAAGCCCATGGTGGTAGTGTACGTTGTGAGTCGAATTGCGGAGATGGGACAAGTCTCTATGTCTCTTTCCCTAACAGGAAAACCAGAGCCGGTTAGCACTGTTCGGTTTAAAGGCAGGCCTTTAGCTGGGTGTCGATTTTAAGAATGTGGTTGACCAGCCAGCTCTCCAGAAAGTCGTGCAGCTTTTGAACCAGGTCATCACTCACGCCCTCGCGCTCGAAACGTTCCCGATAGTGGACGTAGGTCTCAAGAAGTTTTCCATGATGTTCTTTGTTTTTGGCCGCGATCGGGCATTTGGCGCGGCGCATACAGATCTCTTCATAACAGAAGTGGCTACGGGTAAACAGGCCGAGATTGTCGAGAAGATTGCCGACATAACGTTCGTCGATACCTTCCGCCATATGAACTTCCAAGTCTGCCAGATACTTGAACAGAATCTGATGCTGTTTATCAACTTCAGCTTCACCCGTGTTGTACTCATCTTTCCAAGCTAGTGCCATCAGTATGCTCCCGTAAGGCTTGTAACATTATGTCCACTCCGAGTGACATGCAAGAGGGTTTCGATGTCAGTTCGGTTTGTACTGATATACACCGCCTCTTTTCATGCCGGCCAAGTCACTAAAAGCGTCTGAGATTTTTAAAAAACCAGGTGGGTTCGGGAGTCCGCAAAGGCCTGTTTCAACCATGATGTAGCCGCCCGGTTTAAGCCATGGACGGCACTCATGAAGGAGTGTCGAGAGGTGTTTTTTTCCGTCGCTTTCATCTGTCAGGGCTGATCGTGGTTCATAACCAAGCTCAGGTTCCAGTCTGGTCATCTCATCGCGGCTGACATAGGGAGGGTTGGAAACGATTGCATCAAAAGGTTCGGTTTGATCATCAAGAGCAGCAAACATGTCGCCGCACCTGAAGGTGATTCTGTCAGCCACATTCAATGCCTTGGCATTGGCGCGGGCTACGCTGAGTGCGGCTTCGGAGATATCCGTGGCGACCACTTCAGCATGGGGGAATTCACAGGCAATGGTGCAGGCAATGCAGCCGGATCCGGTGCCGATATCGCAAAAACGGTAGCGCCTCAGTGGGTTCGTGAAACGCTTCAGTAACTCTTCAATCAGGTGTTCGGTCTCGGGGCGCGGGATGAGGACATGGGCATCGACATGGAATGTTCGGGACCAGAACTCTTTTTCTCCGACAATGTAGGCGACCGGCTCACGCTTCTGGCGTCTGGAAATAAGGGCTCGAAAAACCGATTCGATAGCGACGGGAACTTCATCCGGCATACGGATAATCAGTGCTGTTTTACCGATCCCCCATGTGTGCATAAGAAGAACTTCAGCGTCCAGGCGGGGGGTGTCGCATCCGGCATCTTTTAACAGGGATGTGGCTTGCATTAGCAGCTCTCGACAGTTCATGTGTTTGCTGCGAGCAGATCCGCCTGATGCTGGGTGATGAGGGAGTCGATCAGTTCATCCATTTCGCCATTAAGAACCTGCTCGAGTTTGTAGAGGGTCAGGTTGATGCGGTGATCGGTAATGCGTCCCTGGGGAAAGTTGTAGGTTCGGATGCGTTCTGAGCGGTCACCTGAACCGACCATACCGCGACGGGCCTCGGCACGTTCACTGTCCGCCTCCGACTGCTCCTTGTCAAAGAGTCTGGCCTGCAGCACCTTCATCGCCTGGGCCTTGTTTTTATGCTGGCTGGATTGATCCTGACAGGTGACGACGATGCCGGAAGGAGTATGAGTAATGCGCACCGCTGATTCGGTTTTGTTCACATGTTGGCCACCGGCACCGGAAGCACGGTATACATCAATACGGATATCTTCCGGACGGATGTTGATGTCAACCTCTTCAGCCTCGGGAAGAATGGCTACCGTGCAGGCAGAGGTGTGAATGCGACCTTGCGTCTCGGTGCTCGGCACGCGCTGGACACGATGTACGCCGGACTCGAACTTGAAGCGGGAAAAGACATCCTGGCCGCTGACCTGGGCGACAACCTCTTTATAGCCGCCGATATCGGTTTCGGTTGCCGAGAGTACCGAAACCTTAAAGCCGACTCTTTCTGCATAGCGCGAGTACATACGGAACAGATCGGCGGCAAAGAGGGCTGCCTCATCGCCTCCTGTGCCGGCCCGCACTTCAAGAATGACATTGCGATTGTCATTCGGGTCTTTCGGCAGCAGCAGAATGCGAAGGCGCTCGGAACTCTCCCGGCGTTTTTCCTTCAGTTCAGGAAGCTCCATTTCGGCAAGTTCGCGAAGCTCGGCATCGCAATCGGAGTCGGCCAGCAACTCTTCGTTGTCGGCGATTTGCTGCTCTATCTGTTGAAGGGAAACAATCTCATTGGCAACAGGGTCGATCTCCGAGAACTCTCGGGAAATTTCGGTATATCGATTGTTGTTGGAGGTGATTTCCGGATCGGCAAGCATCTCGGCGAGTTCCTGCCTTCGGTGCAGGATGTCATCCAGACGTCTGTTCATCGGACTCCTTGCTCTTTCTTGAAGCAGGTTGATCAGTATCGAAAAGTCTTCGTGCGGCACCCATCAGAAGATCCCCCTCGATGTCATCGGGAAGTGTTTTGAGTGTGCGAAGCGGCATATGCAGGAAGCGTTTCATCATGGCACGGCTAAAGCGTTCGACCATCTCCTGCTGCTCATCAGTCAGCCCTTTCATGTAGCGGGAGGCTTTGGCCAGTTCATCCTTGCGCATCATTTCGGACTGCTCCTGAATGGCACGAATCAGAGGAACGGATTCCAGTGACTTGAGCCATGTGAGCAGGCTCTGTGAGTCCTCTTCCAGAAGTGCACGCGCCTGCTCGGCCTCCTTTTTGCGCTGTTCCTGATTTCCCTGAACAACCTGTTGCAGGTCGTCGATGTCGTAGAGGTAGGCTCCTTCAATGTCGCCGATACGGGGGTCGATATCGCGGGGTACGGCAATATCTACAAGGAAGACCGGTTTGCCGGAGCGTTTCTTCATTGCTGCCTGTACCACTTCCGGCAGCAGAACATAGGTTGAGGCACCAGTACTGGAGACAATAATGTCGGCTGAGTCGAGGTGTTCGGGAAGATCGTCAAGTGTCAGGGCATGGCCCTCAAACTCGATGGCCAGATTCTTGGCGCGCTCCAGCGTTCGGTTGGCAACCAGAATGCTTGTACAGCCGTTACCGCGCAGGTGACGGGCAGCCAGTTCGGCCATCTCGCCTGCTCCGATTAACATCACTGTCTTACCGGTCAGATCACCGAAGATGCGTTTGGCCAGTTCAACAGCACAGGAGGATATGTTGACAGCCTGCTTGCCGATGGCGGTCTCACTTCGTGCCCGCTTGGCGGCAGAAAAGGTCGACTGGTAAAGCCTGTGAAGAATGTGACCTGCTGTCCCTGCTGCCAGAGCCTGTTCGTAAGAGGTTTTGACCTGTCCGAGAATCTGTGGCTCACCGAGCACCAGGGAATCAAGCCCCGAAGCGACTGAAAAGAGATGGCGAATAGCATCGTCGGTGGTGAACGAGTAGAGATGTTCGCGAACGGTGTCGAGTTCCATGCCGGATTTGTGCGCGAACCACTCATGGGCGACGGCAATAGTGGCATCGGGATCATGCGTTACCATGGTCATCTCGACACGGTTACAGGTGGAGAGCAGGGCGGCTTCGCGTACGGATGGTTGTGCAATCATGGATTGCAATGCAACCGGAATCTCCGCCTCGGTCACCGCCAGACGTTCACGCAGTTCAACTGGTGCTGTTCGATGGTTCAGGCCTACATGGCAAATTCGCATGTCGAAAAACTAACCGTTCTTTGTCTGCTGTCCATCTTCCGCAAGCAGAAGCGGGACCGGGATAAGTGTTTCATCCTTGAGGATGTAGGTAAAAGCTTCAAGGCAGCCGGCAGTGTTGAGCATTAATGACATCAGGATCAGGTTTTTTTCAGAGCAGGCAGGAGCCTTTTTCCGGAGTTCGTTCTCCATGGCTGTCAGCACTCCGGGTTCTGGCATAATCCCATTTTCGGTGGAGAAGTAGATACCGCACAGCTCAATAGCCTGTTGCTGCCAGTCTTCGAGAGTGTGTTGCATGTCACAGTCAGCCAGCTGTCGGGCTGCACTCTTTGTCGTTCCGAAAACCGCTTGCGGAGTTGCATGGGTAATGGTGAGGTCTCTCAGTGCCGACGGTTTCCGGCCAATGAGGCCGAAACAGCGGGCAGGCTGAGTGTCCATTGCACTACGCAGGATAAACTGCACGGTGTGACGGGCGATAGATATGGAAGAGACGTTTTTTGAGATGTCTGACATTTGCCAAGCATAAAGAGTGTGCCGGCAGGGTCAAACATGTGAATATTGTTACACTTTTGCTTGACTGTGAGCGATATAAAACATAGCAAGCGTAGTTCGAGTGGAGGAGTTTTAGAGCGTGAGTCATTTTTCTATCATGTTGGTCCCTGAATCGGGACAGGTTAAAAGCTATCGGATCAGCCGGAGGCTGGTAACCACATGTCTGGCCACATTCCTCTTTCTTGCCGTTTTCGGCAGCTGGGGTGCCTACTCCCTCTATAGTTCAAACTCCATGGCTGCAAAGCTTCAGAATAGTGAGCAGCAGCTTGAGTTGGCTCGCCTGATGCATGAACAGGAGATTGTCAGCCTGCGTGAACAGGTTGCTGCCGAGCAGAAGAAGATGGCTGTTTATGCCCGCACACTGGGACAGGTTCAGGCCAAGCTCTCCCGTCTTGATACATTGGGCGAGAAGCTGGTCGAGGTTGCCTCCCTTGATAAGAAAGAGTTTGATTTCGGTCTTCAGCCCGCATTTGGTGGCCCGCGCCTGATCCAGTCTTCGGTGAATGCCGACATGGGACTGAATGATCGCATGCAGCATGTCAGCTCCCGCCTCTCCAATCTCGATACTCAGTTGGCAGCGATTGATTACCTGATGCAGGGTGTTCGTGAAGAGAAGAGTGCACGCCCACACGCATGGCCCAGTGAAGGTGGCTGGCTAAGTTCAAAGTTCGGTACGCGTGCTGACCCTTTTACCGGCGAACGAGCTTCACATCATGGCGTTGATATCGCCAACCGCTTTGGTGCACCGGTACTGGCTACGAGTCGTGGCGTGGTTACCTTTGCCGGTAAGATGAAAGATTTCGGTTACATGGTCGATGTCGAGCATGGTTACGGTTACAAGACCCGTTACGGTCATCTGTCCAGCTTGGCCGTAAAGGTAGGTGATGAGATCACTGATAACCAGCTGGTTGGCCGTGTCGGTTCTTCCGGTCGTTCAACCGGCCCGCACCTTCACTATGAAGTGCATCGTAACGGCAAGGTGCTGAATCCTTCCGCATTCCTGCCTCGCGGGTAATATTCCTTTTTTTCTTAAAAGCCCGGCTTGTCCGGGCTTTTTTATTTCTATTCTCTATGAATTTTGATGTTGGAGAAGATTCAGGACCCTGTCCAGGCCGCCATCATTGATGGTATACGGGGCAGCAGCCTGAACTTTCGGCTTGGCGTGGAAGGCGATGCCCATAGCTGCCTCTCCGATCATCGGCAGGTCGTTGGCACCATCGCCAATGGCAACCGTCTGCGACATCGGTATGGAAAAGATCTCAGCCTGTTCGATCAGGGACAGCCGTTTGGTTTCGGCATCGACAATATCGCCCAGCACACTTCCGGTAAGCTTGCCGTTATGAATTTCGAGGACATTGGAACGAGTGTAGTCCAGCCCAAGGCTCTCTTTGAACTTATCGGTAAAGTAGGTGAAGCCACCCGAAACAAGGCCCACTTTCCAGCCATGAGACTGAACTGTCCTGATCAGGGTTTCCGCTCCCTCAGTCAGCTTGATACGCTCCTGATAGACTCGCTCCAACACCGATGCATCGAGACCTGCCAACAGCTGGACACGGGATGTCAGTGATTCGGAAAAGTCGAGTTCACCACGCATGGCACGCTCGGTAATCTCCGAAATCTCTTCTTTGATGCCGAGGAAGTCGGCAATTTCGTCGATACATTCGCACTGAATCAGTGTCGAATCCATATCCATAAAAAGCAGCCCGGGTTGGTTTAATGTGGGTCGAATCGTGTCGGTATTCATGAGGCTGTATCCTCCAGCAGGGAATCAAGAAAGGCAATGCATGCCTTGAGTCTTTCACGACGGTTATCCGACTGATGTAGCAGCGTCAGGTTACCGTCCGGTGACAGGCGATAGAGGTGCGGCTCCCGCTGCACCCGCATCAGCAGAGCGGCAGGATCGATCGGCGACTTCTCGGTGAAGGTAAAACGGATGCCATTGCTCGATGAATCAAGCTTGGAGATAAACATGCGGCGCGTACGCCAGCGGATGCGGGCCGATTCGAGGGCGAATTTGGCCTCCTCCGGCATCTTGCCGAAACGGTCGGTCATCTCCTCGAACAGCAGGATGATCTGCTCGTCATTTTCGGCCTTGGCAATGCGGCGATAGAGGGCAAGGCGCTCGCCCACCTGAGGAATGTAATCGGGTGGCAGGATGGCATTGACACCGAGATGAAGGTCGATCGGCTGTTGCGGCTTGATGGTTTCGCCTTTCGCTTCGGAAACGGCCTGTGTCAGCATCTCCAGATAGAGGTCGAGGCCGATGGCATCGATCTGACCACTCTGCTCGGCTCCCAGCAGGTTGCCGGCACCACGGATCTCCATGTCCTGACGGGCCAGGAGGAATCCGGCACCGAGTTCGGTGTGTTCGGCAATGGCCTGCAGCCGTTCGCGCGCATCCGGTGTCATCGCACGTGCATCGGGGGTGAAGAGGTAGGCATAGGCTTGCTGGTGACTGCGGCCGACACGGCCTCGGATCTGATGCAGCTGCGCCAGTCCGAGCAAATCCGCCCGTTCGACCAACAGTGTATTGGCATTGGGTACATCAAGGCCCGATTCGACAATGGTGGTGCAGACAAGGATATGCAGACGCCCCTCGTAAAAGGCGAGCATCTGCCTGTCGAGTTCCGCCGGTGTCATCTGGCCGTGGGCAATGCCGACCTCCGCCTCCGGGATCTCCCGTCGTAACCTGTCGGCAATGCGGCCGATGCTCTTCACATGGTTGTGCAGGTAGTAGACCTGTCCGCCACGGTAGAGTTCGCGCCGGATCGCTTCGTTGGCTAGGTGCGGGTCGAAGCTGGAGACCATGGTGCGGATCGCCTCGCGCTCGGCCGGCGGCGTACTGATAATGGAGACGGAACGCAGGCCCGAGAGGGTCTGATGCAGCGTGCGCGGAATAGGGGTGGCCGTCAGGGTCAGCAGATCCATGCTGGCATGCAGGGACTTGAGCTTCTCCTTGTGTTTGACACCGAAGCGCTGCTCTTCATCGACAATGACCAGCCCCAGATCGGCAAATTCGAACTGATCCGAAAGCAGACGGTGGGTACCGACGATGATGCGCGTCTTTCCCGATTTCAGCTCCTGCGTGATGCGGTCGCTCTCCCTCTTTCCCTGCAGGCGTGAGAGCAGCTCCACCTTCAGGCCGGTGCCGGAAAAGCGTTCGGAGAAGCTGTTGAAGTGTTGGTTGGCCAGCACTGTCGTCGGGGCGAGGATAGCCACCTGCCTGCCCGATTCGGCAACGATGAAGGCGGCGCGCATGGCCACCTCCGTCTTGCCGAATCCGACATCGCCGCAGACGACGCGGTCCATCGGCTTCTCTTTCGAGAAGTCGGATAGGATATGGTCAATGGCACTGATCTGGTCATCGGTCTCCTCGAACGGGAAGCGGGAGGCAAACTCCTCATAGCTATCTTTGAGGGTGCCCTCAAGCGTGTAGGGATCGCGCCGGCTCCTGTTGCGCATGGCATCGACATCAATCAGCTCATGCGCCATGGCCATCAGGTCGCGCTGAACCCGCTCACGTGTCCGTTTCCATCTGTCGGAACCGAGCTTGTTGAGTGCCGGAGCCTCTTCACCGGTATAGCGGTGCAACCTGTCTAGCTCTTCGACCGGCAGGTAGATACTGGCATCGCCGGCGTATTCGATGTGCAGGAAGTCGGCCATGGCGTCGCCGGACTCCATACTGGTGAGCCCCTTGTAGCGGCCGACACCGTGGTCTTCGTGGACGACAGGGTCACCCGCTTTCAACTCCTGAAGCGAGGTGAAGAGGTCAGCCCTGATGGCTGCAGAACTCCGCCCACGTTTTCTCGGCAGCCGCTGGCCCAACAGCTCCTGGCCGGTGAGGATGATGAGTTTTTTGTCGGACAGGGCGAAACCGCTTTCCAGAAAACCGATCGCCGTTGCAATGGAGTTCGCCGGCATATCATGCAGGCCATGGCAGTGGGGAATCTCTTCGCAGATCTCTGCAAGGCTTTCGCACATGCGCTCCTGTTGGCCCGGCCCGTGCGCAACCAGCAGCGTGCGCCACCCCTGTGTGATCAGATCTGAAAGGTCGCTGCGTATACGATGCAGCGGCTGACGCTGTTGCTGATAGTCAGTCAATGAAGGAGCAGCTTCAATGCCGCTGGCCGCTGCCAACAGTGATGCCGGAATGGCTGTTTCGGTGGCGTAGAGTTCCTGCGGCGAGATGACCGGCTCGCTGCTTGCCCGCACCATCTCGAACTGGCCGCGCACCTGTTCGGCGAAGCTGTCACGCCTGCTCTCGATGTCAGCTGAGCTGATCAGCCTGCACGATTCGGGAAGGAACTCTTCAAGGCGTGCGGTTCTGCTGTAGGCAAACGGCAACAGTGCCTCAATGCCCGGATGCGGTCGTCCGGCCTGTGCGGCGGTCAGCATAGGGTGCTTGCGAAGATGCGGGAAACGGGAGCGGAATGCCGCAGTAAAATGGTCGCGACCGCTCTCGTCGAGAATGACTTCACGTACAGGAACCGAGGTGAAGTGGTCCAAGTGCTCGCCTGAGAGCTGGCTGTCGACATCGAAACGACGGATCGATTCGATCTCGTCACCGAACAGGTCGATTCTCAGAGGGGTCTCCTCTGTGGCCGGCCAGATGTCGAGTAGGCCGCCACGGGCGGCAAACTCTCCGGGTGCCAGTACCCGCTCTGTCGACTGCATGCCGGACTCGGCCAGCCTGCTTTTCAGGGAGGCGATATCGAGAAGTTGGCCGATCTTCAATTGCCAGACATGGGCCGCGATCGTTTCCGGTGGCGCAATGCGCTGAAGCCAGGCCGGCAGTGATGTCAGGATCAGCCCTTTGGGCTCAGGCGTATTGAGCAGCCGGCTGAGCGTCGAGAAGCGTTCGCCGACAATGGCATGGTGCGGTGATACGCGATCGTAGGGCAGAACCTCCCACGATGGGAATCTCCATAAGAGGTGACGACTCTCCTGCAGGAAAAAGGAGAGCTCTTCCGAAATCGTTCTGTAACTGCGCAGATCGGGACAGATGTAGACAGTCAGCCCGTCCGAACGGGCGATTTCAGAGAGTTGCCAGGCCACTCCGGGATGTGCGGATGGCTGATTCGGTTTTCCTGTTTCGATGCTGCTGTTCACGGGAGCGGCATACTGCCGCAATAGATGATGATCCTCCACCTGCGGTTGATCCGGCTTGCCTGTTAGGGGTTGGAAAAGGTTATAATTAAACGGTTCTGATATGACCCATGTTGAAATCGCTGATCTTTTGCTCTTTGTTCGCTATGCTTCGATCCAATTTCAGCTAAGGAGGCAGGCAGAGTGGATTCGCAGATCGAAAAACTCGGTTTTCAGGAAGCCCTCTCTTTGGCACAGGAGGATGGGCAGCTCCTCTCCGAAAAAATTGCCGACCTTCACAGTGCTGAAATTGCAGAGCTGCTGCTCGCCTGCCGCAGTGATCAGGAGCGTCTCCAGCTCATTCCCTATATTTCCGAAACAGTTCTTGGTGAAACACTTCTAGAGCTTCCGGAAGGTATGCAGGAAGACCTGCTTTCTGACTTTAAAGCCCATGAGATTGAAGAGTTTGTCGAGCATCTGGAGACGGATGATGTGGCTGACATTCTGCAGGCGGTTGATAAGGAGATCGCCGATGAGGTGATCGAACGACTCGATCCGGATGAACGTCGTGAAATCGAACCGTTGATGGCACATGATGAGGAGTCTGCCGGTGGTCTGATGCAGGTCGAACTGTTCAAGGTTCGAGGCGACTGGACTGTCGAGAAGGTGCTTAATGTTTTGCGGCGCTGGGGTGAAGAGATTGAAAACCTTAACTACGTCTATGTAGTCGATAGCGAGGATATTCTTCTGGGTGTGGTTCCTCTGCATGCGCTTCTTTTCTGCGAGGTAGATGTCTCAATTACCGACATGATCAGGATGGAGTTTCCGAAGGCTCATGCAGGGCAGGACCAGGAAGAGGTGGCGCGCCTTTTCGAACGTTACGATGTGATGGCTCTGCCTGTTGTCGACGAGAATGATGTCCTGGTCGGCCGTATTACTGCCGATGACATTCTTGATGTGGTTCAGGAAGAGGCGACCGAGGATATGTATCGACTGGCCGGCCTTTCCGATCAAGATGATCTCTCCGAGCCTGTAGGTATTACAGCCTGGCGTCGTGGTGTCTGGCTTACTTTGAATCTTGGAACTGCCATTCTGGCCTCTGTGGTGATCGCACAGTTTGAAGCAACCATTGCCCAGATTGTGGCGCTGGCCATCCTGATGCCCATTGTCGCCAGTATGGGTGGTATTGCCGGTACCCAGACGCTGACGGTCATTGTGCGCGGAATTGCTCTGGGACGTATTACGTTCGACAATGCCAAGCGGACACTGATCAAGGAGGTCTCGGTGTCTGTCGTAACCGGCCTCAGTTTCGCTCTGTTGATGGGGGTTGTGGCTTCGTTCTGGTTCCCTGCCTTTGGCGCCAGGCTAGGTTTGGTAATCGCTGCAGCCATGATGATCAACCTCTTTGCGGCAGGACTTGCAGGAGCAATGATTCCGTTGACGCTTCAGCGTATCAATATCGATCCGGCACTGGCTTCCGGCACCATCCTGACCACGGTGACAGATGTTGTCGGATTTATGACCTTTCTCGGCCTCGCCACCGTTTTTCTTCTCTGATTGATTCATAGTCATTCATAGCTAGGTTACGTCTTCTTATCAAAGGAGTCTCCTCATGTCGGATGTTCAACACCATCACCTCATTATTCTCGGTTCCGGCCCTGCCGGTTATACAGCCGCAATTTACGCAGCCCGTGCCAACCTGAACCCGGTAGTGATTCAGGGTATCCAGCCCGGTGGCCAATTGACCACGACCACCGATGTCGATAACTATCCGGGTTACAAGGATGGTGTTCAGGGTCCGGAAATGATGGCCGACTTTCAGGCTCAGGCCGAACGTTTCGGCACCGAGATCATCTGGGACCACATCAATGAGACCGATCTCTCTAAGCGTCCGTTTACACTTATGGGTGACGAAGGCACCTACACCTGTGATGCTCTGATTATCGCAACCGGTGCATCGGCCATGTATCTCGGCCTACCATCGGAAGAGACTTTTGCCGGCAAGGGAGTTTCTGCCTGTGCGACGTGTGATGGCTTTTTCTATCGTGGTAAAGAGGTGGCTGTTGTCGGTGGCGGAGATACCGCTGTTGAAGAGGCGCTCTATCTTTCCAACATCTGCAGCAAGGTTACCCTGATTCATCGTCGTGACGAGTTGCGTGCCGAGAAGATCATGCAGGATAAACTCTTTGCTGCTCCGAATATCGAGATGGCCTGGAGCAGTACACTGGATGAAGTGTTGGGCGATGACTCTGGCGTTACCGGACTGCGCCTGAAATCAGCCAAAGATGGCTCCACTCGTGAGATCGATGTGCACGGCGTATTTATTGCCATAGGCCATAAGCCGAATACCGATTTTGTCAAAGGGCAACTGGAGATGGATGAGACCGGTTACCTGATCACCAGAGGTAAATCCACAGCAACCTCAGTTGAAGGTGTGTTTGCAGCCGGTGACGTGGCTGATCCGGTCTATCGCCAAGCGATCACCTCGGCCGGCGAAGGTTGCAAGGCAGCCCTCGATGTCGAGCGTTGGCTGGGTATGCAGGAGTAAAAGCTTCTGTGATCTTTTAAGATGAAAACGCTCCTTCGGGGGCGTTTTTCATTTCCGCTGGAAACTTTTAATGGCAGGCACTGATCTTGCTTTGAAATTTATCGATTTTTGTAGTGGAGGATATTTTGGAAACGCTGCCCGGAACCCATGAACCGCTGCTTGTGATTTTGTCCGTGATTGTGGCAATCACATCTTCATTTGTTGCGCTGGCAACGGTTCCACGCATTCACTGCTTTTCAAATAGTCGCTGGGACAGTTTGTGGTCTGTTGTTTTCGGACTGAGTCTGGGTGCAGGCATCTGGAGCATGCACTTTATCGGCATGACAGCCTTTCATCTTCCTGTGCCGATCTTTTACGACCTTCCCATGACGCTATTCTCCCTGCTTCTGGCTGTCGTTGTCTGCTCCATTGCGGTTTTGCCGCTGCGCAAAGGCGGAGAGATCGGAAGAATAAGAATCCTCTATATGGGCATGCTTGTCGGTTTTGGTGTTGCCGGTATGCACTATGTCGGTATGGCAGCCATGCGGATGAATGCAGACATGCGCTTTTCACTGCCGGTTGTCGTGCTCTCCATCGTTATTGCCATTGTTGCGGCTTCGGCAGCACTTTTTATCGCCAACCACCTTCGGGATTCGAAAGTCTTCTCCCAGATGAAGCTCAAGGTCGCGGCAGCTGTCGTGATGGGCCTTGCCGTATCGTCGATGCACTACACGGCGATGGCGGGCATGGACTTTTTTGCCGGAAAGTCGTCTCATGATCTGTCCCAGTATATTGATCCGCACTTTCTGGCTTTTTCCGTAATCCTTATTGCCCTGCTGATCCAGGGAGGAACATTGCTGGTAGCCCTGCTGGAGGAGGCCTATTTTTCTGCCAAAGCCTCCGAGCGAAGTGCACGGGAGCGCTCTGAAATTGATCAGACACTTTTCTCTATTCTGGCGGTTGCCATTGTACATCGGCCGCTTAACGAGATTCTTGATCAAATCCTTCGGCTTCTTCTAGATGTCGACTGGCTCTCCTTTGAGAAGAAGGGTGCCATCTTCGTGACCGACCCGGAATCGAAAACCCTGAAGATGGTCGCGCACAAAAACCTCAATCCGGCTCTGCTTAAGGCATGCAATAACATCGGTTTCGGTACGTGCCTTTGCGGTCTGGCTGCCGAGTCAAAAAAGATAGTACACCGGGACTGTGTTGACGATGACCATACCATTCAGCCATCGGGGATGGCTGCCCATGGACACTATTGTCTTCCCGTGATGGATGATCAGGAGCGGGTGCTTGGTGTGATCAACCTCTATCTTGAGCACGGTCACAAAACATCCGAACTGGAACTCAAGTTTCTTGAATCGGTTGCCAATGTCGTGGCCGGCATTATCGAACGTGCAAATATTGATGAGAAACTGAAGAGAATGTCGTTCGAGGACGAGTTGACCGGCCTGCCCAATCGTCGCAAGTTTGCTGAAACCTTCGAGCATGCGATCAGTGTCGCCAAACGTGCTGAAGGCAACCTTGCCGTTATGATGCTGGATCTGGATCGCTTCAAGCCGGTCAATGATACCTTCGGTCACGATGTCGGTGATATCCTTTTGCAACAGGTGGCAAAGCGGGTGAAAGGCTGTTTAAGGGATATGGATACCTGTGCGCGGGTGGGCGGTGATGAGTTTATTATTCTTCTGGAGATGATCGATATTCCCGGTACGGTCGAAAAGATCGGTGAACGACTGCTGGCGGAGCTGAAGCGCCCCTTTGATATCAACGGCCATCAAATCGAGATCGGCGGCAGTATCGGTGTGGCCATCTATCCCGATGACGCCGAAACGGTCGATGAATTAACCAAACAGGCGGACATTGCACTTTACAAGGCGAAAGAGAGAAGAGGCTCAATGCAACTATAACCGACTAATCTTCTTGGATATTGCTGTCTAAATGGTCTATATTCGACTAAGCGGTGGTGAAAACGCTGAGGATGGCTGATGATAAGCGACGCAAAACGTAGGATTGTACTGTTGATCATGATTATGGTTGTCGTCACTCTGACAGCGCTGTTGGTTTCATTTGTTTTTCTCTACAACATATCGATTGATCAGTCCCGGGCTCATCTTATTCAGGTTGTGAAGAGCCAAGTTCAACTCATCAACGCGGTTGCCCGATTTGATGCTGAACATAGTTTAGAAGATGTTGAAGGCGGTGCCTTTTATGCAACGCTTCAGCAGATTGTCGATGCCCATTCACAGCCTATAAAGATTCCTCCGAGCGAGAGTTTCGAATTTACTCTGGCAAGACTCGATAGCGATCAGATTGTTTTTGTTCAACTCGATCACCAGTTCAAACCGAGAACCGAGATGGTTATTCCTCTAAAGTCGAATCTGGCCGAACCGATGCGCAGAGCGCTTTCGGGCGAATCGGGATCGGGCATAATGCCCGACTATCTAGGTGATGAAGTGTTGGCTTCATATGAACCTCTCCCAGCGATGGGGCTTGGCATGGTGGCCAAAATTAAAATAACTGATATACAGGCGCCGTTTATTCGGGCCGGGTTCATTTCATCTGCCTTTGCCTTTATTCTCATCCTCTTCGGATCACTGCTGTTCCAGAAAATCAGCTCTCCGCTTATCGGCAGGCTCAAACAAAATCTCGAAGAGATGCAGCATCTGGCGAGGGAAATGGAAGGCCAGCTTCATGGCGTTATCGAAAACACGACATCCGTTATATATATCAAGGACTTGGAAGGAAAATACCTGCTCGTAAATCGAAGGTGGGAAGAACTGTTTGAAATTAAACCGGACGAGATGAGAGGAAAAACAGATTACGACTTTTTCCCGGCAGATGTTGCGAGCGCCTTTCGAGAAAATGACCTCCGTGTTATTCGTGAAAACAGGGTGATTGAAATGGAGGAGAGTGTGCCGCTTGGTGATGGCATACACACCTACATCTCTGTCAAATTTCCGTTGAAGGATATGAATGGAAAGGTATACGGCGTTGGTGGGGTGTCGACCGATATCACTGAAAGAACTGCTCAGAAAAATTTACTCAGAAAGATTCAGGAGAGATATGAAGAGGCTCAGGAGGTGGCAAAGATCGGTCATTGGGAGCTTGACCTGGTTGAAAACAACCTGATCTGGTCGAAAGAGAATTGCCGTGTTTTTGGTGACGATATTGGCGCCAGTAATACCTATGAGACTTTTCTGGAGAGAGTACACCCAGACGACCGGGAGTTTGTGAACAAAGCGTATACCGGTTCAGTAGAAAACAGGACACAGTATGATATCGAACATCGTCTGCTAATGGGCGATGGCTCTGTTAAATGGGTGCATGAACGTTGCAAAACCTTCTATGATGAGAAGGGAACGCCGCTTCGCTCTATCGGAACCACTCAGGATATTACCGGGAGAAAGCTGGCTGAAATGCGCTTCAAGGGAATTGTCGAGATGGCGGCAGACGCCATTATTTCGATCAATGAGAAGCAGGAGGTCACTCTCTTCAATCCGGCTGCCGAAAGAGTGTTCGGAATCAAGGCCGGGAAGGTTCTTGGCAAACATGTTGAGATGCTGATGCCGGAACGCTTCTGGAGCTCTCATCGTGCCAAGGTGGAAGCCTTTCTGGATGAGAGTGATCTGCCCTTACAGCACCGGAAGGTTGGCATGTATGGCATGCGTGCTTCGGGTGAGGAGTTCCCGCTGGAGAGCTACATCTCCAAACAGGAGGTGGGCGGAGAAACGATTATGACGGTCATGATGCGTGACCTCTCCGACCAGATGGAGTCGAATGATCTGCGTCGCAAGCTATCAAAGGCGATTGCTGAAGCAGGTGAGGCCATTATCATCACGGATCGCAATGCGGTGATCGAATACGTGAATCCGGCTTTTTCAAAGATTACAGGCTATAGCTTGCGTGAAGCGCTCGGTAATACGCCGGCTATGCTCAAAAGCAGTGCGCAGGATCCGAAGTTTTATCAGGAGATGTGGTCGGTGATCACTGCCGGTGAGGTCTGGAAAGGGACGTTAATAGATCGGAGAAAGGATGGTTCTTTCTATCCGGCAATGATGAGCGTGGCACCGATTCATGATGATCATGGAGAGATTACCCATTTTGTGTCTTTGCAACAGGATATGACTGAATACAAAAAACTTGAGCAGCAGTTTATTCAGGCGCAGAAGATGGAGGCGATCGGAACACTTGTTGGTGGTATCGCCCACGATTTCAACAATATGCTCGCAGCTCTTCAGGGAAATGTCTTTCTGGCCAAAAGCAAACTGGATGATCCTGTTTCAGTCGGCGAAAGGCTGGATAATGTCGAGAAGTTAAGCAATCGGGCAGCTGAAATTGTACGGCAGCTGCTTACCTTTGCCCGTAAGGACAGTGTCGACAGGCAGATGGTTCCTCTCAATAGCATGGCGAAAGAGGCTATAAAACTGGCAAAAAATGCTATTCCTGAAAATATTGAAGTGGTTTCAGATATTACGGACGAGCCGATTACGGTGGCGGCAGACAGTACTCAACTGCAACAGGTGATCATGAACCTTTTAAACAATGCTCGCGATGCTGTTGAGGAGACAGCTTTTCCTGCCATCAAAGTATCGTTGAAGCGTTATGAACCAACAGAAAAATTTCTGAACCTGTATCCGGAGATTGGCGGTGATCAGGCGTTGGCACATCTTAGTGTCGAGGATAACGGTTGCGGAATCCCCCAAGCGCTGGTCTCAAAGGTGGTCGAACCGTTCTTTACGACCAAAGGCGTGGGTAAAGGGACCGGTTTGGGCCTCTCTATGGTTTACGGTGCGGTACAGAGACACAACGGTATTTTCGAAGTACGAAGCGAGCCCGGGGAGGGAACGGCCATTGATATCTATCTGCCTCTTCTGGTGGAAAATGTTAAGGATCCTTCAACCGATAAAATGCAGGTGATGAATGGACAGGGTGAAGTGGTTCTGCTGGTGGATGATGACGAAACACTGCTTGATACGGTTGAAGAGGTGTTAAAGAAGCTGAACTATCTTGTGGTCGAAGCAACCAATGGACATGCTGCCCTGGAGTATTTCAGAGAGCATAGAGGCGAGGTCTCAATCATCCTTTCTGATGTGGTTATGCCCGAGATGGGGGGGATTGAGCTGGCAACTGCGATTCGGGAAATGGACACCCAGGTGCCTGTTGTTCTTATGACCGGATACGATTTCTCGAAACGAAGAGGCGAAGTTGAGTCGCTGGGCAACTGCAAGGTGATTGATAAGCCGGTAGAGGTTGCACGGTTGAGCCGCCTGGTTCGGAAGATGCTGGAAGCTTCTTCCGATACTTGATCTCAAGCCATCAGACGTTGAATCTGAAGTGCATTACATCGCCATCTTTGACAACGTAATCCTTTCCTTCCAGCCGCATTTTTCCTGCTTCTTTTGATTTGGCCTCACCGCCCAGCTTTACATAGTCATCATAGGCAATGGTCTCGGCACGAATAAAGCCTTTCTCGAAATCGGTATGAATCACACCGGCGGCCTGAGGGGCTGTATCTCCTCGGTGAATGGTCCAGGCGCGAACCTCTTTGACACCGGCTGTAAAGTAGGTGATCAGATCAAGCAGTGTATAAGCCTCTCGAATGACGGTGTTCAGGCCGGGCTCAGAAAGACCGAGGTCAGCCAGAAATTCGACCTTCGACTCTTCATCCATCTCAGCCAGTTCGGATTCGATCTGGGCAGAGACAACGGCCACGCGGGCACCCTCTTCAGCTGCATGTTCGCGAACCTGATCGACATAGGCATTACCATCAGGAAGTGAGCTATCATCTACATTGGCAACGTAGAGGACAGGTTTACCGGTCAGCAGGCAGAGGTCCCGGACCTGCTCCCGCTCTCCCTGAGAGAGCTTCTGACGACGCACTGTGGATCCATCTTCCAGCCCGTCCAGTACCTTTTTGAAGGTCTCGATCTGTGCCTTGGCATCCTTGTCGCCGGTTCGGGCCAGTTTTTCAACACGGATAACAGCTTTCTGAACCGTCTCCATATCCTTGAGCATCAGTTCGGTGTCGATGGTCTCAATATCGGAGAGCGGATGAACTTTACCTGATACATGGGTGATATTGTCATCTTCAAAGCAGCGTACGACATGAGCAATGGCAGCGCATTCGCGGATATTGGCGAGGAATTTGTTACCCAGTCCCTCGCCGCTGGCAGCACCGGCTACAAGCCCAGCGATGTCGACAAACTCAACCACAGCGGACTGAACGGCTTTCGGATTTACAATATCAATCAATGGCTGCAGGCGTTTGTCGGGAACAGGAACGATGCCGACATTCGGATCAATGGTGCAGAACGGGTAATTGGCTGCTTCCGCACCGCCACCGTTCAGGGCATTGAAGAGTGTCGATTTTCCTACATTGGGAAGCCCTACGATTCCGATGCTTAGCGCCATGACTGTTTCCTCGTTTTACTGTTAACTGTTGATTTTCAAATGAATGCGATTGGCAGCTCTGTCTGCCTCGCCATCCAGAATTGCTGCCATTTCCGGCAGCAGGGCACCAAAAACGATGTTTTCAGATGCGCGATCCGTTTCAGATGCTTTGCCCAGGACCCAGGGTGAGACTTCACCGAATTCGGGTCGCCCGATGCCGATCTTGATGCGGGTGTAATTAGTGCCATCCAGATGCTGGTTCATCGACTTTAAGCCATTGTGCCCACCATGGCCGCCATCTTTTTTGATCCTCAGTTTCCCGGCAGGAAGGTCGAGATCGTCATAGACGACAAAAATATCGGAGGTAGCTACCTGATAGTATCGGGCCAGTTGCCCGACAGCCTCCCCGCTGTGGTTCATGAAGGTTTGGGGTTTGACGAGAAGAACCTTTTCCCCGTTCAGTTCCCAGGTGCAGGTCTCGGCACGAAAACGAGGGGCTGCGACAAAGCGCAGCCCCTCATGTTTGGCGATAGCGTCAAGAAACCGGAAACCGATGTTATGACGTGTATCCTGGTATTTGTCGCCGGGATTGCCGAGTCCAACCAGAAGTTGCACTTTACTCTTCAGTAGCCTCAGCAGTTTCTTCACCAGCTTCAGCTTCCTCTTCAGTAGCCTCAGCTTTCTTCGGAGCAGTCATGTTCAGGACGGTGAAGTTTACTTCGTGAGCGACAGTTACGCCTTCAGGCAGAGTGACATCATCAATGTGAACGGTGTCGCCGATTTCAAGAGCAGAGCAATCAACTTCGATGTGCTCAGGAATGCTGTCGGCACGGCAGGTTACTTCCAGTACGTGGCGTACATGGTCGATAATGCCACCTGCTTTGATGCCCGGGCATTTTTCATGGTTGATAGCAACCACTGGAACTTCCATGTGTACAGTGTCGGAAGAGCTTACACGCATGAAATCCAGATGCTTGGCGGTATCATAGATCGGATCCCACTGAGAATCTTTAAGAAGAACGCTGTTCTTACCACGTGTGCCTTTTACGTTTACTTCAATGATAGATGCAAAGAAGTGCTCATTCTTCAGTAGCTTTGAAGTAGCGTTTTGATCCAAAAGAATAGGCATATCAGGTTTGTCACCGCCATAGATAATGGCAGGAAGTTTGCCGGCACGACGCTGGCGACGGGTTTCGGCTTTGCCGGTTTTTTCGCGGAGTTCCGCTTCAATTACAAAATCAGTCATAACAATACTCCAAATGAAATGATCCGACGGGTCTGCCCGTGACGGATTTCAGACAGGGCTTCTGCCTGAAGGCGCCGCACTCTATGGATTTTCTGAGTTATTGGAAGCTTGAAGAGTATAAATCAATCACATTTTTCCACCCATGGATGGGTGGCGGCGAACATGGTGAGCCGTAAGCGTAGCAAAATCACGCTTTTTCGCAGCGATTAAAGTCAAAGGCACGACTGCATGGATGCAGGAGGTAGAGCAACGCATGGAGCGGTTGCCGAGGAGCCTTTGACGTATCTAAACAATCAGTCGTAAAGACTGCTGATCGAACGGGCATCATAGATGCGCTTGATGGCTTCACCCATCAATGGACCGATGCCGAGTACTCTCACTTTACCACAATCAAGAACATGCTGGGGCTGTCTGATGCTGTCGGTCACAACCAGTTCATGGATGTTGGAGTTGGCAAGGCGTTCAGCTGCCGGGCCTGAAAGGACACCATGAGTCGCGTAGGCACTCACCTTGGTGGCGCCACCCTCAAGCAAGGCTTCAACAGCACCACAGAGCGTACCTGCCGTATCAACCATGTCATCAATAAGGATGCAGTGTTTTCCCTCAATTTCACCAATGATATTCATGACCTTGGCCACATTCGGCGCAGGACGACGTTTATCAACAATGGCCATGTCAGCATGAAGTTTATTGGCCATGGCGCGGGCACGAACCACACCGCCCACATCAGGAGATACAATCACAATATCATCAAGGCTATTGCGTTCTGCAACATCTTTTGCAAACAGAGGGCCGGCAAAAATATTGTCAACCGGGATATTGAAAAAGCCCTGAATCTGGCCTGCATGCAGATCCATCGTCAGAACGCGCGTCGCACCTGCAGTCGTTAGCATGTCTGCTACCAGTTTTGCTGAGATAGGTGTTCTTCCTGCGCTCTTTCGATCCTGTCTGGCATAGCCGAAGTAGGGGATTACTGCGCAGATGTAGTGAGCTGATGCGCGTTTGGCTGCATCAATTGCGATCAGAAGTTCCATCAGGTTGTCGTTGGCAGGGGCCGATGTGCTTTGAATGAAGAAGAGATCATGGCCACGAATAGTTTCCTGAAACTGCAGGAAGATTTCACCATCGGAGAAGCGCTGGGTCTCTATTTTGCCGGGAGGTATGGCGATATGGTCGCAAATACTATGCGAAAGATCCGGATTTGACGTTCCGGAAAAGAGTCGAAGGCGCCTTTCAATCATGCCCGATGCTCCTGATGTATCAGTATTCAAGATTGAACCTTGCCGGAAAAGGGCGGCAATTCAAACTACTTGATAAATTGGCTGGGGCGGCAGGATTCGAACCTGCGCATGACGGGATCAAAACCCGCTGCCTTACCGCTTGGCTACGCCCCAATTTTTTCACGCTGCAAGGGATGTTCCCGAAGCAGCTTTCCGATATGCGTCCATGTGGCCAGTTTATGCTCTACAAGCGTTCTGGCAGCGTTCTCAGCCTGCTTTTGATCTGTAAACAGGGCAACACATGTTGATCCGCTTCCGCTCATCCAAGCGTGCTCTGACACGCTTCGCATCTGTTCCAGCAGTTTTACCACCTCGCTGGATATCGAACATGCGCAGCTCTCAAGATCATTGTTTCCAATGGCTCTTCCGGAAAGGCCGCGGATGGTATCGGCGCTGTCGGGGTGGGTCAATGCACCCGCATTTCCAATCCGGCTATCATAGCATTGAAAGACGGCCGGTGTTGAGAGGCCGATGCCCGGATAGGCAAGTAGAAGAGTCCCTTCAGGAAGCGGGTCCGGGTAGTCGGTGAGTTGCTCACCAATGCCTCTGGCCAGACTCGCCTTCCCGAATAGAAAGCACGGGATATCAGCCCCGAAAGGAGCGGCAAATGCAATCAAATCTCCGACAGGAAGATTTAGCTCCCAGTGATCGTTGGCAACCATAAGGGCTGTAGCCGCATCGGATGAGCCTCCCCCCAGACCTGCCTGATCGGGGAGGTGTTTGTTAATGTGAATTTCCAGTCCCGAGGTAATTCCGTATCTCTTGCGGAATGCATCGAGCACTTGATAGACAAGGTTATGGGCTCCATTGAAAGCGGGATTAGAACAGGTGACGATCAGCTTTTCTGATGGAGATATTTGCAGCTCATCTTCAACATCGACGTAGGCGAAGCTGGTATCAAGTTCATGGTAACCATTCTCAAGGGTCCGGGTGACCAGAAGGTGAAGGTTGATTTTGGCAGGCGCAGGAAATCTGTTCATGGCTGAATAATCAGGATCGCAGTGCGTCCGTGTGTCATGTCTGTCAATGTCAGGCGCTGTTGGTTCTCAATCCATTTGATACGAAGAAATGAGTCGTCCAGCCGCCCTTCCCATTCACCCACTCTCTTTTCAGTCATGCCTTCCGGCATATAACCCGAAAGGATTCGAGCCAGTTGGGTGGGGGGAAGGATGATGCCTTGGTCGAAGAGCATCTGCTTGTTTACGACTTTCCAATGATGGCTACGGTCCGCATTATCGAGTATCTGCATGGTTTCACCATTCCATGCCACCTTGACGATACGGTTGCTGGCCGCATGCGTTAAGCGGACGACTCCTTTCTCAGGCGTGCCGTCCCAGTCCACGAGCACCTGCCATCTCCGGGTTGGTTCGATGACGATAAGGCGTCCCGAAAATTCATTGAACGGTCCAATCGATATGGCTGGCACAAGAGGCTTGGATATGGTTGTGCAACCAGCGGTTAACAGCAGCGTGGTTACGAGCACCGCGATGACGCCCACCCTCATGGGTTTGGCAGCCCCTCGGCGATCTTCTTTTTAATAAGCTTCGGCTTCTCATGCTTCAACTCAAGTGCCTTCTCCCAGCACTCGCGGGCTTCACCTCTGCTTCCGGCTCTCCAGAGAATATCTCCCAGATGTTCAAACATTATCGGATCATCACCGATCTGTTCGATGGCGGAGCGCTGCAGCTTGGCTGCTTTTTTGAAATTGCCCTGCTTGAAGTATACCCAGGCCAGTGAATCGAGGTAGTAGCCATCGTTCGGCTTCTCTTCCAGTGCGCGCTGGATCAGTCCTTTGGCTTCTACAAGGTTAATTCCCTGTTCGGCAAAGACATAGCCAAGAAAGTTCAGTGCTTCCGAGTGGCTGGGGTTGATCGCAAGGAGCGCTCTCAGGCTTCTCTCAACATTCTCATACTGCCCGAAATGTTCATAGGCGATTGCACGGTTAAAGAGAAGACGGGCTGGAACGCGATTGAGGGTTAAAGCAGTTTCAGTTTCATCAAGAAGCAGCTGAAACTTCTTCTGCACCAAATAGATGTTGGATAGCAGCATATAACCATCTCCGGCATCAGGATGGTCTGCCAGAATGGATTTTGTTCTCTTTTCGGCTTCCATGACCTGGTCTGCCGCCAGTTCCAGTCCAGCAAGCCTGAGTTGAGCATCAACATATGCCACACTCTCTTTGTCGATCTCCCGATAGAGTTGTTTGGCTTCGGCCTGTCTATCCATCGCTTCAAGGGAGGCTGCCAGGTAGAATCGCGAGTTATCCTCTGGTACTGAAGCTAAAGCTTTACGAAACTGTTCGGCCGCATGTTCATAATCTCTGCTCTGATAGTAGAGAAGTCCGAGAGTTGAAAGTGCTTCGGCCGTACCTCCGGTATCCCGGACAAGTCCTTTGTAGATCGTGATCGCTTCCTTCGTGCGGCCTGACTGGACAAGTAGCCGTCCCAGCAAGTTTCGAACTCGAATGGCACCCGGACGTTTTTCCAGATAGCTGCGAAGTAGTTGCTCGGCTTTGCCAGGGCTGTTTCTCCGCTGCGCGATCTGGCTGAGTAGCAGGGTCGGTGTCTCATCGTCGATATCAAGCTTCTGCATGGCATTCAGAACGCGAACCGCATCGTCCAGACGGTTCTGACGTATCAACAGGTCTGCTTCGATTTTCCTCAGTTCAGGCGTCTCTTTATGCCTGTGACCGGTGTTGATGGAGTGGTGGGCTTCATCCAGTCGATTCATGTTGGCCAGAAGTGAAACATGCAGAAGCCTTGCTTCTAGAAGCTGGGGGTGATGGATCAACAGCGATGAAAGAATCTCCAGAGCATCATCAGGCTTCTCTGAAATGGCCAGAGCGCGTGCCCGAAGGATATGCGGTTCGGCATCCTCTTCCGTCTTGGCTGAGGTGGGTTCGGCATCACCAATAACGGCATCAATATGCGTCATGGCCTGTTTGGCCCTGTTTGACCGGATGAGCAGTTCAGCGAGTTGCATGCGTGGCATCGTGGCTTCCGGGTTTCGTTTGACCAAAGCATCCAGAAACTGAATGGCCAGTTCCTGTTGCCCTTGTCGCATGGCATCCTGGGCTGCCAGATAGAGGAACTTTTCGCTCATCTCAGACAAAGGGATGGAGACGGACGCTTTTCCGGTCGCGGTGGATAATTTTCCCGAACATGCTCCCAGTAGCAATAGTAGTGAAACGGCAAGAGCGATAAGTAACGGGGCTTTATAGTTCATTCGTCATCCGCATGGGAAATCACCTGTTTGAATTTGTTTCCCGATTCATTCAGGGCCCAGTTCAGTTGCTGGGCAACGACACCATCACAAACACTGATAATGGGATAGAGAAACCCTTCCCAAGAGCTCTCGAGATCGGTGGGGGATGGTTTGGCAGGGCAGTCTGGATGGGAATGAAATACCCCGATGATTTCTTTACCGCTGCCTCGTAACTCACGGTCAATGGCCTGATATCCGGCCGGATCAAGCTGAAAGCGATCTGCTGCACGTTCCTTGTTAAGGTTCTCCACCTGGCATGCCTCATCAACCTGCCAGAGGTTCTCTTCGACCCTGCCAATCAGCAGGCCGCATATCTCATGCGGGTAGCCCGCTTCTGCAGCAGCACTCATGATCTCCTTTGCAGAAGGGGAGAAAGTGCAGCGGTAGGTTGTGTCGGAATGATCCAACACGGCCAGGTACTCGGCACTTCTGAAGCGTTCAGGTTCGTACATAGGTTGGTTATCCTCTCCGTTCTCGCCAGTCTGTCCAACAGGAAGTAAGGGGTAGACACCCCCGACCTCTAGATAACTTTCGAGTAGCGAACCTCTTCCTGTTTTTTGCGAAGGTGTTCATCAAAGAGCATGGCGATGTTACGGATAAGCATGCGTCCTGCCGGTAGCACATCAAGCCGGTTATCCTCAAGAGCAACCAGGCCATCCTCCTGCATTGGTTTCAGGTCTGCGATGGCATCAGCAAAGTGCTCATTGAAATTGATGTTAAACAGCTTCTCCGTGTCTGCGAAGTTGAGTGCAAAGTCACACATCAGGCGCATAATGACATGGCGACGAAGGTGGTCCTCTTCAGTCAGTGTGTAGCCCCTGAAGACAGAAAACTGATCAGATTCAATAGCCTGGCTGTATGCATCCATCTCTTTGGCATTCTGGAAGAAGCTGCCGCCGACATAACCGATAGAGGTCAGGCCGATGCCGATCAGGTCACAATCGGAGTGGGTGGAGTAACCCTGGAAGTTCCGGTAGAGCTTGCCCTCTCGCTGGGCAATGGTCAGTTCGTCATCAGGCTTGCCGAAGTGATCCATGCCGATGAATTCGTAACCGGCATCAAGGAGGCGTTTGATGCTGTGCTCAAGGATGTCGAGCTTCTGCTGTGGTGACGGTAGTTGCTCAACATTGATGCGACGCTGTGGCATGAACATATGCGGCAGGTGGGCATAGTTAAACAGTGCAATGCGATCCGGAGAGAACTCGATAATGGTTGAGAGTGTCCGGTCGAATGTCTCAACTGTCTGCAGGGGAAGACCGTACATCAGGTCAATATTCATTGATTTGAAGCCATGGGCACGGGCTTCATTGAGCACGCGTAGTGTCTCTTCCCGCGACTGAATACGGTTAACAGCCTTCTGTACATCCGCATCGAAATCCTGAACGCCCATGGACATGCGGTTGAAGCCGGTTTCACGAAGTGTTTTTACGGTGTTTTCCGTGCATTCACGAGGATCCATTTCAATGCCGTACTCGCCTTCATCATCGGAAACGAAGTTGAAACG
Organism: Mariprofundaceae bacterium; assembly: GCA_050301755.1. Taxonomy (GTDB): domain Bacteria; phylum Pseudomonadota; class Zetaproteobacteria; order Mariprofundales; family Mariprofundaceae; genus WSZY01. The sequence continues at coordinate 34,835 of JBNKZS010000001.1, forward strand.
TTGGTGCAGATGAGAAACCAGGCGGCGCATCTGATCGTCATTGAGGAATGTCGGTGTGCCTCCGCCAAGATGGAGTTGCGTTACCGGACGTTTGTTGCCGATTCGATCGGCTACAAGATCTATCTCTTTGAGTAGAAGCTGGAGATACGGTTCGGCACGTTCATATTGCTTGGTGGCAATCTTGTTGCAGCCGCAATAGTAGCAGACAGTGTTGCAGAAGGGGATGTGGATATAGATCGACAGCGGCCCGTCTGCTTTGCCTGCCTTTTCAAGCGTCTCCGCATAGACAGCACCATTGATACCCTCATGAAACATGGGGGCAGTCGGGTAAGAGGTGTAGCGGGGACCTGCCTGATCATATTTCTTGATCAGATCAAGATTAAAAAGAGAAGCAGCCCCCGCTCCTGAAGAGTGGGGGCTGCTGGTGTTCAAATCACTCACTTAGTTTTTGCCCTGAGGTAGCTGATAATGTCCTGAACATCATCGGAAGATAGTGCTTTAATCGCCTGGCGTCCTTCACGGTCAACATGACGTCCGTGGCGGATACGCAGATCAAGCATCTGATCATCCAGGTCCGAGATGCGCTTGTTTTTCACGGCTGCATTACCGGTGATGTGAATATCTGAAGGTGTTGCATGGCATGCCTTGCAGTTTGTAGCAAAGAGTTTGCCACCAACCTTCACATCACCACCTCGCTTCAGTGAGTCAACATAGTTCGCAATGTCGGCGATATCGACGTTGCTGAGCTGGTGACGTTTGGCTTTCATCAATGTTCCAGGACGACCGTAGCGAATGGTGTGAACCTTCTCATTCAGAGACAGCTTGGTGTAAACAAGATTCTTGGCACCAACACCAGTCTGTGCGCGGCCATCATTGCCATGGCAGGAAGCACACACCTCTTTAAACCGTTTCTGGCCATTGGCGAGATTTGGTTTGTAGGTGAATGTCTTTATGTAATCAACGATGGCTTCGATCTCAAGTGGATCAAGAACATACTTCATCGCTTTCATTGAGGTTTTATGGGTGCCATGTGTGACGATTCTGCGAATTTCATCGTACTCCACATAGGGTGCGACAGCTCTCAGATTACGAGCTGGAAAAGGCTCCAGTTTTTTTCCGTAGTCACTAACGCTCCCGTCTGCTCCATGGCAGCTGGCACAGTTTTTAGCAAAGAGTGCCTTACCATCAATGACGTCCGATGCACTGGCGTTACCATTCATCAGAGCCATACAGGCGGTGATTATCATAAAGATTCTAAGCATGCTTCCTCCAAGGCTAAATTAACATTCAACAGAAGGGTGTTATCCCTGCTGCTCTTTTAGATATGCCACAACGGCATCGATCTCTTCGGCTGAAAGTTTACCTGAATATTTAGGCATCATCTTTCTGCCATCTGCAATGACGGAACGTAGCACCTCGGCATCGGTATTCATAGCTTTGACTGCAGGGCCTACTTTTTTCTTGTCCACTTTGTGGCACATGGAGCACTTTTTCTTGAATAGAGCGGCTCCATCAGGGGTGTCAGATGCGATGGCTGGGGAGGCGAACAGGCCTGCCACGACTAGTGCTGCTAGAATTTTTGTTACGTTGGTCATTTTCATTTCTCCTTTAGTGCAAATATAAACAAATCAACTGATTGCGCGAGTCTCGATTATTCCACCCATCGGTGGAATAAAAGCCCTCACATCTCTATCGGTTCCACTTTGGGCTTGTAAAACCACATCTGGTAGAGTGAGACAAGAATCTGGCCGGCAAGGGAGAGGCCCATCAGGCCGCCTGCAAGTACCACGACATATGAGAAGCCCGGAATGACCTTGGTAATATACCAGGAGAGAATATCCAGAAGGATGGCTATGAATGGCACCAGCACCATGACCCGCTTTACCATCGGCCGCATTTCGCAAAGAATGAAAATTCTGCCGACAAAAAAGAGGATAAATGCGATGCCGAAGAGATGGATATGCGAGACGCGAACCAGGCTTTGAACCGAAGCGCCTGTATCGGCGTGGGTTAGATTCTTCGCCTCTTCAAAGGTTGTTAAAGGAGGGAGGTTCATACCGGAGTCTTCCGAGTGACATGCCACACAATTCTCATTCAGGATTGGCGCAACGTTGGCGTTGAATTCATCAACGTTGCTGCCATTTTCTATCCAGTCAAAAATAATCTGTTTCTGTTCCGGGAACTCTAGATTACCTCCCATGGCACCATTCAGGGCAGCACCAAGACGGGTTTGCTGGTGCTCACCATAGTAGGCAATTTGAACGTCCTCGACGGAGAGGCCTGGCTGACCATCGCGCCCCTCATGAGAATAGAAGGTGTGGGCAAGGGCAAAAAGGTAACCCAGACCGATGGTGATAAGGAAGATGGAGTCCAGCAGCTTTTCACTGACAGAGCAGTCCTGAAATCGACGATAGGAAGGCATTGGGAGACCCCTTTTTTGAAAGTATCGGCATTATAGATGATGGGGGAGATAAGTAAACATCGTAAATATTGGACCGAAACTGTAGGTTATTTTCCCCTCAGATATTCTGTGATCCAGAATTTGGCCGAAGGCAGGTCGTCAAACTCGCCATTCAGTTGTGCCTGATAAGACTCCTTCAGAATTTTTCCGAGCTCAGGCCCTGGAGAGGCACCTAAATCGATCAATAGTTTTCCTGTGATGATGGGGCTGGGCGTACTCAGGTGGCTCTCTATCTCTTCAGCCTGTTGTAGCCACTCCAGAGCGGGGCGTGATGGCGGTGCTGGGGCTCTTCCTGAGGCATCCGCTTCGACCAGCGCTTCCCATAGTTCTATGGTGGCCGGTGCCAGTCTGTTTGCGAGGTGCCGGACGGCCCGAGGTGTAGGCTCGCCATGCATATGGGTCATGTGCTCCTGAACCAGCGGGAAGATAACTTTCCCGAAACGCTTGGGCGCAGCTATTTTTTCCAGAAAGCGCCGGCTGTCGGCAACTCCTTCATGGCTATGGCCCGGTGACCGGATGATGCCGCGTTCATCAATAAAGGTGCAGACAGGTTTTCCCAGGTCATGGCAGAGGGCAGCGAGTAGCAGCAGCTCGCGAGTCTCCTCATGCCAGTCATATCTTCTGGCAATGCAGGCTGCCTGATCGACTACCTGAAGTGTATGCACCCATACGTCACCTTCGGGGTGCCAACGACGATCCTGTGGGCAGTCGATCATGGCTTCCAGTTCCGGATAGAGCTTTATCCAGCCGGAATCGGCCAATGCCTGCAGGCCGTAAGAGGGGTGATTCGCATGGCACCACTTCTGCCACTCGATCCAGATGCGTGAGGTTGGAAGAGTCTCTGCTTCATTCAGCAGAGAGCGGCACAGATCGGCTGTTTCAGGGTCGAGTTTCAGTTTGAAGCGTGCAGCGAACTGCATCCCCCTCAGAACCCTCAGAGGGTCTTCGGCAAAAGCGGGGGAGACATGCCTGAGAATGCCCCGGCGCAGGTGGTCGGCACCCTGATGAAAGTCGAGAAGGGTGCAGGTTAACGGGTCGAACATTATGGCATTGACGGTGAAGTCGCGTCTCAGCGATGCGGTTTCAGGTGCGATGAAAGGATCGGGGGTTACATGGAAGCCGCGATGCCCCTTCTCTGTTTTGATTTCGGTCCGGGGAAGAGCGATGTCGATTTCATGGCGGCGATACCAGAATTTGAATACACCGAACTGTTTGCCGACATGTTCTACTCTGCCATGCTTTTCGAGGAGTCTGTTCAGCCTATCAGCCTCGATACCGTAAAGTTCAATGTCGATATCTTTCGGGGTAATGCCGAGCAGCAGATCGCGGACGGAGCCACCGACCAGATAGGCCTTCCCACCGGAATGGCCGAGCAGCTCGCACACCTCAACGGCTACCGGAGGCAGCAAAGTTGCGTCCAAACTATTCATATCGGCATTTGATGTTCGACAAGACATATTGGCAAGTCTATCTTCAGACGATACAAGTTAACAAATCAAGTTGGCAATCGAAGTTCATCTGCCGAAGGAGTGGTCTATGAGATGGTCTGGTGTAGTACGTGGTGACAATACCTACTTTCAGCGTAAGAAACTGACAGTTGTCGGCTCGGGCAATGTGGGGGCGACGGCTGCATTTCTGGCGGCGCAGAAAGAGCTGGGCGATATCGTGCTTCTCGATGTGATGGAGGGGATTCCGCAAGGCAAAGCGCTGGATATGTATGAAGCATCGCCGATTCAGGGGTATGATGTTTCCGTGACTGGCACGCAGGATTATGTTGATACGGCCAACTCGGACCTAGTCATCATTACCGCGGGTATTGCACGTAAGCCGGGTATGAGTCGTGATGATCTTCTGGCAACCAATGTCAGGATCGTGGCTGATGTTACACGCAAGATCATAGCCTATTCGCCAAACTGCATTATTCTGGTTGTGACCAATCCGTTGGATGCGATGGTCTATACGGCCAAACAGATTTCTGGTCTGCCGCGTCAGAAGGTGATCGGCATGGCTGGTGTACTTGATTCGGCGCGGATGCGCTCCTTTATTGCCGAGAAGCTCGATGTCTCAATCGGCGATGTCTCGGCCTTCGTACTGGGCGGGCATGGAGATACCATGGTGCCACTGCCTCGCTATTCGACCGTCGGCGGTATTCCAATTACCGAGTTGCTGACAGAGGAGGAGGTGGCAGGAATCTGTGAGCGTACTGCACAGGGTGGTGCCGAGATTGTGCAACTGCTCAAGACAGGTTCGGCCTTTTATGCGCCTGCAGCAGCCGTGGTGGAGATGGCGGAGGCTATCCTTAAGGATAAGAACCGTATCTTGCCGTGTGCGGCTTATCTCGAAGGGGAGTACGGCATTGATGGCTACTACATGGGGGTGCCGTGCAAGCTCGGCGGCGGCGGTATGGAAGGGGTGATCGAACTTGACCTGATCGGAGATGAGAGGGCTGCTATCGAGCGTTCGCTGGATTCGGTAAAAGAGCTTGTTGCTCAAGTGGATGACCTGCTGAAGAGTTGAGTGCTCATCCGCCTATGGATGGGCGGCTTTAGTGAGCAAGCGGATAACCGCGCTTATCTAGCTTGCGTTAAAAGGCTGAGGGCAGGAGCCCGAATGCGTATGGAGAAAATCATTGAACATTCATGAATATCAGGCGAAATGGCTATTGGCGGAATTCGGTGTGCCGGTTCCAAGAGGGAAACTGGCGCTGACTGCCGATGAGGCGGCTGTCGCAGCCGATGTATTGGGTGGTTCACTTTGGGTGGTGAAGGCTCAGATCCATGCCGGCGGCCGAGGCAAGGCCGGCGGTGTGCGCATCTGCAGGTCGATTGACGAAGTGAAACAGGCTACATCCGAGATGCTCGGCGCCACACTGGTGACCAAACAGACCGGTGAGGCCGGCAAGGTGGTCAATAAAGTCTATATCGAAGAGGGCCTGGATATTGATCATGAGTTCTATCTCAGTCTGCTTGTCGACCGTGAGGCTGAAGCCGTAGCCTTTGTGGTAAGCCCATCGGGTGGCATGGATATTGAGCATGTAGCAGCGACTACGCCTGAGAAGATTCTGACTCTGCCAGTTGACATGCATGCGGGTGTTACCGAAGCCGTCTCCAATCAGATGGCACAATTTCTTGAGTTGAGAGAGGGGGTTCGAAGTGAGTTCCATGCGTTGACCGGCAATCTCTACCGTCTTTTTGTCGAACGTGATGCGAGCCTGTTGGAGCTTAATCCGCTGGTGCTGACCGGTGACGGCCATTTTGCGCTCGATGCCAAGATTTCAGTCGATGATAATGCTCTTTACCGACAGCAGGATATCGTCTCAATGCGCGACTTCGATGAGGAGGATCCGCGCGAGACGGAGGCTGCCAAGTCGGGCCTCAATTACATCGCCCTGGACGGCAATATCGGCTGCATGGTCAACGGCGCAGGGCTTGCCATGGCAACGATGGATATCATTCAGTTGAAAGGTGAGAAACCGGCCAATTTCCTCGATGTGGGTGGTGGCGTTACTGTCGAGGCGGTGCGCGAGGCCTTCAAGCTCCTCTTTAGTGATGAGCATGTGAAAGCGGTGCTGGTCAATATCTTCGGTGGCATTGTCCGCTGCGACATTATTGCCAATGGGCTGCTTGAGGCGATCAAGACCCATCCGATGCAGGTGCCGGTGGTCATGCGACTTGTCGGCACCAATGAAGAGGAGGGGCGCAAGCTAATCCATGATGCAGGCCTTGATGTGCGCTGGGCGAATGACCTGGATCAGGCGGCAACACTGGCAGCGGAGGCAATCAAGTGAGCGTATTGGTAAACAAAGAGACACGTGTCATCTGCCAGGGCTTTACCGGCAAACAGGGGACATTCCACTCCACACAGATGATTGCTTACGGCACCAACTTTGTTGGTGGCGTAACACCCAAGAAGGGGGGGCAAGTCCATCTTGACCGCCCTGTGTTTAACACCGTTGCTGAGGCGGTCGATCAGGTTGGTGCCGATGCCTCGGTGATCTACGTGCCGCCACCGTTTGCAGCTGCGGCGATTGTCGAGGCAGCCGATGCCGGTATCAAAGTGATTGCCTGCATTACCGAGGGAATTCCGGTGCTGGATATGCTAAAGGTGAAAGATCACCTGAAAGATTCGGATGCCACTCTGATCGGCCCGAACTGCCCAGGCATCATCACGCCGGGAGAGTGCAAAATCGGTATTATGCCCGGCCATATTCATCTGTCTGGACGCGTTGGTGTCGTTTCCCGTTCAGGTACGCTGACCTATGAGGCTGTGCATCAGCTGACGCAAACCAGATTGGGCCAGAGCACCTGTATCGGTATCGGCGGCGATCCGATTCACGGTATGGATTTCATTGATGCGCTGAAACTGTTTGAGGCTGATCCGGATACCGATGGTATCGTGATGATCGGCGAGATCGGCGGCTCCGATGAGGAAAATGCGGCCGAGTTTATCCGCGAACAGGTGAGCAAGCCGGTGGTCGCATTTATTGCCGGAGCTACGGCCCCATCGGGTAAACGTATGGGCCATGCCGGTGCCATTATCTCCGGTGGCAAGGGTACGGCTGAGGCGAAGTTTGCGGCACTTGAATCAGCCGGAGTGGCTGTGGAACGTAACCCAACGTTGTTGGGTAAGAGGATGGTTCAACTGCTTAGTTAAGGGTTTCCGTGCGGTAGTGGAGGGGAAATACGATGCTGATTATTCCATTCGCATCAAAGATGACTTTAAAGCCGTTGCCTTGGGTGACGTTGTGCCTGATAGTGATCAACTGCTTTGTCCTCTTCTTTATGCAGTCTGGCGAGAATGAGCAGTATCAGAAGGCTGTTGAAAACTATGCTGACTCGGTTTTGCCTGAACTGGAGATTCCGGCATACGCCCGTTTTCTGGAAGAGGGCGGACGAATCAAAGAGGCAAAACGATTACGCAAAAAAGATCCAAAGCAGATTGCCCGCAGCTCTTTTCCGATACTGCTCCAGAGAGATGCTGCGTTTATTGCGCAGCTTCATCAGCTTCGATGGGTTACGCCGGAAGATCACAGGTTCAACGATTGGAAACAGGCAAGGGAGAAGTTTGAATCGGCTCTCTCCGGAATAGTCACGGAGGAGTATTCGTTTAAGCCCGATCAGCCGGAAATTGTCGATATGTTTACCCATATGTTTTTGCATGGAGGGTTCGACCATCTGCTGGGGAATATGGTGTTTCTTTTTTTGCTGGGCTTTGTTGTTGAACGATTGATTGGGCCATTCCTGTATGCTTCTATCTATATTGTTGGAGGTCTGTGCGCAGTTGCCTCTTTTGCTATGGTATCGGCGGGTAGTGGCACATCATTGGTTGGGGCATCGGGAGCTATTGGCGGGTTAATGGGGATCTATGTGGTTCTCTTTGGCTGGCGAAAAATCCCTTTTTTCTATTCAGTGGGTTTCTATTTTGATTATGTGAAAGCGCCGGCGCTTCTTCTTCTTTTTGCTTTTCTGTCCAAGGAGCTCTACTTCCACTATTACAGCGATAGCAATGTTGCCTATATGGCACATTTTGGCGGCATTGTTGCCGGTGCTATATGCGGAATCGTTTTGACCCGTCTAATTCCGGTTCCTGTTGATGATATGCTGGCTGAACTTGAAAGAAGTGAAAAAAAACATATCAAGCCGTGGCAGACCGAGTTTGATATGGCGATGGGCTATGTCGAAAAGCTTCAGTATAAAAAGGCAGGAGATATTTTCGCAGTACTTTGTGCAAAATATCCTGACGAACATATTTTGTTATATGAGTGGTATAAAGTTGAGCGAAACTCTCCATCCGGAGAAAATTATCATATTGCCGCCCGGCGGCTGATGTTGAGAAAAGGCAATCAGGCCGATTCGGTTCAGAGCCTTCATGCCATCTATAAAGAGTATATGGAGACGGCCCAGCCCAAGCCCAGGATTGACAGGGAGTTGGCGATGAGTCTTGTGTCTTCTTTTTCCGAGCGGGGAGAGCTGGAGGATGCAGAAAAACTGTTGCGGTTGCTTCTTAAGAACGCCCCTTCAGATATTAAATTAGCCTCGCTTGTGCTTTTGGTCGCCCGAAAACTGAGGATGGCAAAAATGGAAGATAGAGCTGTCCCATACCTGAGATGGGTTTACAAAAATGCAGATGAGTTATCATTGCGCAAACAGGCTCAGTCGCTGCTAAAAGCCTAGAGGAGCATTGTTAAACTCCAGCTTCTGCTGACCGCTCTATCAACATCAGATCTCGTTTGGCCTTTTGCACCCTGGCATCATCCGGATATCGTTTGATAATATATTGTAATATTTTCTTGGCCTTCTCATCCTGTCGGAAATGGTGTTGAAGTGACTGGGCAGCCATAAGCAGAAGTTCGACACTACCGGAGTAGTCAGGGTGCCTCTGCACGAATCCGTTGATAAGTGAGAGGATAGTTTTGTGCTCGTCAGCCTTTTGAGCAGCAGAAGCCAGTTTATGGATATCTTCAGGGGTTGGAAGAACGAACTTTGGATCGGCGGCTTTGCAGTCGTTGTAAATTCCTATGGCCTGTTTACCCAGGTTTTTATCAAGCAGGGCGAGTATAAACTGGTTTCCATGGCTCACGATCTCTGTGCTCTCATTGTCATCCAATAACATTTGATGATAGAGCTGATGCATTTCAATCCGGGCTTTATCCAGGTCAGCTTGACTCCGTAACTCTTTTTGCAGTGTTGCTTTTGCAGCCTGTTTCATACCCTCCTTGATCAGAAGACGTACCTTTTGAAGTATCGGATAGGAGGCGGATGCCGTCTCAGTAGCTTTTTGGCCTTTGACTAAAGATGGCTTGAGAGTATCCGAATACTCCACTTCTGGTCTGATTCCTAACTGTTCGTGGAATTGATAGACAACGTAACCCATCAGGTAGAAGTTGATAATGGTAAAGTAAGCGGCTACAAAAATACTGAACATCAAGATCATCCACTCTGGAACCAAGCTTCCAAAAATGAACATGACGGAACCTGGAGCACCACTGAGCAGAAGAAGTACGCCGCATAGGGCCAGATAGGGAAGACCAACCGTCGCGATAACATTTCCAATATCAATTGGGTTGATGGCCCGGAAGAAGCTGTTGTGCACAGCCAGCAGGATGACCATGGCCGGGAGGACAAGCTGGGTCAGGGCAAATGCAACCATCTGAATGACGTTGGGATTCACACCAAGAGGAAAGAGAATCAGTCCCATTAGCCCTCCGATTACTATCATGATCAGAATGAGCTTAATCGGCAGGGCAAGCTCGGAGAGTTTGAAGTTGATCGACATCTTGGGGGGGGATGTATGACCCATTGCAGTATGCTGGAGGACTGAAAAGGCGTACCTAAGAATCATCATGGGTAGAGCCAGAGAGGCGACCACAACGACAGGCCATAAAGGAACCATAAACAGAAGTGAGAAGAGAGAAATACCGATGAGATAGGTAAGAGAGCCACCATTGAATGGGTATTTAAAGGAGGTTGGCATTCTTTTCCAGAAAGGCGGAATGGCGTGAGCAGTACTTAGTTTGTGTAAATTTTTATCACATGCCGGGCAAACTACGTATTGGCCTTTTTGACGCTCTTCCATGACGCAGTGAGAACAGAGAGGGATTTTACAGCCGGAACAGTACCATTTGGCTGGTATTTCAGCATGGTATTTACAGTATTTCTCTTGTGACATTTTTATCCCTCCTCCCCAGAAGTGAGTGGATTGTAGTTCAATGTGGAGACCTGTGCAATTCGAGCTTTTGTTGAATTGTGATCTTGGGCGCTGGCAATATCGATCAGCTCATATAATAGTTCGCGCATGAATCTCTACCTGTTTTCTCTGATGGTCTTTGCCATTCCTGCCAACATCATTGCCGGGTTCTCCATTTGGCGTGGTAGACGGCTTGGAATGAAGTGGAGTGTTGTTGAGTATATCCTGGTCTACTTTACGTGGGCGATGAATATCGCATTGATCTACGTTGTCTTTGGTGGGCTGGAAGAGGCGCTGATGGAGCTGGGTATCGGGCGAGCCTTCCTGACCTGGATGATGGTTGGTGCCGGTGTTCTCGGCGGACTGACGCTTGTTCCGAGGTTCTATTTCAAAAACCACCCGCAGTACGCCATCCTGATCACTTCGGTTTCGGCTTTCATCTTCGCGGTGTTCTACGCCAAGTTCGGTTTGCTCTTCTTCCTGCTGGCGGATTGACCCGAAATTACGTTGACCGGTACGAGCATGCGCGAACCTGCTTCTCCCTCTGCGTCGAACCTCTTTCTTGTCGACCATGTCGATCTGCTATGTAACAGTTTTCATCATTGGACCGGCAGGGAACTGATCGGCGCCGGTGAAAACAGAGTTGAGCGGGCCAGGGCGCTGTTCGAGGCGCCGTTTGCCGTAGTGTCGCATAACATGGCATCCGATCCGGTCTTTAATTATGCCAATCTGAAAGCAATGGCGTTGTTCGAGATGGATTGGAATGCCATCACCGCTCTGCCATCACGGCTGTCGGCCGAGGTGGCGAATCAGGAGGATCGTAAGAGACTTCTGCATACGGTTTCCCTGCAAGGATATGTCGATGATTACAGCGGTGTTCGTATCTCAAGCAGTGGTAAACGTTTCAGAATCAAAGATGCTACTGTCTGGAATCTGATCGATAGGGATGGTGTCTATGCCGGGCAGGCAGCCATGTTTTCTAACTGGTTGTTTGTTTAAGACGCTCGGTTAGGTTCAGCCGTTGAAGTTGAGGAGCAGGTGAACGTATGTCTGAAATGTTTACGGCGAAAATGGGTTTCAAGCACGACGAGGGCAAGCATAAAGAGCGCCCCCGCGTAGGACTCCTGCTTACCAATCTGGGTACGCCCGACGCTCCCACCAAAGAGGCGCTGAAAGTCTATCTGAAAGAGTTTCTCTGGGATCCGCGTGTGGTCGAAATGCCGCGCTGGCAGTGGTGGCTGATTCTCAACGGTATCATTCTTAATACGCGCCCGGCCAAATCGGCCGAAGCCTACAGGAGCGTCTGGACCGAGAAGGGTTCACCACTGATGTTATACTCGCTGGATCAGCAGGCAGGGCTACAGGCGGCACTGGGTGATGATGTGCATGTCGAGCTTGCCATGCGCTATGGCAATCCATCGATTGTATCCGGTTTGCAGAAGCTGCGTGAGATGGGTTGTACAAAGATACTGGTTTTTCCTCTCTATCCTCAATACGCCGCGGCAACAACCGGCTCAACCTTTGATGCTGTAGCCGATGAGCTGAAAACATGGCGCCGTGTGCCGGAACTTCGCATGATCAACACCTACCACGATCATCCGGCCTATATTGATGCACTTGCTGCCAGTGTCCGTAGATATTGGGATAAGCATGGCAAGCCGGAGCGGCTGTTGATGTCATTCCACGGTATTCCCCAGCGATACTTTGATAACGGTGACCCTTACCCATGCCTATGCAGAAAAACAGGGCGTCTGCTGGCGGAAGAGCTGAATCTTGAAGAGGGGGAGTGGTTTGTCTCCTACCAGTCCCGTTTCGGCAAGGAGCCGTGGGTCACCCCCTACACGGATGAGACACTGAAACAGTGGGGTGCCGATGGGCTTGGCCGTGTCGATGTGATCTGCCCCGGCTTTTCAGCCGACTGCCTTGAAACCATCGAAGAGATCGGTGAAGAGAATCGTGAATACTTCGAAGAGGCCGGTGGCAAAGAGCTTCGTTATATTCCTGCACTCAATGCCGATGAAGAGCACATCAAGGCGCTGGTTGAAATCGCTTCTGCCCATCTGGGTGGCTGGAGCGAATAGAGCCCTCTATTGGATCACAGCTTCAGGTTTGATCTGTAGGCTATCATGATCGAATGCCTATCCAGATATTGTGCCTGGTACCTCGTTTGGCTGAACGGGCGCGTATGCTCTCCTCTTTCACTTTGAAGCCGACTTTCATCATGCGTTGCGTGAATGCCTCATCCTTAAAAGCTGACCAGACAGTGAGTACGCCTCCTTGCTTGAGTGCGTCATAGGCGTTGTTTAAACCGTGCAGGCCGTACAGTGAGTCGTTGTCATCGCGGGTGAAGCCATCCGGTCCGTTATCGACATCAAGCATAATGGCATCAAAGCCACTCTTGTTCTCCCGCATCACCTTGCCGACATCCTGTTCAAGAATTTCAACCCGTTCATCCAGAAGCGGAAATCCTGCGGCAACACCAAGGTATTCACGATTCCAGCGTACCACGGAGGACATCAGTTCAGAGACGATAACCGATGCCGTAGTGGGTGTGTGTGCGAGTGCTTCGGCCAGTGTATAGCCCAGGCCAAGGCCGCCGATAAGGAGTCGTGGGTTCTCGATGCCGGTCACATGCTCACATGCGAGTCTGGCCAGAGCCTCCTCCGAGTTGTGCTGGCTGGTATTCATCAGTTCTCCGACCTTGTCTACACGGATGGCAAAATCCCTGCCTCGCTGGTAGAGCTTGAGTGTGGTGCCGTGTTCGGTGGCTGTGTCGATGAGTTTATAGGGAATCATCAGCCGACCCTAAATGCTGGCATGAGAATGGGTAGGAAAATGATCAACAGACAGCTTAAGTTTGATCGATTACAGTTTCTCTCATGAAGCAGGATCAGCGCAAACGCATCATTGATCGACACCGTGATAGTCTGACAAGGCACGGCTACTCCTCCCATGCTCTCTATTGGAGCAGTACTGAAATTCAGGAGATTCGCTTCAAGGTTCTGGCTGATATCGGTATTTCAACAGGGGATTCGGTGCTCGATGTCGGTTGCGGATTTGCAGATTTCAAGAAGTGGTTCGCAATATATTTCGGTCGCCTTGACTATACAGGCATTGACCTTTCACCCGACCTGTTGCGGGAGGCACGGAAACGGCATTTTGATGCGCGACTGTTTGAAGGTGATCTGTTTGATATGGATTTCGCTGAGCAGAGCTTTGACTGGGTGATTCTGTCGGGTGCGTTGAATGAAAACCTGCATGATGATGGTGCTTATGCCTTTCGAACGGTTACTCGAATGTATGAACTTTGCAGCAAGGGTGCTGCCTTTAACCTGTTAGACGCTAGGCATCTGAAAGTCCATGATCTACAGAGTCATCTGCCTGAAACTGTGCTAAGCTACTGTCGTTCAATTTGCGAGGATTGTCAGTTAACGGATGACTATCTGAAGAATGACTTCACCATCTATATGCGGAGGACAGCCGCCGAATAGGGTTTATCGCTTCAGCGCCTTTTTGCGATCCAGTCGCTGGTGGTAGATAATCCAACCATCAAGTGCCAAAGCGCCTGTCATGGCCAACCAGAGCGACCATATTGGCAAACCTGTGAAATTGGCTATCTCCTCCATGCCGGTGCTTTCTGTCACTTTGGCGTAGAGAAGGAAGGCCATCACAAGGTGTCCTGCCACCAGTACGGCGATCATGACCAGTGTCCAGAAGGTTGTGGTCAAGAATGCCACTCTTGATGCTGTTCCCGGACGTTTAAGGGCCATGGCTAATTTGACCCCTGATTGAAACCGATATAGTTGACCCTCTTCACACGAAGCGCCTCATCATAGGTGATTTCGATGACGCGGAGTTTCTCTTGCTCCTCTTCTTTTCCCTCTTCCTCTTCGATGTTTCGATGGTCTTCCACATAGCGGACAATGTTGGGATGTAGAGGGTCTTTCATGGCCGGGGAACCGAGAAGACTCTCCACCTTGAATTTTGAATCGCCTGTTGCAATCGACCAGATATTCTCATCTTCCATGACGTTACCTTGATGAATCTCATAGGTACGGCAGGATGCAGTGGCCATTAGCAGGGTAAGTGCCAGAAGCTGGATTGTTCTCTTTATGATGGTTCTCATGCTGTTGCTACCGGGCCTCTGTGTCCCTTCTCCAGCAGGCGGACATAGTCCTCGATACCCGCCTCAAGTGTCCATGTTGGCTCCCAGCCCATGACTGCCTTACTCTCTGTCAGGTCTGCCTCGGTGTGCATTTGGTAGAAGGTGAATGGGTTGTCGATGAACTCGACATCAAATGTGGTTCCCAACTGTTTGCCGAGATTCTCAACGATATCGTTGAAGGTGCGAGCTTTGCCTGAGCCGACATTGCAGACAGCGGAGCGTGGTGCTTCAAGGGCAGCCATATTGGCGCCGATAACGTCGCCGATATAGACGAAGTCACGCATCTGTTCGCCATACTTGAACAGTTTTAGCTGTTCACCGGCTTTGGCACGCTGATACATTTGCAGGATCATCGAAGCGGTCTTGTTTCCTTCGCGTTCGTTCTTATGGTGTTCACCGGGTCCGTAAACATTAAAGTACCGCAGGCCGATGATCGGTGCGGATGACTTTCCATACCAGCGCCTGGCAACACGGTCCATGGCCAGCTTGGAGAAGCCGTAGATGTTTTCCGGCTCTTCACCACTGCCGATCCTGTTCGGTGCGGCCGAATTGCCATAGGTGCCTGCTGAAGATGCATAGACAACGCGGGTGTTCGATTTCGATGCGGCCTCCAGAATGGCGGCAAAGGCATTGGTGTTCACCTCAACCATCAAACGTTGATCCATGACCGTGGTGTCGGTAATGGCGGCCTGATGCATCACGGCAGTGAACTCACCCTCGGCGATCTCATCAAGCAGGTCAAAATCATCGCAATCGAGCGCCCGTACTTCGCAATCCACATGAATCAGGTTACGCCAGTCACCTGAGGAGAAGTCATCGGCAATTACCACTTCGGTGTTGGCACGCTGGCTCAAAGTCGCTGCCAGATTGGAGCCGATAAAGCCGGCGCCGCCGGTAATGAGAATTCGATCAGTCATTTAATCTTCCCGTGGTTGTTTAAAGTTATTAAAGCTCTGAACCTTTCCACTGCAGTTGCAGATCGGTCAGTGCGCGCACTGTCGCGTCATTGCAAAGCGGATAGCCCATGCGCTCGTTAATGCGATTCATGATCTCTTCGGGAGCAAGGGTTTTAACCTGCTCAACATCAAGATCAACCTCACCCATCAGTCGAGCAATCCATGTGCCCAGTCCGGGCAGTTTGGAGATTCGGACAATGCGAATCAGCTCATCCGCCCTTTCGACTTTAATCTGTCCGCCGCTGGCCTGAGACAGTTCCTCGGCATCGCTGCCATCAATGTCCATCACTGGGCGACATAGAAGCTTGAGGATGACCCATTCACTTTCAGTGATGAAGTCCTTGTCCGCATGCAGTGGAAATGCGCCGGGTAGCGCCTGTACATTGTTCATATCAATCCATGTATGCCGTTTTGCCAGCGATATAAGCGCCTTTGAGTGCCCACTTGCGAATCTTCGTGTTGATACGAATGGAGCCGGTCAGGTTGGCACGACGCAGCTGGGCGCCGGTAAAGTCGGCCTCGCTCAGGTTGGCATTGGAAAAATCGGTTTCATAGAGGTAAGCGCCGCGCAGATCCGCACCTTTCAGGTTGGCCCCTGAGAGATTGGCACCGGCAAGGCGGGCACCGGAGAGGTCAATTCCTTCAAGATTGTAGCCGGCCAGATTGTAGCCGCTCAGGTTCTGTGCGTTACCGATCTTCTGTTGCAGTTCAGCCACAGGAAGTTCCATTTGCGCACCGTCGAGATTGGCATCTTTAAGGTTGGTGCCCTTAAGATTGGCCGCTCCCAGTTTGGCGTTTGAAAGATTGGCGTTACTCAGGTCAGCGTTTGAAAGATTGGCCCCGGTCAGGTCAACACCGGATAGATCCATGCCGGATAGATCCATGCCGGATAGATCCGCCCGCACCAGCGAATGACCCTCAGCAATCTTCTGTTTCAACTCTGTAGCAGCGTTCATAGACTCTCTCCATTTACGATTAAGGAAATCCCCGAGAAGCTGGATAGTACGACTCTTGGCAATCGGTTCAATATGTTTCTATGCTTGGCTATCAAGATTTGCCGACCGGCGTGTAATGAGTTGGGCTGATTGACGACTGATGTGTCACAACGATTTGAAACGATGAGGGTACCCGATGATTGCAACACTTCCACTGCTTAAAGAGAGCGATTTTCCGGCCATTTCACGTCGAAGTATCGAGACACTCCAAGTGAATCTGGGGTACTTATGCAACCAGACATGCCTGCACTGCCACGTTGATGCCGGCCCGCGCCGTAAGGAGATTATGAGTGAGGAGACACTGCTGCAGGTGCTTGAGATACTGCAGTCGGGCAAGGTCACCACACTTGATCTCACAGGTGGCGCTCCGGAGATGAATCCTCATTTCAAAACACTGGTGAGCAAGGCGCGGGAGCTCGGCGTGCGGGTGCTAGATCGTTGCAATCTTACCATCCTCGAAGAGGAGGGCTATGAAGATATGGTGCAGTTTCTTGCCGATCATGCTGTTGAAGTGGTGGCCTCGCTTCCCTGCTATCTCGGCGAGAATGTCGATGCTCAGCGCGGCAAGGGGGTGTTCGATGTCAGTATTCAGGCGCTGAAGAGGCTCAATCGTGTTGGTTATGGCATTGAAGGAAGCGGATTGGCACTGACGCTGGTCTATAATCCGCAGGGGCCGAACCTGCCGCCTTCGCAGGTGGAACTTGAGGCGGCCTACAAGCGGGAGCTGCATATCCGTTTTGGTATCACTTTCAACCAGCTGTTCACAATCACCAATATGCCGATCCAACGCTTTGGCAGCACCCTGATCTCGAAGGGCGAGTTTGCCTCCTACATGCAGCTTCTGAAGGATTCCTACTCAGAGGATAACCTTGATGGCGTGATGTGCCGTTCTCTGGTCAGTGTCGATTGGCAAGGATTTATCTACGATTGCGACTTCAACCAGATGCTAGGTCTTCCCATTGTTACCGCAGAAAATAAACGACTGCACTTGAGTGATCTGATCGTCCGTGACCTGACAGGGCATCCGATTGTTGTGATGGATCACTGTTACGGCTGTACGGCTGGTCAGGGATCAAGTTGCGGTGGAGCTTTGGAGGAAAGATGAGTCACACAAAAAGAGATGCAGTCCGAAATCATGTTCGCGACAGTTATGCCGAGGTGGCCAAAGCCAGTAACGAGGGCGGTTGTTGCGGCGTTGAATCAAGTTGCTGTGGTGTCTCTGACGATGCGGCAATCAACCAGCTCATCTCAACACGGTTGGGATACTCCGACGATGATCTAAGCAGGGTGCCTGAAGGTGCGGATATGGGGCTTGGCTGTGGCAATCCGCGTGCGATTGCCAGCTTGAAAGCGGGTGAGGTGGTCATTGATCTGGGTAGCGGCGGCGGCTTTGATGCTTTTCTGGCAGCTCACGAGGTAGGTCAGCAAGGCCACGTAATAGGTGTTGATATGACACCGGATATGCTTAGCAAAGCCCGCCACAATGCCGAGAAAGGAAGGTTCACCAATGTCGAATTCCGCCTTGGAGAGATTGAGCATATTCCCGTGGCTGACAACACGGCAGACATTATTATCTCCAACTGTGTGATCAATCTCTCTCCGCACAAGGAGCAGGTATTCTGCGATGCCTTTCGTGCACTGAAACCGGGAGGACGTCTGGCCATATCCGATGTGGTGGCGACTGCCGAAATGCCTGAGGAGATGAAGAACGATCCTGTCCTGCATGCCGGATGTATGGCCGGCGCATCACTGATTGATGAGCTTGAATTGATGATGAGTGAAGCCGGATTTGAGAAGATTCGTATTGTTCCCAAAGACGAATCGCGCGAATTTATTCGCGACTGGGCTCCTGGGCGCGGGGTCGAGGCCTATGTTGTTTCCGCCTACATTGAAGCGGTCAAACCCGGCGAATGCAGCTTTTCCGGATGTTGTTAGTTTCACCCTGTTCCTGAATAACCTCCTTCGGTCAAAAGCGGTTGTTTGGGGTTAGTGTGGTTCGGGTGGAAGAAGGTGAGGTTTGTCCTGCTTTTCACGCATGGTGTTGACGGCATTGAAGATGACAGGTTTACGTACAATCCAGCACTCCAGCTGGTACTTGCCGGGATAGTTCATAATCATCAGGCCGAAAAGGATGGAGAGTAGTCCCTGGCCGGGTGTGAAGAGCATGATAAAGCCGGCAACCAGAAGAATGGCTCCGAGCATGTTTTTAAGGCCCGCCAGAGCCAGTCGGATTGCCGGGTGGTGGTTGGACTGGGATAGGCGATGGCGGCCATGATGAGTGAAATAGTCCGCTGGGATCTGTGCCACAATGAAGGGCATGGAGGCAATGGAGATGATGAACATTGCCACCGAGCCGATAGCCACCCACAAACCGTAGGCTTCAAAAAAGACGAGTAGTTGATCGAGCAGGGGTGACAGCATCTCTTGCATCAAAAAATCCTTAATCGAGTGGTAGGACAGGATTGTGTGAAGTCGGCGGCAGGTCAAGCCGTTCGACATAGACATCATCGACACCTGTGATTTGTGTGGCGATAACCATCATGGCTTTGCGCACATCGGCGGTTACCTGTAGTGATTGAAGTACACTATCTGCCGCACGGTATTTACTCTGCTCAAATGCCTTTTTGGCTCTTGATCGGGCCTCTTCACCACTCATTGTATCCAGTCTTGCCCAGCCGACACTGGTTTTGATTTCAAGTTTTGAGATATCGGCATCCACGGAGAGTACTTCGACACTGTCTACGGTGAGATGGAGTTGGCCTTTTACTGACTTCAATGCATGAATGGCATACGGACGTACCCCGTAGTAAACCTTGATTGGTGCACGAAGTGTGGCCTCGGTCTGGCCTAGGGGGATGTTGATTCCGAGGAATGAGAGGAACGCCTCGTTACTCCAGATCTGCTCGTGTGAGGTCTGGATAAAGCCTGCCTGAATGGCACTGTCCGGTTTCATGTCGAGAAGCATATCGTTGAACTTTTGTACTTCGGACTTTTCATTAATGTGGGGTGTCAGCTCACGAAGTAGTTGAGGGGCTGAGAACCAGATGCCGGAAGCTATAAGGGCAAGGATGAAAATTGTGGCGGTCAGGTTGCGCATGCCGTAACTATAGATGACATGTCATAAGTAAGCAGTGTTCCTGCTCACTGGTATGTCGGCTGCTCCTTTCGAATAGATGGCAGTTGCTAAATCACTCCGTCTTTTCTTCAGGTTCGGCTGACTCTTCTTCACTGGTTTCTGAGTCGCTTTTCTTCTTTTTGACTGGCTTTCTGGCTTCGCTCTTGATTTTGAAAAAGATGACGAGGCCAATAAGTACAGCGACACAGGTTAGGGTAAGAACAACTGTCGCTGATGGAGGCAGTCCGAAGATATCGGCAATAAAGACTCCGACAACACCGGACCCTATGGCTAGGGCAATCGCTTGCCATTCGGGACCATTATGACCTTTCCGCCAGACAGAGAGGGCGGGCATGACAAGAAAGGCGAAGACAAGCAATACGCCAAGCGCATGAATGGCTGGAACAATGATGATGCTGATGCCTGCATAGAATCTGAGACGACCACCGTAGGTGTTGGCGTGAACTGGCCAGGCCAGAGCGGTACCGACAGCTGCAAAAGCAGCGAGTTTACCCACACCTATCCAATCGAGGCCAAGAATGCTGCCAAAAAGCAGGCCCATCAGTTGTCCCTCTCCATGAGGGAGAACGGAAAGGAGCACAATGCCGGCAGAAGCTGCAAAGGCGTAAACACCACCCATGACAGCCTCTTTGGGAAGAGGTGTCTCCTCATCCATCAGGGCCATCAAAAACACTGCGACAGCTGTAATGGCACCTGCAGTGAATAAGCCAGGCAAGTGGGTGGCCATGCCGAGCGCATAACCTGTGGCTGCAATCTGGGCGAGGGCCAGATCAACAAATACCACCCTTCGTTCGAGTACCCGCTGGCCTAGTACAGGAAGATTTACCGCAATGACCAGGGTTGCGGCCATGACTGTCCATAGAATCATTGGCTCCACCTCTCTATTTTGAGAACAATTTTATTAAACATCTCGATGTACCCGTTTTCCCTGTTGACGGTCTTGGCATCCGGAATGGATATCAGGGGGATGCCTGTCTCTTTAGCAAGGCGTTTGGCAATAGCACCCTCGTGATAGGGCTCCACCCAGATCATGGCGATGCCTTTGTTGTGGCTCTGTTCAATCAGGTTGCTAAGATGACGAGTAGAGGGCTCGATACCCGCTCTTGGTTCGATGAAGCCAGCCAGTTCCACATCCATCGCTTTCATGAAATAGTTGTAGGTGTTGTGATAGGTAAGAACGGAACCTTTGAGTGACTTCATGCGGCGCCTCCATTCCGGAAGTGCTTGTAGCACATCTGTGCGGAAGGAGATGGCGCGATTGAGATACTCGCCTTCATGAACCGGATCAATTTCACCAAGGCGAATTGCCAGCAGGGCCGCTGCCTTGATGCCGTTCTCAGGGTCGAACCACCAGTGAGGATTTTCATTAGGCGACCATTTCTTGAGTGATTTGGATGTCATGCCCCGTAAGGTGCCGATACTCTGGATTGCCTCTTCTCCAGTGAAATAACCAATCGATCCGGGCATGACCTGCGGGTTTTCAGCCAGTAGCAGGAGAGAAGGAAGCCACTGACCCTCAAGGCCGAAGCCGGCTGCAAAAAGAAGGTTTGCCTTTTCCAGAGTGTCGACATGACTTGGTCTTGGAAAAAAGACATAGGGGTTCTGCCCTGAACGGGTTAATACGTGAACCTCGATATGGTTTCCTCCGATCGCCTTGGCGATCTCCCCCAGGGCGGGAACGGTTGCGACGACAATGGGTTTCGCATCGGAAAGCACGGGAATAGTGAGAGATAGCGTTATGGCTACGCTATATATAAGTGACTGCATGCTGCAGAGATATGAATTCCTGATCTTCATCAGCAAGCTATATAGCAAGAATGCTGCCTTTACTTTCGAAAAGTACAGATTGCTTACTGTTTATTGAACCGATTGAAGATTTGTTTTCGCTATTATGCATGGCTTCCCTTCCTTAACAAGTAGACTATAGACCAAAATGAATGGAAATACCGAATATGTTGTGGCTGGAAGAGGAGGTTAGCTGTCGACTCTTCTGTCGTGATTGCCGATATAGCCTTTCGGACGAATGGCGATGGTGTTTTTGATCAGAGTGCACACCTCGCCATCCTCTCGCACAAATCGCATTTCAAAGCACGGGGTGGCCCGGGCTTTCTCATCCAGCTCTTTTTGAATGGCTTCGGCCTGTTGCTTGCTGAAGTCGAACTGGAGGGTGAGGTCTGAGTTGCCGACGCGAAGAAAGTCCAGTTCTAGCTTTTTGGTGGCAATTCGATAGCCGGGAAACTTTTGTACACAGGCGATTGCGGGCACGGGGTCAGCAAGGTTGGCCTGAAAGCCGCCAAACATATTGCCAGCGGCATTGGCTGACACCCAGGTAAGCGGAAGTTTGATGCGAACATGGCTCCACTCCTCATCCAGTGCCAGAACCTTCACCCGCATCATCCAGAAGGGAGGATACCAAGCGAAACGCCTTGCCTCGGAGAGGAAGCCCAGCTTGCTTAACAGGCGAAGATTACTTTTAGGCATAATCCAGTTAGCATCAGGTGATTGATAGAGGGTGTCAAATAACCATAAGGAATATTTATAGTAATCATCATAATTATAAACATGCGTTTTTTTTGAGGATCGGCTAAAATAGGCCACACCAGTTATTCAGGGAGTGAACCATGACCGACAAAGAACAGTATAAGATTCATGAAGAGCCATTTTATCAGGCGCAGACTGATGAAGTTGAGCTCTATGAGGCTGCCTACGCCGCACGCCTGCCAGTGATGGTAAAAGGGCCGACAGGATGTGGTAAATCGCGTTTTGTTGAATATATGGCGTGGAAGCTAGATAGGCCCCTTATCACCGTGGCCTGTAACGAGGATATGACCGCATCCGATCTGGTTGGCCGTTATCTTCTTGATGCCAACGGTACCCGCTGGCTTGATGGACCGTTGACGACAGCAGCGAGAATTGGCGCGATCTGTTATCTTGATGAAGTTGTGGAGGCACGTCAGGACACCACCGTGGTGATTCACCCTTTGACTGACCATCGTCGCACCCTGCCATTGGACAAGAAGGGTGAGTTGATTGAGGCGCATCCCGATTTTCAGCTGGTGATCTCCTATAACCCCGGTTACCAGAGCCTGATGAAAGATCTGAAACAGTCGACCAAGCAACGTTTTGCAGGTTTTGAATTCGATTATCCTGAAGCTTCTGTTGAAACCGGTATTGTTGCTACTGAGACGGGTATTGATCGTGAGCTGGCTGCCAAGCTGGTGACAATCGGTGGCACTGCCCGTAACTTGAAGGGTCATGGTTTGGATGAAGGTATTTCAACCCGACTGCTCACCTATGCAGCATCTCTGATCAAGAATGGTGTTGAAGAGAAAGCGGCTTGCCGAATGGCTCTGGTTCGTCCGATCACCGATGATGAGGATATTCGCGATACGCTTGACCATGCCATTGAAGCCACCTTCGGTTAATCACTCTTTTATTTGATGACGAAAAGGGAAATGACTCATGTCTGAACAAAACCTGAGAAAAATGGATGTCGAGATGTACTGGCAACGACTAGACTGCCGGTTTGCTCAGGTTGACCGTGTCTTTGATGCCTGCATGGAGGAAGCTAAGGCTCTGCTCTCTTCCGAGGGACTGGTCAGCTACATCGAAAATGCCAGTTTTCTCGGTAAATTGGGCCGCGGACCGGAGCCGATTCTGGTCTATCTGGAAGAGGCGCCTGGCGTTGCTTCGCTTGTAGGTGAGCAGGCACTGGTGGATATGCGGATGCATGCCCACTACATGTCCACGCATACCAACTTCAAGGCGATGGTTCCCTATCTTCAGACGATTGGTGCCGTGACGCGCCGTTTGCATACCTATGAACTTTTTAAGCAATACAATGAAATTGTTATTGATATGCTGAACCGTACTTCTGTTTCAGTTCATGGTCACCACACGACTTTTCCAAGCCCGGGTCTTGTTGATCTATTGCATCAGGCACCGCGCCTGTTAATAGAACTCTCACTTGAAGGTTTCAAAAACTGGGTCGAGTACGGTATTAATTACTATGACAAACATCCAGGCCGTCAGGTTGATTACTTCAGTTTTCAGTCGCCCGATGCACATGCGGTGATGCAGCGTGAGCGGCATGGTACGCTGCTCATGGATCATGAGCGCAAGCTGGATCAATATCTGCGTGGTTTGTGGAACGATCATGATTATCTGGTGCCTTATTCGCTGGCATTTGATGAACTGCGTAAGCCAACTCCCTATTTTGATGATCTGGGGATCCGTATTCCTGATGTTTATGATGATGATCGAGGTGTTTCAGGCATCGACCGTTATCGTGCAGCGCTGGCTCACATGGCAGCGCATCGCCGTTGGAGTCAGAAGATGGTGGTGGATAACTGGAGCCCGTTCCAGCGCCTTGCTGTCGAGACGTTTGAAGACTCCCGGGTTGAGTATCTTGCCATGCAACGCTATCCGGGTTTAAGGAAGATATTTCAGGCGCTGCACCCGATCCCTGATGAGAAGGCTCTGGGGTTGGAAGACGTCTCCTTGATTAATTTGCGACTGGCGATGGTTTCAAGGGCGATTCTTGATCCTGATTACCAGTATGAGAACGAAGATGTTCGGGAGTTTGTAGGTCGTTTCTTTGCTGAAATGGAGAGAGACGGGTCGAAGAGTGAAGATATGGCAATGATTGCCCTCTCCTTCATTGGACGTACCCGCAAGCAGTCTGATGCCCTCCCAAACACCTATTTCAAAAATACGGAGGTCGATTATCGTGATGATAACCGGCATCTCTGGATCTATATCGAGCAGGGGGATGATGAAGAGACTACCTTCGAACATCTCGACAAGAGACAGCAAGAGGAAGAGGAGCTGAAAGGTCTGCCACCTCGTCACTATCATGAGTGGGATTACAGCGCTGCCCATTATCGTCCCGACTGGGTCAGTGTTTATGAGTCGCTGCATCCTCGCGGCAATGCATCGAAGATCGACAGGTTACTTGAAAAGCACAGCTCGCTTGCCAAGCGCCTGAAGGCACTGCTTGATATGCTCAAGCCTCAGGACAAAGTGCGTATTCGTTATCAGGAAGAGGGCTCTGAACTTGATCTGGATGTGGCCATTCGCTCGCTAATTGATTTCAAAGGTGGAGCCACCCCTGATCCGCGTATCAACATGAGTCACAAAAACGATGGCCGTGATGTGGCTGTTATGCTGCTGCTTGATCTGTCGCAATCTCTGAATGAGAAGGCGGAGGGGTGCAATCAGACGATTCTCGAACTTTCACAGGAAGCGGTATCTCTGCTGGCCTGGGCAGTTGATCAGGTGGGAGATAAGTTTTCGATAGCCGGCTTCCACTCCGATACGCGTCACAATGTTCGTTATTTGCATATGAAAGGATACAACGAACCATGGAATGATGAAGTGAACTCACGGCTGGCAGCTATGGAAGCAGGCTTCTCAACCCGGATGGGTGCTGCTATGCGTCATGCCGGACACTATCTGAAAGCTCAGCCGGCTGATAAAAAGCTGATGCTGATCCTCACTGATGGTGAACCGGCCGATGTCGATGTCGATGATGAACAGCTTTTGATTCAGGACTGTAAGCAGGCGGCAAAAGAGATGGATCGTGATGGCATCTATACCTACTGCATCAACCTTGATCCGAAGGCTGATGAGTATGTATCAGATATTTTTGGCAAGCAGTATACCATTATCGACCATGTCGATCGCTTGCCGGAGAAATTGCCGGAACTGTTCATCTCGCTGACGAAATAGAGAGCCTTTTCACTCCTGGGAAACAAGCTAAAAAGAGAATCTCTGTTTTAGCCTATAGCTTGACTGATGTTCCTAAGCGTCAGGATTGAAGTTTCGCAGGCGGTTCGAGTTGCCGACAACGGTGACCGATGAGGCGGCCATGGCGGCTCCGGCAATCACCGGGTTTAGCAGGATGCCGAAGAAGGGGAAGAGGATGCCTGCGGCCACAGGGATGCCGAGTGAATTGAAGATAAAGGCTCCGAACAGGTTCTGTTTGATGTTTCGGATCGTGGCTTGCGAGATGTTAATGGCGCGCAGCACACCGGATAGAGAGCCGTGAATCATGGTGATATCGGCGCTTTCGATGGCGATATCCGTGCCGCTGCCGATGGCAATGCCGACATCGGCTTGTGCTAAGGCTGCCGCATCGTTGATGCCATCACCTACCATGGCCACTTTTCCGCCTTCAGCCTGAAGCTGAAGCACCTTCTCATGCTTATCCTGCGGTGAAACGCCGGCCATGAACTCCTTCACTCCGGTTTGAGCTGCAATGGCTTTTGCTGTGTGCAGATTGTCACCGGTTACCATGATGACCTTCAATCCGGACTCCTGCATGCGCTTGATGGCATCGATGCTATCGTTTCTGAGAGGGTCGGAGATAGCAATAATGCCCAGAGTCAGGCCGTCTTTAGCCAGAAAAAGAGCTGTTTTTGCAGCTTCAGTCAGTAGTTTGAATTGATCCTCCAGTTCAGAGGGGATATTGACCGAATAGCTGCGCATGAGGGTTTCATTGCCAAGGAGAAGCTTCTGGCCCTCAACCGTGGCTGAGATACCCATGCCTGTAAGAGACTCAAAATTGTCAGCTTTCACTGTTTTGATCTTTTGCTGTTTGGCCGCGGTCAGGATAGCACTTGCCAAAGGATGTTCGGAGCTGGACTCCAGTGTTGCCGCGAGCGCCAGAACTTCATCCGGTTTGTCAGCGATGATGTCGGTGACTTCAGGCTTGCCCGAGGTAACGGTGCCGGTTTTGTCGAGCAGGATGGTGTCGACCCTGCCGGCACGTTCCAAGGCTTCACCGTTTCGGATCAGTATGCCGTATTCGGCAGCCTTGCCGATACCGACCATGATCGACATCGGCGTAGCAAGCCCCAGGGCGCAGGGGCAGGCGATGATCAGCACGGTGACAGCGGTGACAAAGGCGTAATCGATGCTTGGGCCGAAGATGTACCAGATGGCAAAGGTTACGGCAGCGATGGTGACAACAGCGGGAACGAAGATGGCGGTTACTCCGTCAACCATACGACCGATCGCAGGTTTGGTTGATTGCGCTCGTTGAACCATGTCGATGATGTGGGCCAGTACGGTGTTGGAACCAGTACGTTCGGCCCTGAACAGGAAGCTGCCGGTGCCGTTGACTGTGCCTCCTGTGACAGGATCTCCGGGCTGCTTGCTGACTGCGAGAGGTTCGCCGGTCAGCATCGATTCATCGACCGATGAGTAGCCTTCCGTTACTTCGCCATCAACGGGAATCTTCTCGCCCGGTTTGATACGGATGATGTCGCCGACCTGAAGGGTCTCAATCGGTACAATGACCTCTTCACCCTGGCGGATAAGAGAGGCCGTTTTGGGGGCAAGTCCGATCAGCTTTTCAATGGCTTCGGATGTCTTGCCACGACCCCTGGCCTCCAGTGCCTGCCCGAGATTGATGAAGGCAATGATCAGCACAGAAGCTTCAAAATAGAAGTGGCGTGCTTCAGTCATCACCAGGTCAGGTGAGATGGCGATGGTCATAGAGTAAGCCCATGCTGTACCGGTACCCAGCGCAATCAGGGTGTCCATATTGGTGTTGCCATGCTGGATGGCTCTGATCGCACCGGTGTAGAAATGTCCACCGGCAAAGGCCATGACCAGAAGAGTGATGACGCCTGCGCCGATCCAGAAGTTTTGTCCTGTCTCTGCCGATGGCCAGAGGTCTGCCCACATGCCAATCATCATGATGGTGCCGAGGGCGGCCGCAGTGGATGCTTTGCGGATCAATGTTTTGAACTTGAGTGCTTCCTGCTGCCGCTGTTTACTTCGATCAAGTGAGCGAAGTAGGTAGGCTTTATATCCGGCGTCAGCAACAGCTTTCGATAGAAGTTGGATCGAATCATCACCAGAAATCCCCGTAACATGTGCTGTGCGGTTGGCGAGATTGACCCGGGCTTCGATGACGCCATCAACGCTCTTAAGGGCCGCTTCAACCTTGCCGGCACAGCCGGCACAGTTCATGCCTTCGATTTGAAGATCAATCAGGCTCTTATTCATCGGATTATTTTAGGCATATGATGGTTGTGAGCTCAATGTCCCACAACGATGGGCTCTTCTTTGGAGAGCTGGTACTCAGGATTAAGTACGCTGACATTTGCCTTTGAAATTAACTTCTCTATCCATTGATCAAGCGATCTCTGTAGCAGGATGGAAGCGATCTCATCACGTGATTCATCAAGTGACTTGGTATGGGCCGGGCGCTTGCCCAGAGCCTCAATAATATGCCATCCGAACTGGGTTTGAACCGGTTTGCTTATCCCGCCCTCTTTGAGAGCAAAGGCTGCTTTTTCAAAGGCTTCAACCATGATGCCACGAGGAAACCAGTTCAGATCACCACCCAGGGCCTTGTTACTGTCATCAAGAGAGTGGGTGGCGGCAAGGGCTGCAAAACTATCCCGGTCCCGGCCCAGTTTTTTAAGGATCTGCCAAGCAATTTTTTCGCTGCCGACGAGAATGTGACGAGCGTGGATCTGCTCCGGAATGGTGAAATTAGTGAGGTGATCTTTGTAGTATTTGGTAATCTGATCTTCAGTTGGCTCCGGTGTCTGAGAGACTTGCCAGTTCTCAAGCGCCTCAATCAGGATGGTGTTCTCAGCCCGTTCAATCTGGCTGACAATCTGAGGGTTGCGATCCAGTCCGACTTCCCGGGCCTGTTGGCTGAGAATCGAGCGCCTGATCAACACATTAAGAACCTGGCCTCGGGCAATGGGATCAGAGCCAATGTGCTGCAATGAGTCGGGCATGGCACGGATTTCCCTGTCGATATCTGAATCATGAAAAACAATACCGCCTGCCTTTGCAACAATGGGCGTTGGATCAATTTGAGATGTTTCCTGCGGCTGATCGGGGTGGCAGCCTGAAAGCAGTATAAGGAGGGGTGGCAGCAGTAGCCATGTGATTTTGTTATCCATGCGGGATAGAGTAGCGGCTGAAGTGAATTGCTCAAAGCGTGGAGGGTGAGATGACGCCGGTAACCATGGCCATATTGGTGCTCTGTCTATATCTGTTGTTTTATCGATTCTATGCCAAAGGGTTCCTTGGCAGGAAGGTGTTCGTGCTGGACGACAATGCTGTAACGCCGGCGCATGAGTTGCGCGATGGTGTCGATTATGTTCCAGCCAACAAGTATATCCTTTTCGGTCATCACTACGCTTCCATTGCCGGACTTGCTCCGATGCTCGGACCTGCCATTGCTGTCATATGGGGTTGGGTACCTGCACTCTGCTGGGTGGTCTTCGGTACACTGATGATCGGTGCGGTACATGATTTTTCAGCACTTGTCCTCTCATCACGCTATAAGGGAAAGAGTGTCGGCACGATTGCCCACGATGTGATCAGCCCTCGTACTCGCCTGCTGTTTTTGCTGGTGATCTTCTTTCTTGTAGCACTGGCCATGGGGGTCTTTGTACTGGTGATTGCAGGTCTTTTTGCAGCTCCTGATGCTGCCAATATTCCAGCTACTTCACATCCGGAAGCAGTCTTCCCGACCTACTCCCTGATGCTGATTGCCATGGTGATCGGTTTTCTTGTCTACAAAAGAGATATGCCGGTATGGCCGCTGATTGGCGTAGGTTTTGTGCTGATGTTGCTCTTTACCTGGTGGGGATTGTCTACCCCGGTAACCGGGTTTGACGCTGATTTCTGGAAGTGGTCACTGTTGATTTATGCCTTTGCAGCCAGTGTGCTGCCGGTTTGGCTGTTGCTGCAGCCACGAGATTTCTTGAACTCACTGCTGCTCTATCTGGCACTCTTTTCCATGTTGGTTGGTTTCTTCATTCTTGATCCGGAATGGGCTGCCCCTGCCGTGAATCCGAACCCTGTCGGTGCGCCACCGATGCTACCGTTCCTCTTTATCGTCATAGCTTGCGGTGCCGTTTCGGGATTCCATGGCCTTGTTGCATCAGGCACGACATCGAAACAGCTTGATCGTGAAACGGATGCGCCCTTTATCGGTTATGGAGGTATGATCGGCGAGTCACTGCTGGCCTTGTTGGCTGTCTTGGCAACCACGGCAGGCGCCTTTGCCAACCGCGCGGACTGGGAAGCCTTCTACGGATCTTGGGATAAGGCTGTCGGCCTGCATCAGAAGCTGGGTGTCTTCATCCAGGGGAATGCCAACTTTATTGCGCAGTTGGGTGTTCCTTATGAATTCGCGGCTGCCTTTATCAGTGTTGTCGTGGTTGGTTTTGCCATGACCAGTGTAGATACAGGTGCAAGGTTGCTTCGCTACAACACGCAGGAGATTGCCAGCACCATTGGCGTTGAATTTCTCGGTAATCGGTATGTGGCAACATTGGTCGCCGTCTTTGCCATTGGTTTCTTCGCTTTTTTCGAGGTGGAGGGAAAGCCAGCAGGTCTGTTCCTCTGGACGTTGTTCGGAACCACTAATCAGATATTGGCTGGGCTGACGCTGCTGACGGTTACCATCTATCTCTATCGTAAAAAGAAGCCGATTATCTATACGTTGGCGCCTATGTTTCTTGTGTTGGGGACTACCATCGCCGGTATGTTGATGGGGGTGTTCGGAGCGGTTGGAAAGGGGCAGTGGACTGTAGCCGTTGTTGGTAGTGTGATCTTTCTGCTGGCTGCATGGGTTTTGATTGAGGGACTGCTCGTTGTCCGAAAGGTGAAGGCGGAACGAAAAGAGGGCGCTTCAACCTGAGGCACCCTCTAAAATAGATTAAAAAAATACAGGTTGATTACGCGTAGATGTCGAGACGCCCTTTGCCTGATGCTGAAGGTGCACTTACTTCACCCTCTATGACCTGTTTGCTTAGAGGTTCACTGAATTCAGCAGCACGGGTTTCAACCAGTTCTTCCTTGGCAATGACGGCAGTGCCATTGCTCTGCTGTGCAGGCCCAGTCTGGCTGAAGAGTGTGCTGGGAGATGTGGTTGGGGAAATGCCTGAAATGTTCATCTGTGCCTCCATTAAAGCGAGGCGAACTCTAGCGATGGCAATATGGAAGGGAAGAAATATCTAACCAGTGTTTGATTGCATTGATTTATAGGAGCCTGACGGCATGATGCATTCAGATGGTTTTGATGTTAAGTAAAGTTCTTTCACAGCTGCTGTTGCCGCCCGGCGGACTGATTCTTCTTGGCCTGTTCGGCTTCATGTTTTCGAAACGCTGGTGGGGACGTGGTGTTCTCTTTCTCTCATTGTCTGCTCTCTGGCTGCTATCTACCGAACCTGTCCGGGATATGCTGACACAGCCATTGGAGTTCAAACATTCGGTGTTGAGTGTGGAGCATCTGGAATCTTCTGAAAGTGCCATCGTGCTTCTAGGTGGCGGCATTTATGAAAATGCTCCCGAATACGGTGGCCGAGATCAGTTGAGAAGCTCTGCCATGATGCGCACGCTTTATGCTGCCGAGGTTGCTAAAAAGACAGGTCTTGATGTCTATGCGACCGGAGGCCGGCCTCTGACAGAGGGTGCTGATCCGGAAGGCTCTATCATGCGCCGGTGGCTGATCAGGTTTGGTCTCCCGGAAAGTTCCGTTTTTGCTGAGAATGTTGCCGATAACACGTGGGAAAATGCCGTATATATGAAAACTTTGCTGGCAAAGAGGGGGGTTCATCGGGTTGTTCTGGTAACCTCAGCCTGGCACATGCCGCGATCAGTCTGGTGCTTTAAAGCTCATGGTCTGGATGTGGTTGCTGCACCTGTCGATTTTTTGACCGGGCAGAGTCATTATGACCTGCGCAGCTACCTGCCCCACTGGACAGTACTTGCCGATTCGGGTCTTGCCCTGCATGAATATCTTGGACTGCTCTGGTATAAGCTGAGATATGCTGAATAGCGCTGGAACTGATCGCCAAGATGGACTATAACCTAGGCTGTATCGTCAAACAGAGGAGATTGTGTGCCAACAGCGGATGATTCGAAAATGAATACTCAGTTAGAAGATACGCTTTTCTCAACCGGCAACGGTTACATCGAATCAATTTACGAATCTTGGTTGGAGAACCCTGACTCGGTTTCAGGCGAATGGAATGAATATTTCAATACCCTTGGGGAAAAAACTGGCGGAGTGTCGGAGGGTTCGTCACATCAGCAGATGTTGGAGAAGATGCGACTGGCAGGTCGTCTCCAGCCGAGTATTTATCAATCTTCTATAGATACAGAGGCACATGCCCTTCACCATGATGTGGAGTTCCCGTCGCGAGCACTCTATCTGATACATGCTTATCGGGTGCACGGTCACCTGCATGCCAATCTTGATCCGCTGCAATTGAATCCCCGCAAGCCCAGTCCCGAACTGCAACTAAGTTATTACGGCTTAAAAGAGTCGGATATGGATACGGTGTTTCCGACCGGCGATCTGGCAGGGCCGAAAACCCTGCCTCTGCGTGAGATCGAGGCGATGTTGAAAAAGACCTACTGCGGTTCCATCGGGCCGGAGTTTATGCACATTACCGATTCAGCAAGAAAGCACTGGCTTCAGGAGCGATTGGAGCGGGTACAGTCAACCCCTCAGTTTGATCATGATACGCGCAGACACATCTTTAACCGTGTGATGAAGGCCGAAGAGTTCGAACGGTTTCTTCATACCCGGTATGCCGGTCAGAAGCGGTTTTCGCTTGAGGGTGGTGAGAGCCTGATTCCGATGCTGGATGCGCTGGTTCAGCTTTCCGGTGCCAAAGGCGTTAAAGAGATCATTCTCGGCATGGCCCATCGTGGACGGTTGAATGTTCTGGCCAATATCATGGATAAGGCATCGACCGATATTTTTGCCGAATTTGAAGGTGCCCGTTTTGAGGATGCAGAATTGGGAGCCGGTGATGTGAAGTATCACATGGGCTTCTCATCCGATGTGCGTACTCCGGGTGGTGTGGTGCATCTCTCGCTTGGCTTTAACCCTTCGCATTTGGAGATTATTACCCCTGTGGCACTGGGCTCGGTAAGGGCCCGTCAATGTCGGCGTAAAGATAATGAGCGCCGGGAAGTGATGAGTGTTCTGGTGCATGGCGATGCAGCCTTCGCAGGGCAAGGGGTGGTGGCAGAGTCCCTTAATCTCTCCAAGCTCAACGGATTCAGAACAGGCGGCACCATACATCTGGTGGTCAACAATCAGATTGGTTTCACGGTCAATCCGTTTGATGCGCGGTCGACGACCTACTGTACCGACATTGCCAAGATGGTGCAGGCACCGATTCTGCATGTGAACGGTGATGATCCCGAGGCCTGTTGTCTGGCTGTTGAAATCGCCGTGGAGTACCGCCGACAGTTCCGGGAGGATATTGTCATTGATTTGATCTGCTATCGTCGTCACGGCCATAACGAGACCGATTCACCCGCAGTAACGCAGCCTGTGATGTATCGGAAAATTGATGCGCACCCAACCCTGTTGCAGGTCTACCGCAAGAAGCTTGTTGACGAGGGCGTGATCAGCGACAAGGACGCTGACGAAGTGGTTGAGTGGTATCGGGATTGTATGGATGAGATGCGTCGTAATCCTGAGAGGCCTCCTCCATCGCCCGTCAACAGTCTTCAGGGGCGATGGGAAGGCTATCGACGGAGAGCTGAGGCTGAACCCAGTACAGCAGTAGCCAATGCAAAGCTGGCTGAACTGGTGCGCAAGGCACATGGTGTACCTGCTGATTTCAGCCTGCATCCGTTGGTGCAAAAAATATTTGATAACCGAATTCAGATGATGGATGGGCAGCAACCCATTGACTGGGGATGTGCGGAAACCATGGCCTACGCGACACTGGTCTCTGAAGGCGGCTGGGTGCGCTTATCCGGTCAGGATAGCGGCCGCGGCACCTTTTTTCATCGACACGTGATCGTATATGATCAGAAAACAGGAAAAAAATATGTGCCATTGAAGAAGGTGAGTGAGGGAGGCATAGCCAACTTTCTCGTTGTCGACAGCATGCTATCGGAAGAGGCGGTGCTCGGTTTTGAATATGGCTATTCGGTGGCCGAGCCTCGGGCGCTGGTGATCTGGGAGGCGCAGTACGGCGACTTTGCTAACAATGCGCAGGTAGTGATTGACCAGTTTATTGCTGCCGGTGAGACGAAGTGGCAGCGCATGAGTGGCATTACACTCTGGTTGCCACATGGATATGAGGGGCAGGGGGCAGAGCACTCGTCTGCCAGACTGGAGCGCTATCTGCAGCTCTGTGCCGAAAATAATATGCAGGTGGTCTATCCGACCACGCCGGCCCAACTGTTCCATCTCCTGCGACGGCAGTATCAGATCGGTATTCGCAAGCCGCTGATCATGATGACGCCGAAGAGCATGTTGCGTCAGAAGCTGTCGTTTTCATCGCTGGATGAATTCAGCAAAGGGAAGTTCCTCTCCGTACTCGGAGAGATTGAGAGTCATATTAATCCTGAGAAGGTGAAGAGAGTTGTTCTTTGTGCAGGCAAGGTCTATTACGACATCCTTGCTGCACGTCGAGAGCAGGAAATAGATGATATTGCACTGGTTCGTATTGAACGTCTCTACCCTTTCCCGTCCGGCAGGTTGAAAAAGCAGACGGCCATGTATCCAAATGCTGATGAAGTGGTCTGGGTACAGGAAGAGCCGAAAAACCAGGGAGCCTGGTACCAGATCAAACACCATCTGAAACGCTGTCTTCTGCCGAATCAGGAGATTCTGTTTGTTTCACGCCCTGCTTCAGCAGCTCCGGCTGTTGGTTCGGCCAAGCGACATCTGGAAGAGCAGAAGAGGGTCGTGGAAAAGGCGCTGGGCTTGATTGAGATTGAGATTGTAAACCCTTGAGTGGAGGAATTTATGAGTGATGTAGAGATCAGGGTTCCGAGTCTCGGAGAGTCTGAAACAGAGGCGACGCTAGTCGCGTGGCTGAAGGCCGAAGGTGATGAGGTGGCCGTTGATGATGTGCTTGCCGAGATCGAGAGCGATAAGATCACCATGGAGATTACAGCACTTGATGCCGGCATTCTGAAAAACATCAGCAAACATGCAGACGATACTGTCGAACCGGGTGAAGTGATTGCCTTGATTGACACCTCTGTGGAGGTGAAAGATAAGAAGAGGCCAGCAAAAGAGAAGTCTGTGGCTACAGGGCCAGAGGAGCCTAGTGAGGCTCGCGTCGAAAGCCGGGAAGAGGCTGCCCAGAAGGTTGAGGAGGTGGTTGAGAAGATCGTTGAGAAGCGTTCGAACGATGAGCTGTCGGTGCGGCCCGATTCCGGCCTGTCAGGCAATCGCATTGAGGAGCGGGTTGCCATGTCGGGGCTTCGTAAGCGGATCGCTTCTCGACTAAAAGATGCTCAGAACACGGCTGCTATGCTCACTACCTTCAACGAAGTGAATATGCAGGCGGTGATGGATATTCGATCCAAATACAAGGAGAGATTCAGCAAGAAACACGGCGTCGGTTTGGGCTTCATGTCTTTTTTTGTTAAAGCCTGTGCACATGCAGCATCGCAGTTCCCGGCCATGAACGCATTCATTGATGGTGAAGAGGTTGTCTACCATAACTACATGGATATTGGCATAGCCGTCTCGACGGAGAAGGGGCTGGTTGTACCTGTGCTTCGTGATGCCGGTCAGATGAGCTTTGCCGAAATCGAGCAGGGTATCGCCTCGCTTGCTACTAAAGCACGTGATGGCGGCTTGATGCCGGACGATCTTAAGGGAGGAACCTTCTCCATTACCAATGGAGGCGTCTTCGGATCGTTACTATCAACACCGATTGTTAACCCTCCCCAGAGTGGAATTCTAGGTATGCACGCCATTCAGCAGCGGCCAGTGGCTGAGAATGGCCAGGTGGTGATCCGCCCGATGATGTATCTGGCATTGACTTACGACCACCGCCTGATTGACGGGCGTGAAGCGGTTCAGTTTCTTGTCGCTGTGAAGTCCTATCTGGAACAGCCAGGGGTGGCACTTCTCGATCTGTAAGTTTTCTTGGCCTGATACGACCAAACCCGAAATGATCGGAGGTGGCCTCTTTTGACAGCGAAAATGGACCAGGTCGATAAGAAAATAGTGTTCAAGCGCTGGTATCCGGTCGTTATGATCATGACAGCCATGGTGCTTGTTTACGTATTTGACCTCGACCGTTTTCTTGGTTTTGAGCAGTTGAAAGAGAATCGCGAACTGCTGCTTGAGTGGGTAGAGAAGCACCCGCTTATTGCCCCGTGTGCCTACATGTTGATCTATACCGTTGCTGTTGCGCTCTCCCTGCCGGGCGGAGCGGTGCTGACAGTGGCCGGAGGATTTCTTTTCGGTGCGCTTTTCGGGACACTCTATACCGTTCTGGCGGCAACCGCCGGAGCAACGCTGCTGTTCGTCATCGCCAGCTCTTCTCTGGGATCGGCATTGAAGCAGAGGGCCGGGCCGTGGCTGGCTAAAATGCAAAAGGGTTTCAATGAGAATGCCACGAGCTATCTGTTGGTGCTGCGGCTGATCCCAATATTCCCGTTCTGGCTGGTGAATCTTGCTCCCGCTTTTCTTGGCGTACGCCTGAAAACTTATCTGCTTACAACATTTGTCGGAATCATTCCCGGCACCTTTGTATTCGCCTTGATCGGTTCCGGTCTCGGATCGGTTTTTGATGACGGAGACTCGCTCTCCTTGCAGAACGTCATGACACCACAAATTATCGGGGCTCTGATCGGGCTTGCAATGCTCTCACTGCTCCCTGTGATTTACAAAAAGTTCAGAGGGAGGGGCAACGGATGAGCCAACGGATTAAAACAGATATCTGTGTGATCGGAGCCGGATCCGCCGGACTCTCGGTTGCAGCCGGCGCATCACAGATGGGTGCTGATGTCATCTTGAT
This sequence comes from Mariprofundaceae bacterium, assembly GCA_050301755.1. Lineage (GTDB taxonomy): Bacteria > Pseudomonadota > Zetaproteobacteria > Mariprofundales > Mariprofundaceae > WSZY01. The sequence goes on from JBNKZS010000001.1 coordinate 71,012, forward strand.
CGAGAAGGGCGAGATGGGTGGTGATTGTCTTAACACAGGCTGCGTTCCTTCCAAGGCGTTATTGGCAGCAGCAGAAAAGGCACAGGGTATGCGTGAGGCCGGCGCATTTGGCATTCAGCCGGTGGAGCCATCTGTCGACTGGAAGGCTGTGAACCGTCATGTCCAAGAGGTGATTTCCACCATTGCTCCCAATGACTCTGTGGAGCGGTTTGAGAGACTTGGCGTCAAGGTCATTCGGGCCGCAGCCCGTTTTGTCGATAAACATACCGTTGAGGCCGGAGATGTGCGGGTCAGAGCCAGGTATTTCGTGCTGGCAACAGGTTCATCGCCCTTTGTTCCGCCCATTGAAGGGTTGGATAGTGTCGACTACTTCACTAATGAAAATATCTTTCAAAACAGGGAGAGGATCGATCACCTGATTGTGATTGGCGCTGGTCCGATCGGTATGGAGCTGGCGCAGGCGCATCGAAGACTGGGGGCTAAAGTGACCGTGATGGAGATGGCACGTCTTTTGGTCAAAGATGATCCCGACCTGACCAGAGTCGTTATAGACCGTCTGGCTCAGGAGGGGATCCGTTTTTATGAGGGTGGACGAGACCTCTCATTCACAAAAGATGGTAATGGATCAATTTCGGCGCGATGTTCGACGGATGATGGTGAGGTCTGTGTCACGGGCTCGCATCTGTTGATAGCAACCGGGCGTCGCGCCAATGTGGATGGCTTGAACCTGGAAGCAGCAGGCATCGAATATTCGACGCGAGGCGTTAATGTTGATGCAAGACTCAGGTCATCCAACAGACGTGTTTATGCCATTGGTGATGTGGCGGGGCCATACCAGTTTACCCACATGGCGGCCTATCAGGCCGGCATTGTGATTCGCAACATGCTTTTCAAACTTCCTGCCACGGTTGACTACTCCGCTGTTCCCTGGGTGACCTATACCGACCCCGAGCTGGCGCATGTCGGTATGAGCGCGGTCGATGCAAAAGAGGCGGGCAGGAAAATCAGGGTTCTGGAGTGGCGCTTTGAAGAGAATGACCGGGCTCAGGCAGAGCGGCGTACGGAAGGGTTGATTAAGGTTGTTACCCAGGCAGATGGACGCATTCTCGGGGCAAGTATTGTCGGCCTGCATGCCGGCGAACTGATTCAACCATGGATTCTGGCCATCAGCCAGAAGATGAAGATTGGAGCCATGGCATCCATCATTGCTCCGTACCCGACTCTGGCCGAGGTAAACAAACGTATTTCTGGCAGCTTCTATACCGATAAGCTCTTTTCGGAAGGGACAAGAAAAGTGGTCCGTATGTTGATGCGGTTTTCATAGCTCGATGTAACAATTGCTACAAAATTCAATAATTCTCTTGCCTGCTGTGGGGTTATAAGTCTATAAATAGACGATCTGTTATTCTTGTGGAGGGATTATGAGACGAATATTTGCAGCATTATCTTTTTTTGGTTTTTCAATCGTTCAAGCACATGCAGGCGGTTTTCAGATTCCCGAAATGGATGTCAAAGCGATGGGCATGGCGCATGCCGTTACCGCGATTGCCGATAATCCGTCAGCCAACTGGTTTAACCCTGCAGGGCTTGCCTTTCAGCAGGGGAATGCACTTACAATCGGTGGTACGTTGATACTGCCCAAGGTTGATTTCACTTCCAATACAAGCAACCCGTTTAATCCGACAACGTCGAGTGCGGACAAGAAGACATTACTGGTGCCGCACACATATATTGCTGGCACAAGTGATGACCTCGGAATTTCATATGGCATCGGTATTAATGCACCCTTCGGACTGGAGATGGAGTGGCCGACAACTGCGGTGTTCTCAGCTGCAGCTCAATACGGGCGTCTACAGGCTGTTAATATCAATCCAAATATCGCTTTTAAAGTAAATGATCAACTGGCTTTGGCTGTCGGAGTTGTCTATGCCAACATGTATAAGGTCGACTTCAACGGCACTGCTTTAACTCAAAACTTCAAGGGTGATGGCATGGGCTTCAATGCTGCACTTCTTTATAAGTCAGAGCAGTTTAATTTCGGTGTCAGTTATCGATCCGAAGTGAAGATAAAGGCGAAAGGAAGTTCGACGCTTACTGCCGCACCCACGCCGGTAGCTAATGCCATTACGGTTACCATGCCGGATATGTTGAGCATCGGTTTGGCGTTCCAGCCATCGGAGAAATGGACTGTAAGTGCCGATGTGGACTGGGTGAACTGGAAGAAGTTTAAACAGCTGGCGTTTACCTATACACCTGCACTGCCAGTGTACGGCACCTCATTGACCGTGCCCGAAAACTGGAAAGCAACCTGGGCATACAGACTCGGCGTTGAATGGGCATATTCGGATACAATGCGAGCCCGTTTCGGATATACCTATGACCCATCTCCGATCAAGGACATCGATTTCACGCCGCTGCTCCCCGGCAATGATCGCCAGGCTTTCCATATTGGTTATGGCGTTGACCTTTCCGAACGTATGACAATGGATGTTGCCTATATCTATGTCACTCTTGCAACCCGGAATCAGACAGTATCGACGGGGACCAATGTGGTTAGAAACGGTTCTTACAAATCGAACATTCATCTGTTTGGCGCATCGATGACTTATCATTTTTAGAAGAGGTGTATTTGAAACGCAAAAGAGGGGCCTTTGGTCCCTCTTTTGCGTTTCACGGTATCATGTGAATGAAAGTGACCTATAATGGAGATAAGCGGTTAGCGGTTGCTTCTGGAGGCTATGATGCAGTGGATTGTTCTGGGATTGTTCATACTGGTTTTGCTGACATTGATTGCTCGAATGCGCGCCTCTTTAATGGGCTGGACAGTTGGTGTCGCAGCCGCACTTACTCTTCTGCCGATGTTCGGTTTGTTCGAAACAGGCATCACCATCACGCTATGGGTGTTGTTCCTGCTGGTCATGATTCCTCTTCATGTGGATGAGTTGCGCCTTAAGTGGTTAACAACCCCTCTGTTCCATCATATGAAAGCCTCTCTGCCGCCGATGTCCGAGACGGAGCGTTCAGCCATGGAGGCGGGTAATGTCTGGTGGGATGCCGAGTTGTTCCAGGGAAATCCCGACTGGAAGAAGCTTCTTGAAACACCCAAGCCCGAATTGACAGCTGATGAAGAGGCTTTTCTCAACGGCCCGGTCGAAGCATTGTGCGGCATGCTGGATGACTGGGATATCACTCATAAGCGACATGATCTTCCACCTGAAGTGTGGCGCTATATCAAGGAGAATAAATTCTTCGGCATGATTATTCCCAAGTCGTATGGTGGTTTGGAGTTCTCCGCCTATGCCCACTCCCAAGTAATACAGAAAATCTCCAGTCGAAGTACCACCGCAGCAGTAACAGTGATGGTACCCAATTCGTTAGGTCCGGCCGAACTGCTGATGAGTTATGGAACCGAGGAGCAGAAGAGCCACTACCTTCCCAGGCTGGCAACAGGTGAAGAGGTTCCCTGTTTTGCATTGACCGGGCCGGAAGCGGGCTCTGATGCGGGAGCGATTCCTGATCGCGGGATTGTCTGTAAAGGGGAGCACAACGGCGAAGAGGTGTTGGGGTTCAGAACCAGCTGGGAGAAGCGCTACATTACTCTCGGCCCGGTAGCAACAACCCTGGGTCTGGCCTTTCATGCCTATGATCCGGATCATCTTCTGGGGGATACGGATGATCTTGGTATCACCTGTGCGCTGGTGCCGACTGATACCAAAGGGGTAAAGATTGGCAGACGCCATAATCCGCTTGATTCCGCATTTCAGAACGGCCCGAATTCCGGTCGGGATGTGTTCATTCCTATGGTGTGGATTATTGGTGGTCAGGAGCAGGTTGGTCGTGGCTGGCGTATGCTGGTCGAGAGGCTGGCGGTTGGTCGGGGCATTTCATTGCCATCACTTAGTTGTGGAGGAGCAAAACTCTGCAGTTATACCACCGGAACCTATGCGCGCGTTCGCAAGCAGTTTCATCTGCCGATCGGTAAATTCGAAGGGGTGGAGGAGGCGTTGGCCAGGATCGGTGGTCTTACCTATCAGATGGATGCGGCCAGAACGTTAACGCTTTCGGCACTTGATCAGGGTGAAAAGCCCTCGGTTGTGACGGCTATCGTCAAATATTATCTGACTGAGGGCATGCGACAGGCCGTCAATGACGCCATGGATGTTCATGGCGGGCGGGGCATCTGTCTTGGGCCCTCCAACTATCTGGGCAGGGCCTATCAGACCATTCCGGTAGGTATTACCGTGGAGGGAGCGAATATTCTTACCCGGACACTGATTATCTTCGGGCAGGGTGCGATGCGTTGCCATCCCTATGTCATGGCTGAAATGGATGCCCTTAATGGCGATGATGAGGATGAAAGTATCAAGTTGTTCGATAAATTGCTGATAAGACATCTGGCCTATGTTACGGCCAACGCAGCACGCTCCTTTATCTATGGCCTGACGGGTGGACGGCTTGCAATTGCTCCTGTCGCTGCCCCTGTAGCGAGTTACTACAGGCAGCTGGCTCGTTTCTCAGCGGCCTTTGCCACGTTGGCGGATATTTCCCTGCTTGTTCTTGGCGGAGCACTGAAACGCAAGGAGAAATTATCCGGGCGCTTTGCAGATGCTCTGGGGTACATGTACCTCTGTTCGGCAACCTTGAAGCGGTTTGAAGATGATGGACGCCCTGAGGCTGACTTACCACTGGTTCGCTGGTCCTGCCAGCAGGCACTTTATCATATCCAGGAAGCGCTACATGGTATTATTTCAAACTACCCGGTGAAGGTGATCGGATGGTCGTTGATGGCACTGGTATTTCCGATGGGTAGAAGGGTGCACAAGCCGTCGGATCGGCTTGGCCATCAGCTGGCCGCCATCCTGATGAATGCCGGTGAAACAAGAGAGAGGCTTACCTCCGGCCTCTATCTTCCTGATAGTTCCAATGACATTACCGGTTGTCTGGGCCATGCCTTCGAGCTTGTTTTAAAAGCTGATGAGGTGGAAAAACGGCTGAGAAAAGAGGGGTATGTCTACGAGCCATCACAAAGTTATAAGCATTGGCTGGATGACCTTCTTCGTGAGAATGCTGTCAGCAAAGAGGAGGGGAGACTGCTGGAGAAAGCCCGAAAGGCTGTTGATGCGGTTGTCAGGGTTGATGACTTTCCGGCCGGCAGAAGACCTGCCGGGTGAACTGTTACAGTCCCGAGATGATTTTCCAGCCGTTCGCCTCTTCAGCCAGCGTCAACTGTTCTCGTTGAACAATCTGTCGCCACTCACCATCGGCAAAAACCCTGAGAGTGTAGGATTGTTCGCATTGGGCACGGCCATTGTCCAGTCCCCTGATTTCACGGTCATATGAATGCATTTCGGCTCGTTCGAACTTGTCGAAAAGCGATAGCATTTGAGCGACAACTTCAACCTTGCCACGGTTGTTGTCGTGATAAGCAGTTGAAATAAGTGCACTGTACTCAGAGATGCTGCGATGGCTGATTGCCTGATCGCGAGCATCAAGAAGCTGTGAAACCCCGACTTTATCCAGGTCGCTGCAAGCGCTTAGAAAGAGTGTCAGAGAAGATAGGAAAGCGTATAAGTAACGTCGCTGATGGGGCGTCATTCGAAGCTCATGCCTTAATTGTTAAAGAAACTCTTCGGCTTTATCGCTCCACTCACTTTTCGGAAAGTTGTGTTGGAGTAGAATGGCCATTTCGCGCGCAGTTGTCTTAATGCCCAGCTTGGCATAGGAGGCCGCCAGATAGTAAAGCGCCTCTTCAATGGCGGGAGTGGTCTGGAATTTGTCCAGAACCACTTTGAATCGGTTGGCTGCAGCAACGTAGCGCTCTTTGTCAAAGTAGAATTTTCCTACGGTCAATTCATGTGATGAAAGTTTATTGTAAAGGTTCTGAAGGCGGGACGAAGAGTCTCTGGCGTAGTCACTGCCGGGATGCTCTTTTATGACTCTCTTGAGGGCGGCAATGGCCAGCTTGGTCTGGGTCTGGTCACGGTCCTGATCTGCAACTTGCTTGTAGTGGCTCATGGCAAGGATGTATTTGGCGTAAGCCACATCGGGATGACGAGGGTGGAGATCTACAAATCTGCCAGCCAGCGTTTCACAGAGGATGTACTCTTTACCCTTGTAGGTTGCGAAAAGACGTAGCAGTTCGGCTGGAATGGCATATTTGCTATAGGGGTGTTCAGCTGAAAAGTTTTCCAGAAAGAGGTTGGCATTGACGTAGTCGCCATTATCAAGAAGTCGTTTGCCTTTTTCGTAATCGGCCTGAGCTGATTCGGAAGGTGTTAAATCCTTACCGCCGCAAGCAGCGAGAAGAAGCAGAATCGAAAAAAAGAGCGCTTTGATTTTCATGTGCGGGACTCTAGTTGCCATTGGGCAGTGCGACAACGGCCAGATGTCGTCCGGTGACCCCCTGGTCGCGTCGATAGGAGTAGAACCTCTCAGGATGGCACTGTGTGCAACGATGATTGGACTCAATGTGTTCTTCAAGAATGCCTGCTTCTTTAAGTTGCATAATATTAATAGCCGCAAGGTCGGCGTGAGGTTTTTTTTCCTGTTTAATGGCCAGATATGCATTCTCGGCACTGGCTGCCAACTGGCTCGCAGATTCCATACCGATTTCGAAACAGCACGGGCCTATTGAAGGTCCCAGCGTTACGTAAATGTTGTCCAGTAGCGCACCCTGCTTCTGCATCTGTTCAATAGCCTTAACAACGACTCGCTGTGCTGTACCTCGCCACCCAGCATGGACGGCAGCAATAACCTTTGCGATGGGATCGGCCAGAAGAACAGGAAGGCAGTCGGCGGTTCGAACGGCGACAGCTGTGTTTGATTCGGTAGTAATGAGAATATCAGCGTCATTGCCATGAACGCATCCCTCTGCGTGACAGATAATATATCCTGTACCGTGTACCTGTCTGGCCTGGTGTGGCGGAGAAGTCAGGCCACTCTTGCGAAGAAGATACTCAATGTTGGTTGAAACCGCATGTGGATCGTCACCAACGTCATGGCCGAAATTGAGCGAGTCATAAGGCGGAAGGCTTGCACCTCCCCTGCGATCGGTAAAAAAAGCCCCGACACCGATAGAACTGAAGAGTTCTGATTCGATCAGATGCAGGTCAGCGATAGGCATCGGTCAGTGATGCGTCCAGTTTTCTGAGGTCGTCAGGAAGCGGAGCAATGCAGCGGATCTGTTCACCGGTGATCGGGTGTTTGAAGCCGAGGACTTCAGCATGCAGAGCCTGGCGATTCAGGGACTGCATAGCCGTCCGTGCAGGTTCGGGAATCTGTTTACCCGGATTGAATTTTCGCCCGTAGATGCTGTCACCGAGAATAGGCAGATGTTCCTGACTAAGGTGCACACGAATTTGATGGGTGCGTCCGGTATGCAGGGTTAACCGTATGCGGCAGAAAAGTTGGCCGAATGTCTTTTCAACGGCGGCATCGGTCACGGCCTCTTTTCCGGTGGCGACCACGGCCATCTTCTGACGATGTTGGGGATGGCGGGCGATCGGCAGATCAATCCTCTGCTGGCGCCAGTTCGGTACACCACGACACCAGGCCAGGTACTGGCGGTCGATGTCATGGGTGGCGAAGAGTTCAACCAATCGCTGGTGAGCAGTCTCGGATTTGGCAACAACAAGGCTGCCCGATGTCTCCTTGTCGATCCGGTGTACGATACCGGGACGCTCTACGCCATTGATGCCTGGAAGATTGGGGCAGTGATGCAGCAGAGCGTGAACCAGCGTGCCACTTTCATGCCCGTGACTGGGGTGCACAACCATGCCGGCAGGCTTGTTCACAATGATCAGGTGCTCATCCTCAAAGAGGATATCCAGGGGGATATCTTCAGCGATAAGCTCAAGCGGTTTATTTTCAGGCATTTCAACCTTGTAGCATTCGCCGGAAACCACTTTGATGGATGCTTTCAGTGACGGATGAGGTCCGTGAATTGCCTTCTCCTTCAACAGCTGCTGAATGCGGCTGCGAGAGAGTTTGCTTAACTCGGTCAGTGCAAAATCGAGACGCTGACCATCCATGTTTTCCGGAATGGTCAGCGTTTCAATTTGCTTGTCGGATTTGGTCAGGATGCCTCGCTCGCAGATTCGGCAACAGGTTTGCTGCTCTCGGTATCGCGCTTTGGAGCATCGTCACGTTTCGGTTTGCTTGGCTTTTCAGCCGTCTGCTCACGAGGTTCGCCGCTCTCCTGGCCGCCTGAGCCCTGCTGGGAGTTTTCACCTGCTGGTGCATCGGCGTTACCGCCGGATGGGCGACGTCTGCGACGACGTCTGCGCGGCTTCGATCCTTCGCTGCTCTGTTCGGGTGAACTGTTCTGTTCACTGCTTACAACAGTTTCCAGCTTCTGCTCTTCACCCTGCTGTGCCTGCTCGCCATCACGTTTTGGACGGTTGCGACTGCGGCGACGCGGCCGGCTCTTCTTCTCTTCGCCCTGTTTGGTTTCCTGAGAAGACGCATCTGCATCCTTGCGTGGTTGCTTGTCGCGACTTGGGCGGTTACGGCTGCCCTGACCTGCACGCTTGCCGCCGCGTTTGTTGCCACGCGCCTCTTTTTTGCGCTCTTCCTCTTCCTTCTGCGCCTTGCTGTCGCCGAGAATTTTTTCGATCAGTGTCGACCACCAGCTCTTGCCGGGCCGGGCCTTTCTCTCGTGTTTACCCGGCGCAGGCGGAATGCCAACAACCGGTTTGCTGGGCTTCAGCTTGCGACCGGAGCGTGCCGGCTTCTTCCCCTTGGATGTGTCCTCAAGCACTTCGATACGCTGCTGGTTATCCTCGTTCCACTGACGTTCGATGCGGTAGTGGGGGATCACCAGGTCAGGGCGGATCTGTAATGTGATTTGCACATCGTAGTTCTCTTCAATGCGGGCGATATTGTCGCGCTTGTTGTTCATCAGGTATTCGCCTGTGTCGGACGGTACCTGAACGATCAGTGTCGGTTTCTTGCCTGCTTCGGCCAGATCTTCCATGCGGGTCAGCATCTGCAGAGCCATCGATTCAACCGTCAGTACATGGCCGCGACCGGTACAGCGTGGGCAGACCTCTGAGGTTGTCTCACGTACCGATGGGTGCAGCCGCTGGCGTGACATCTCAAGTAGTCCAAAGCGGGAGATGCGGGCAAGCTGAATGCGTGCCTTATCGCCCTTTGTAGCAGCCCTGAGTCGCTCTTCAACCTGCTGGGCATGCTTGCGCGATGCCATATCAATGAAGTCGATGACAATCAGGCCGCCGATATCTCTGATACGTAACTGACGAGCTACCTCATCGGCCGCCTCAAGGTTGGTAGCCAGCGCCGTATCATCGATGTGCTTGCCCTTGGTGGCACGGGATGAGTTGACGTCAATGGATGTCAAAGCCTCAGTCGGATCGAAGACGATCGAACCGCCTGAGTTCAAACGGATCTCGCGCTCATGGATCTCCTCGCACTGCGGTTCGATGCCGTAATGCCTGAACAGCGGCTTCTTGCCACGGTAGAGTTTTACCAGCTTCTCCTTGCCGGGAAGTACCGCATGAACGAACTGCTTGGTACGGGTGTAGATCTCGTGATTGTCTACCCAGATTTCAGAGATGTCGTCGGTGAAGTGGTCGCGAATGGCACGGGTGGCCAGATCGCCTTCCAGGTAGATCAGTGAAGGGGAGGGGGCAGATTCACCCTTGATGCGAATCTCGTCCCAGAGGCGACGCAGGTAGGAGTAGTCCCTGTCCAGCGAATCGAGTGTTTGATCCTTGCCGGCGGTACGAACGATCAGTCCCATATTGTCCGGCACCTGAAGCTGCGCCAGAATCTGCTTCATCGATTTGCGATCTTCATCGGAGAGCTTACGTGAAATGCCTCCGCGGGTGGTGTTCGGGCTCAGCACCAGATAACGGCCTGCCAGCGAAATAAAGGTGGTCAGCGCTGCACCCTTGGTGCCACGCTCCTCTTTTACGACCTGAACAAGAATTTGCTGTTTGTGTTCCAGTACATCCTGAATGTTTACCCGGCGAGGATCGGCACTCTTGTCGGCACCCTCTTTCCAGTAGTCGGGGTGAATCTCGTTGAGAGGCATAAATCCCTGGCGACCTGAACCGTATTCGACAAAGCAGGCCTGAAGGCTCGCTTCAACCTTGGTAATGGTGCCTTTGTAGATGTTTCCTTTGGTAAGGGCTTTCTGGGCGGACTCGATATCGAGTTCCTGAAGATACTCGCCGTCGACAATGGCGACCCGGCTCTCTTCATCATGTGATGCATTGATAAGCATCAGTTTTTTTACAGTCATGCGACATTCCTTTGCCGCCTGTGGTTTGCACACAACAAACTCCCCACCACTGTGGACAAAGTGGGGAAGTCATACATTTCCTAATTGTTTCACCGGCTTACGACACTTTTGTTGTCTTTAGTGTGCCATAACCGGGGCTAAACCGTCAGACGGGTCATTTATATTCTGTGCATGCTCAACACGCAGGTGAGTCAGCTTCTGTCTATCTTGAACCGGCTTCTCTATATCCCAAATCCGGTTTCATCAGTACACTGCCGGAGGCCGGTTTTTTCATTGAACCTGTTGCCTGGATCACCTTGTTAAAGTCTGGTTTCAGGCGGCCATCACAGCTTGATAGACAGCGTTAAATCACGTGGAACTTGCTGCACAGTCCACGATACTAACCGAACGGAGGGTGTATTGGCAAGCTCGGAAGATCTCCAAAGCCGCATAATTATTGATAAAAATGAGGATGGAAGCCGACTTGACCGGCTTCTGATCCGCAGGCTTGGCAGTGAGAAACGCTCCCTGATCATGCGACTAATCCGTAAGGGAAACGTACGCGTGAACGGCAAGCGCCAGAAGCCCGAATCCCGCATAGCAGCCGGAGATCAGATCTATCTGCCCAATTCACTGCGCGGAGAGGCTGAAGCACAATCGCCTGACGAGATTTCAGCCTCACTGCTCCGTAAAGTGGAGTCGATGGAGATCCTCTTCGAGGATGAGTGGCTGCTGGCAGTGCATAAGCCGGCCGGTATGGTCGTGCATGGCGGCAGCGGTCACGGAGCCGGGCTGATCGAGGCGCTGAAAGAGGTGAGAGGGCTTACCGACCTCAGGCTGGCCCACCGCCTGGACCGTGATACCTCCGGTGTACTGCTGATGGCCAAGAATCTTGAGGCCTTACGCAAACTGACGGAGTCGTTCCGCGAACGTGATATGCAGAAGACCTACTTCGCCTGGGTGAAGGGGCATCCGTATCCCTATGCCGGCCGGATGAAATCCAACCTCTCCAAGGGTGTCGTGGTAGGAGGTGAACGCATGGTCATCGATGATGAAGAGGGTAAAGAGTCGGTCACCGATTATCAGGTGGTTTTGGAGGCGGAGCGTAACGGTTATGAGTATGCACTGGTCGCGCTCAATCCGCACAGTGGACGCACGCATCAGCTGCGTGTCCAGCTGCAGAGTGAAGGCCATGCCATTCTCGGAGATCCGAAATATGCCGAGAAGGAAGATATCAAACGTTTCAAGTCACTCGGGGGGAGAGGCCTGGCCCTGCATGCCTGGCGCCTCCGCTTTGAGCACCCTGTCCGTCATAAGCACATTGAACTCCGAGCATCGTTGCCTGCAGATTGGAGTAAGCTGGGTCCTGTTTAGGAGGGAGTTATGAAGGGAAGCTGCCTGTGTGGAGCAGTTCGTTATGAGGTCGACGTTCCGATTGAGAAGGTGGTTCACTGTCACTGCCAGACCTGCCGTAAGGCGCAGGGCTCTCTTTTCTCTTCCAACGCATTTATCCCGCGTGATCATTTTCGTTGGATATCAGGAGAGGAGAAGCTCTCTGCCTTTGAATCATCTCCGGGGAAGAGACGCTTTTTCTGCTCTGTCTGCGGATCGCACCTGGCAGCGACAAGAGAGGGTCAATCCAATCTCATTCTTCGAGTGGCCACACTGGACGACCAGCCGAGTCCATCATCCTTTGCCCATATCTGGATCTCTCACGACCTGTCCTGGATGGAGTGCGGGGACGACATTCCAAAATACCCTGAATTTATTCCCGTCGATTAAAAGAGAAAGGGCACCTCATCCGAGATGCCCTTCGATACTGATGGAGTCGTCATTCACCTAATTGCCAAGCACCTCGGTATATATCTGCATGTCTGAAGTGCTTTTCCCGAACATGCGGAAGTAAGATAGATGGTTACTGTTTTTAAACGCGTCACTTCGCTCCAGGAAATAGTCCTTGTCATACCAGTTTACGCCAAAACTGATTTTCATCCCTTCGCGTATGGTGCGGTCCCAGGACCACATGATCGAGACACCCAGGGCGATGAGACGATCATCTGACCATCGCAATAGTCGAACACATTTGCGTAAATCCGATTCATTATCGAATTCGATCTGAACATTTGTCCGGGCATACGGTTCCCGGTCTCCAAAGATCCTGTTTGAAGCACCCGGAAGAATGTTTACAGCCTTCTTCTTTCCCTTCTCCAGTAAAGCATCCAGTTCATCGTCAATGTCTGGAATGATTTCTCCCTGAATATTCAGGATATCGCTAAATCCACTTTCGGAATTGTTTTCATTTTTCATTTTTTCTTCCCTTCCATTTTGAAAATTAGGGAATCAAAGAATGAATCTGAAATGATTCAGTCCCCAACCCCTGTATGTTTTTATAGTTTAAAGATGTGAAAATGAAAAGTTCGCCCTGATCAGGTTACATATCCGGAAGTCCGTAGACAGCGGTCATGCATATGGGTAAAGCGATACAGTCACTGTTTATTTGAGTTTTTTTTTAAATATTCGGTGATAATCTGTTTTGCATCGAATTGATGCGCTCGCGGGGCTATTTCACAATCCTTGTTAGTAAAAAACAATTCTATCTGAAGTGCGGTAAAGAAGAGAACTCATATGTCTGAAGATGTTAAAGCGATATACAGCCGGTTAATGGAACTTGAAAAAGAGGTTGTCGCTCTGCGACAGGATCATTTGGTTGTAAATACCCGCTATGCCGAATCACTGTCCCAGCTGAAGGAGTTGACCGAAACCTCGACCGTAGCCGCGAAACGATCGCTGAATGCAGCCGAACACGCGAAGCGTGCCGCTGAAAATTCGGCTATTGCAGCAAATGAAGCGGTTAGTAAAAATGCAATGGAAGCAGCCAATGCAGCAGCGGATGCCGCTGCCGCTGCCGCCGAAGCTGCTGCGGATGCCGCCGCCGCTGCCGCTGCCGCTGCCGCTGCCGCTGCTCTTGCAGCAGCACAGCAGGCCGAAGAGGTTTCAAAGAAATTATCGCAGGAGGCTGCAATAGCTTCCAAACGGGCAGCTGAAGCCGCCTCCATCAGTGTTAAGCTGGCTAATGAGGCATCGAAGTCGATCCGTTCGAGAAAGCCCGAGTAAATTTACTGGACGTTCAGTTTTCCGGCGATGGCATTGCTGAGCGTCATGATGCTATAAGGTTTTATTAGAATCTGATCTCCGTCAGAGGCAATATCATCGTCTGCTCCCTCTTCAATATATCCCGTGCAGTAGATGACCTTCACTCCAGGGGTTTCGCGATGAATCCTTACCATCATCTCTTTGCCGCCAAGATTGGGCATTTTTAAATCCGTCATGATCAATTTGACTTTATCCCTGTTGTCATTGAAAAGATGCATTGCTTCGATTCCGTCTGAAGCCTCCAGAACGTTGTAATTGATCTTCTCAAGAAGTTGTCGGGTTATATTACGAAGCTCTGCATTATCCTCCACAACGAGAATATACTCACCGTTACCTGTGATAATCATCTGTTCCGAAGGCTCTGCTATTTGCTTCCCTGAACTTGTCAGTGGGAAATAGAGATGGAATGTTGTGCCTGAGCCCTCCTCACTCTCCGTTTCAATAAAGCCGTTGTGTGTTTTGACCATCCCGTAAACCATGGATAGCCCCAGGCCCGTACCTTTGTCGACATCCTTGGTTGTGAAAAACGGTTCGAAAATCTTTTCAAGCTGCTGCTTTGGAATGCCTTGGCCATTGTCTTTGACCATCAAATGGGCGTAATCACCTTGTATGAAATGGTTTCGTTTTTCGACAAACGTATCGTCTGCATGAAACGTTTCCAATGAGAGTGAAATGGTCGGGTTGGTTACCCCTTCCAACGCATCCTGGGCATTGTTGATTAAATTGATCAGCATGTGCTGCAGCTGTGCAGCATCGCCTTTTATCATTATTGAATTCCCGTGGATATGCAGCAGGAATGAGATGCTTTCAGGGATGGATGGCCTGAGAAACTGATATAACTCCTTGGTAAAAGAATCAAGTGACATCCTTTCAAATGTAACGCTCTTTTTGCGAGCGAAGCTAAGGAGCTGGCTGATCATTTCGGATGCGCGAAAGGCGACGGTTTCAATGGAGTCCAGTCTGTTTAATGCTTCAGGTGGTCCCTCTATATCGTGTTTGGCCAGGTATACGTTGGCAGTGACCGAAGCCAGCATATTATTGAAGTCATGAGCGATGCCGCCAACGAGAGTGCCGAGTGCTTCCATCTTTTGCGCCTGCATCAACTGCTTCTGGCTTTCTATCAAAGCCAGGCTGGCTTCCGTGTATTGTGAAATATCCAGCCCGGCAGCGATGAACCCGGTCGTTTTTCCATTCATGTCAGTTTCCGGAGAGTAGTGGATACTGAACAGCTTCGCCTCTCCCTCACTGTCCGGCAACTCAAGTTCATGTACGGACGCTATCCCCCGGAGGGCCATCTCCATGTAGGGGCGCTCTCCAGAAAAAATGTGTTTTCCAAGAATTTCCTGCGCGTATTTTCCCTCCAGGCCACTCGGATGCGAACCGAATGTCTCCGCGTATTGCCGGTTGGTAAAGCGGTAGCGTTTCTGTGGGTCAAACTGGGCAATGAGCACGGGCGCATGGTCTGAAACAAACTGAAGCTGCTCCTTTTTCATCAGTAATTCTCGCTCGCCTTTTTTACGGGAAGTCAGGTCATGAAAGAGTAACAAGGTGGCCGTACCCAGATGTGTGATGCCCACTTCGACCTCTCTGACATCACCGCCTCTACCGGTAATCATCAATTCCAGAGCCTCGGTTTCGGGGCTGTTCCCGGCTAAAGAGCGCCAAACCTCCTTAGCGTAATGTCTGTATTCCGGATAAGGAAACGATAAGCTCCACCACTTCTCCATTGTTGGAATATCGGATGTGGCGTAGCCGAACATATCTTCAAATTTTCTGTTGAGCAAAACGATATTCTGTTGTCCATCGAGTAGCATCATCGGGGCGGGAGAGGCTTCAAAAATTGCCGAGAACGTCACCTCACTTTCTTGTGGGGTCATGACGAGCGTGTCCGCCGGTGATTGAGCCGCATGTTGGCTTGGCGTATTGGAATTAGAATCAGTCGTCAACGTTCTCGCTCAATATGGTATTTATTAATTTCAGCATGAAGCTTCGAGTTAATATAATCCTACTATAGTCGATATGAATTTCATTGGTTAGGGCATGAAACATGCCATGTTTGCTGAAAGAGAGCTTTGTCAGGAATTGAAAAGGGCGCCTCAATGAGACGCCCCCCGATGTTGGTAGTCGTGTTGATCAGCCCTGCTGAATGCCGGCCAGATACCATGTCGGATCGTCGCCGCTTGGATCATGCTGGAAGATCCAGTGCTCCTGCACTTCGTGGGTAGCGCTCTCCACGCCATCCTCCTCTTCCCTGATCATGGCCGTGAAGTGGACGGCAACCCATTCGAGATTGGACTCCACCCAGCTATCCATGATTTCAGCATTCAGAGTCGCCACCTCGGTCTGAGTGTTTGTCTCACCCAGTCCGCTCATCTCGGTTTCAATGCGTGAAGCCACTTCAGGGGTGCAGAAACCGCGAATCTCTTCCATGTCCTTTTTGTCCCATGCTGCCTGCATACGAACAAAGATGTCCTTGGCGGCACCGATGAAGAAGTCTTGGTCGATATCGGGAGTGACGGCCTGACCCTGAACCGGAGAGGCTGGGTCAGCATTGCCGAATCCGGCGAAGTTCTGCTGCGGTTGGGCCTGCCCACTGGCGTAGGCCATCGACTGTGCGTGACGGGCTCTGCTGGTCAGCATTCTGAACAGGATAAAGCCGAGCACGCCGAAGATCAGGATGTCGAAGACGTTGATGCCCTCAAATGCGCCACCGAAGAACATGGCGCCGAGAAGGCCGCCGAGAGCCAGGCCGCCAAGCATGCCCATCATGCCGGTGCCTGCGGCACCGCGTTGGGTGTTGCCGGGAGTCGCTTTCTGCTGAGGCGCTGTGCGCTGGGTTGGCTGTTTGAACATGCGTGATTTGCCGAAGCTTGAACCGCCACCGAACCGGCGCGCATCAGCATCATCAACGCCGATGGCGGTGACGGCAAAGATGGCCAGAATTGATAGTACCAAAAGTTTCTTCATGCATGCTCCTAGTTTGTTTTATGTGAACGTCTGCATCCGTCCATGATTTAAACGACGACTATGAGTCGTTGCCCATGAATTTAAGTTGAGCGACACGCGCATCAAACATGGCGTGCCTGAGGTTGCGATCCTTGATGCTTTTCAACTCTGATGCAACCCGCTTCTTTTCAACAAGGGGGACCTTGGATGGCAAGATAATTTTCTTCTCGCTCTTGATGCCTGCTTCGGGCAGCACGCGGGTGCGCACCTTGCCGAGTGATTCGATACGGCAGCGTTTGAAACAGGCTTTACGGATATCGTCTCGCAGAAAGCGGATCTGGGTCGACATAATCGGATGATCAACAGCGATAAAGAGACAGTTCAGATCGCCATCCTTTTCGATACTGATCGGCTCCGAACGTTCCGCCAGCATCGGGCCGACAATGTCCGGCCAGAGACGGCGAAGCTTTGAAATCATAGCAAGCTCGACAAACCGGTCATGCCCCAATATCTCGGAGATACCGTTCTGGGCCGGCTCAAGCTTGGAGCGAGGGCGTTTGTGTCGGTGGCTCAATTGAACTTATGCGTGCATCAGAAGGGTAGCTTCTTGCCGGCAAGTATGTGCACATGGATATGGAACACTTCCTGCCCGCCACCTTCGCCTACGTTGACGATGATGCGGTAGCCGGGATCATCCACACCCAGTTTGTTGGCCACCTTGCGAGTGGCATCCATGAGTGAGCCCAGCAGGTTGATGTCCTGATCATCCGCATCGTTGAGTGATGGCAGATGCCGTTTCGGGATCACCAGCACATGCACCGGCGCTTTCGGATTAATGTCGTGAAAAGCGAGGAAGTTTTCATCTTCATAAACTTTGTTGCAGGGAATATCACCTGCAGCGATTTTGCAGAACAGACAGTCACTCATCCTATTTCCCCTTTACCTTGCTAATGATGAATAGAAGCAACAGAGCCCCGACGGTAGCGGTAACAATTTCCCCAATCAATCCGGCGGCTTTAATGCCGAGGAGGCCAAAGAGAACACCACCGAGAACGGCACCGATAACGCCAATGATGATATTGCCAAGCAGGCCTGAGCCACCACCTTTCATGATGGTTCCAGCCAGCCAACCGGCAACGGCTCCAATGGCTAAGAAGATAAGTAAATTCATGACATCACCCCTGAACCGGCTTTATCGAACGAAAAGCATAAAGGATTGATGCTGCTGAAGTAAGGGGGCGTTAGTTCGATCTCTTCACGAACCTGGTCAGGATAACAATGGTTTGACCGTCAACACGGCCTTCGATCTGTTCAGGGTTGTCCTGAACCAGACGGATGCCACGTACAGCCGTGCCGCGTTTGGCAGTCAGGCTTGAGCCTTTCACATCGAGATCCTTGATCAGGGTGACCGTATCACCGGCCTCCAGTACGGCACCATTGCTGTCGACATGCTTTACCGCATTCTCATCGGCCATACCAGCCTTGGCCCATGCCAGGGTTTCATCATCCAGATAGAGCATATCGAGCAGATCCTGAGGCCACCCTTCGCCGCGAAGTCTGGTTAGCATGCGCCATGCCATCACCTGTACAGCCGGCACCTGACTCCACATCGAGTCATTCAGGCAGCGCCAATGATTGGCATCGACCTTTTCAGGGTCTTCAATCTGATCACGGCAGGTCGTACAGATCAGAACACACTGGTCGGCACTGCCATCGGACGGGGCAACCTCAAAAACACCAATGTTTTCACCGGCGCCGCATAGCTCGCATTTGGATTCACTGCGTGCCTGTAGTTCTGTTTCTGTGCTCATGGTGGATGGTTCCTTCGAATGTGGACGCCCTATGGTAGGCGCACGGAATAAATATTTCGGGCTTATGCTTGGCGCGGATCATATTGAAGTCAACCGGAGTATGACAGCTCTTCGAGATCAGCGTTTGTAGCGAAGTACCTGGCCTTTCGGTAGTGCCTTGGCAAGATAGTCATCGGTATTTTCAGGCCTGCTTTGGCTGTGTGTATAACCGAGTGCCACCATCAGTTTGCTGAAACGGGCGTGATGGCCCCGGCCGGGATCGACAATAATGATTTCACACTGCTTACGGGCATGCTGATCGAGAAACTCCGAAAGCTCTTCAGCATGGCCCCGTTCGTAGAGTAGGTCGCTACCGATAATCAAGTCGAACCTGCCCAGATCGCTCTCTTCATCGGCCCAGCCTGTGCGGACAAAGGGGATATCTTCAGCATCATTGAGTTCGGTGTTTTCCTGCAGAAAATTACCTGCTTCCGGGTGGTAGTCCGTTGCAGTGATATCGGCATCCCTCTGGTTCAGAAGAAGGCTGGAAAGGGCTATGCCGCATCCCACTTCCAGAATCCGTTTTCCTTTGATATCGAAGTCGCTCATCAGATGAGCCAGCACTTTTCCGGATGGCCAGACAATGCCGAACAGTGGCCATGTGGCCGAGGAGATTCCCAACGCTTCGGCTTCGCCATCATCATCGGAGAATTCCTGATTATCGCGCAGGGTGCGAAGGTGAATATCTGTGTCACCAAACTCTATGGTTTGATAGCGGACGCGTAGTGTGCTCATGATTTCCTGTTGCATCGAATGTTTCGGTTTACGCAGCAGGGTTTGCTTCAATCAGGGTCGATGAACGGCTGATTTACTACGCAGTAGCGCGGAATTCTACAGTTATGCGAACCACTTGACCAATGGATGGGTCAAGGGGGAAGAAAAGTATCACTTGCGTGCGGCCTTCTCATCATGGCCGGAGACGCCAAAGCGCCGAGCCAGTTCGTTGAGGATGTCGTCGGCAGAGAGGTCGTTTTTGGCCAGCATCACCATGCTGTGAAACCATAGATCTGCAGTCTCATAAATGATCTGCTCGCGATCGCCATTCTTGGCGGCAATGATGGTTTCAACCGCTTCCTCACCGATTTTCTCCAGCATCTTGTCGGGCTTGGCATAGAGCGAGGCAACATAGGATGCATCGGAAGATTCCGATTTGCGTGCTTCCAGAATGGCAGCCAGTTCTTTCAGAATATCGTTTGCCGTGTTACTCATGGCTGTGGCTCCTCGATGGTGATCCATTTTCCATCCTGACGCTGTTTGAAGAAACAGGATTCGCGATTGGTGTGGCAGGCAGGCCCTGTCTGGTTGATGATCAGCAGGACCGTATCACCATCACAATCCAGAAAGATATCGAGAACCTTCTGCACATGACCGGATGACTCACCCTTCTGCCACTGCTTTTTTCGTGAGCGCGAGTAGTAGTGCGCGAAACCTGTTGCAAGCGTCTGCTTTACCGCCTCTTCGTTCATCCAGGCCATCATCAGCACACGACCGGTTTCAGCCTCCTGTGCGATGGCAGGAACCAGCCCGTCGGCGTTGAACTTGATCTCCGAGATCAGGTTCATGCTACCCGGGCGAGCGCGCGGCCGGCTGCCGCGATGGTCTCGTAAATGTCGTCATCGGTATGCGCCATCGAGACGAATGCGGCTTCGAACTGTGACGGTGCCAGATAGACACCTTCATCAAGCATGGCATTGAAGAACCTGCCGAAGAGCGGCAGGTCGCATTTGCAGACATCGGCATAGCTGTTGCACGAAGACTCTTTGGTGAAGAAGATAGTAAACATCGAACCGAAGCGATTTCCGCAGGCAGGAATGCCTGCATCCTTACAGCCGGCTAGCAGCCCTTCGAAGAGATGGACGCTCTTGGCTTCAAGCGCTTCGTAGACCTTCGGATCGCGCAGGCGTGAGAGGGTTTCCAGTCCGGCACGCATGGCCAGTGGATTACCGGAGAGTGTGCCAGCCTGATAGACAGGGCCGTCGGGGGCAATCTGACGCATGATATCTTCACGACCGCCATAGGCGCCGACAGGCAGGCCTCCGCCGATAATCTTACCCAGACAGGTGAGGTCCGGCATGATGCCGAAACGTTGCTGAGCACCACCGGGTGCGACACGGAAACCACACATCACCTCATCGAAAATAAGCAGTGTTCCCTCCTCATCACAGATATCACGCAGGAACTGCAGGAAGCCTGTGGAGTATAGGTCCATGACACCGGTATTGCCGGGAACCGGCTCAACAATGATGCAGGCAATTTCACCCCTGTTCTCGGCGAACAGTTTTCTTACCGCATCTTCATCGTTGAAGGGGGCAGTGAGGGTAAGCTTGGCATAGTCGGAAGGCACACCGGCGGAGTCGGGCACGCCGAAGGTGGCGGCGCCTGAACCGGCCTTGACCAGCAAACCGTCGGCATGACCGTGATAGCCGCCTTCGAATTTCAGAATCTTGTCACGGTGGGTAAAGCCGCGAGCCAGGCGAAGTGCACTCATCGTGGCTTCGGAGCCCGAACTGACAAACCGAACCACCTCGATGGAAGGCACCATGTCGATGACCAGTTCGGCCAGTTCGATTTCAAGTTCGCATGGTGCTCCAAATGAGACACCCTTATCGGCAGTCTCTTTGATACCGGCAATCACGGCATCGTGGGCATGGCCGAGAATCATCGGGCCCCAGGAGCCGACATAGTCGATATAGCGGTTGCCATCAACGTCGGTGACATAAGCGCCTTTGGCGTGATCAAAGAAGCGGGGTGTGCCGCCCACGCCTTTGAAAGCGCGAACAGGTGAGTTAACACCACCCGGAAGAACCGCCTTTGCTTTGTTAAAATCGATTTCAGACTTCTGAATATTTGACATGATCTACCTATAAAAAATGGAATTGGGCAAGGATGCCCGCCGTAGCCGAAAGCGCAACCGCTTCACGGTGAAGTTAAGAAAAGAGTCGGAGCGGGGCTAGCCCGCGACCGTCTATTTTTTGCCGACCCATGCTCCCTTGATGCCCGAGCGCTGCTGGATGTCCCTGAGTTGTTTTTTGGCCTCATCCTTGGTTGCGAAGCCGATGATCTGAACCCTGTACCAGACCTTGTCCTTGATGGTGGCCGAGTGCACTTCGGCATTCAGTCCTATCTTGACCAGACGGGCCTTCTCTTTTGCCGCTGCCGACTCCTTTACATGTGAAGAGAGGTTTACCACCCAGTCACCGGCTGATTGTGTCTGCCCCATTTCAGTTGCGGGGGTGATGGCTTTGGCAGCTGGTTTGTCGCTTCTTGCGACACTCATTTCCTGAGCGGCCGCGATCTCAGCTTCAGTGGCGCTACTTGGGATCGACTCAGCAGAAGCATCTCCAAGGTTTGCTGCAGCTTCAATGGTGGGGGTGCCTGTCAGGCGGCGCTCCACTTTTGTCAGACGTTGCTGCATATCGGCGATACTCTGCCTATCTGCTGTATTTGCTTTGGATGCTTGCAGGTTACGAACCTGGGACTCCAGGTCTGCAACTTTGTTGTTTGCGTCCCACGCCATCCATGCACCAAAACCGCCCGCTGCAATACCTGCCAAAGCCAGCATGGCGGGCATTGTGCTAGAACTGCCGGAGCTCTTTGACTCGACAGCGGAAGTGACGGGATATTGGCCGATCGGCTCGTTGATGGATTCAGCTTCGTGCATCTTCTTCTCCTCCTCTTCAACAATCTTATGGATGGCCTCGGTGGCACCGGCGAGAATGTTGGTTTCGGTGGTGGTTAATTCGGGGGCCTCACTAATGCTATCGAGGCTATCCGCCGGAGCTTCCCCAGCGTTGGAGTGCTCCTCCTCCGGGTTCTCTTCACCGGACAAGTCAAACTCGTTTGATGTGGTTGTTTCGGGCTCATCAAGCATCTCTTCAGTCAACTCAATGACCGGTGCTTCCGCTTCGCTGTCCGTTGTCTCTTCATCGTCGGTGTCCAGTTCCGGCATATCGAACTCTCCGGAGGCATCGAGCAGAGGGTCGGTTACCGGCGCATCGTCTTCACCACTCTCTTCACTAAGCAGAGGCCAGTCATCGAAGGTGTTGTCCTGGGCGGCCACTTCAGCAGTCTCTTCAACGTCGTTCAGTACATCCTGTGTGGCACTGCTATCGCCATCGAATATGTCAGCGGATTCATCATCAAGAATTTCGTCGAGATCGTCCAGACTCTCACTCTGGGATTCATCCTTTTCAGGAAAGTCCTCAGAGAGGTTGTTGATGTCGGCATCAAGCTCATCAAAATTGATCTCGTCAGCCGAAAAAGAGACGGTCGGTTCATCAATACTGTGATCGGAAACCTCATCGTTCTTTAAGATTTCGTCGATGTCTGTCAGACCATCCAGGGTCTGCTCGAAATCGATGGGAGAGGGGCCGTCCGAAGTGGAAACCACGTTCTGTTGTGCCCCGAAATCGATCCGAACCGTGCTCTCCATGTCGGTTAGCTGCGAGAATGGATCGCTTTTACCGTTTTGTGAATCCTTGTTGTCAGACATGGAGCTCTCCCTGCATGTTCATGATTGTTAGACGGAACTTATAGCACAACATATCAAAATCAAACAGAAAGTTGGCCGTTGATGTGTTTGCTGGGGTAGTGTTTGCCTACATTTTCTCAGTGCGAGGGTTTTTCATTGGATAATCATCAACCGATTGGTGTGTTTGATTCGGGCGTGGGTGGTCTGTCAGTACTCAGGCATGTCCAGGAGATGCTGCCGTTCGAACGGCTGCTTTATGTCGCCGATTCGGCCTATATGCCTTACGGTTCCCAGAGCCCGGAGAGCGTTCGCGAACGCTCTCGTCTGATCACCCGTTTTTTTATCGATACCGGTGCTAAGGCGGTAGTTGTGGCATGCAATACGGCTACGGCAGCTGCTATTGAGGCTCTTCGCCGAGAGTTCTCCCTCCCTATTATTGGCATGGAGCCAGCCGTGAAACCGGCAGTGGAGTCGACGAAGTCAGGTGTGATCGGGGTGCTGGCCACCAGTGGCACATTGGCCAGTGAGAAGTTCACACGGCTGGTTCAACGCTTTGATAGCCACGCCAGGGTGGTTTTTCAGCCCGGTGAAGGGTTGGTGGAACAGGTTGAAGCGGGTGAGCTGGATAGCGACAAGACCCGGGCACTCCTGCAGAGCTGCCTCATGCCGCTTCTTGAACATGGCGTTGACACCCTGGTGCTCGGATGTACCCACTATCCGTTCCTTACTCCCGTGATTAGAGATATTGTCGGTGAAAATGTGGTGATTCTCGATACCGGCAATGCCATTGCGGCCGAACTGAAACGGAAGCTCGATCAGCTGGGGCTCACCGGCTCCGGTGACTGCTCCGGGCCTGTACGGTTTTTTAGTAGCGGTGATGTTGAGAGGGTAGAGCCTATGATGTCACGATTGTGGGGCGGATCGGTTCAGGTCCAGCCTTTGAATCTTGGATGAAAGGAAGAGAAACATGGTAAAACATATCGTAATGTGGCGTCTTCACGATGAGGTCGAGGGCGTTGGCAAATCTGAAAAAGCGGTCAGGATTAAAGAGGAACTGGAGGCCTTGCAGGGCAGGATTCCCGGACTAACTCATATTGAAGTCGGCCTCGATTTTGACGGCAGCAGTCAGGCCGCGGACGTGGTTCTCTACTCCGAACTGGAGAGTCGCGAGGCCCTGGCTGCCTATCAGGCCCACCCGTTGCATCAGGCCGTAATTCCTCTGGTGAAGGGTGCTGCCAGAGAGAGAATCGTTGTCGATTACGAATGCTGAAAGAGGCACTGTGAACGATTCGATCCATCGCTTTGTATGTTGTGCAACCGGGGCAGGTTCTGCCAGACGTGGAGAGACGATTGCATCATTATGGAGCGGTTACGGCGAAATTGTGCGTATGCACCTTGAGGGTGCAGCAGTCGATACCGTCGTACTCAAGCATGTCCGCTTTCCCTCCGAAGCAAGTCATCCGCGCGGTTGGCACAGTGACCGGGGTCATCTGCGTAAGGTGAAGTCCTACGAGGTGGAGATGGCGTGGTACCATGATTTCAGCAGCCGTTGCAGCGATGGTTGTCGGTTGCCGAAATGCTACGCCTCCGAGACGATCGGCGAAGAGCACCTGATCCTTCTGGAGGATCTTGATGCTGCCGGTTTTCCTTTGCGTAAAGGTCATTTAAGTAAGCCCGAGGTAGAGGTCTGCCTGAAGTGGCTGGCCAATTTCCACGCCACATTCATTGGTGAGAAACCGGAGAGGTTATGGGAAGTCGGCACCTACTGGCATCTTGAGACGCGGCCCGATGAGTTGACGGTAACCGAGGATATCTCCATTCGCAAGGCGGCTCCAGCCATCGATGCACTGCTCAATGGTTGCCGCTTTCAGACCTTCGTCCATGGTGATGCCAAGGTGGCGAACTTCTGTTTCTCTGAAGATGGCGAGGCTGTTGCATCCGTCGATTTTCAGTATGTCGGTGGCGGTTGCGGTATGAAGGACGTTGCCTACTTTCTCGGCAGCTGCCTGGATGAGATGCTGCAGGAGCGGTGGGAGGGCGAGTTTCTCGATCTCTACTTTGCAGAGCTGAGAAGCGCAGTGATGGAGCAGGGAATGGAGCGGCTGAATGCCGATGCGCTCGAGGCTGAGTGGCGTGAGATGTTTCCTGTCGCCCAGACTGATTTCTACCGTTTTCTTGT
Source organism: Mariprofundaceae bacterium (assembly GCA_050301755.1). GTDB lineage: Bacteria > Pseudomonadota > Zetaproteobacteria > Mariprofundales > Mariprofundaceae > WSZY01. The sequence continues at coordinate 95,854 of JBNKZS010000001.1, forward strand.
CGGCTGGATGCCGACCCACTGGAAGATCAATGACTACGGCAAGCAGGTTGCCATGTCGGTAATAAATCAGCTGTCCTGAATTCACCGTTTTTTTTACTTTTTTGATCATCGGTTCTGTTTCCTGTATAAATCGTTCAGCCATGCTCGTTGGCACCCAATTGGAAGTTCCCCGTTCCGATAGCGAAGTTGTTTCATGTGACTGAAAGGAGTTTTTTCTAAATGTGGAATTCAATAAAATCAAAACTTTCCGGAAACAATGGAAAGCAAGAGGGTACGGCTGAAGTTTCAAAAGAGCATAAGCCTTTCAATATTGACCTCGAAACAAGAAGCGGCTTTGAATCTGAACAGACACTGTCAACCCAGTCTGATCTCAACCGGATTAAAATGTATCAGGAGGCGGTTCACCAGCTGCCCATGCCGCCGGTGCTGTGGGATGAGTTTCAACGCGCCGTAAGGCTTGATGCTTCAAACGGTAAAATCACCGCTATCATCAAGAGTGATCCGGTGCTTTCAGCTGTTATTCTCAAGACGGTTAATTCCCCCGCCTTTGGTTTGAGCAAACCCATTGTTGATCTGTCGAGGGCCCTTTCACACCTGGGCAGCAACATGGTGAGAAGTATTGTCGCCAAGCACTGTTTTTCAGCAATTCTTCCCCAGAAAAGCAGGTCGTATAATATCGAAGCGCTGTGGAAACACGGCATGGCTGTCTCCGCCCTAGCAGAGGTCGTTGGCGCCCATGTGCCCGGATGTAACAAGGATGAAGCCGCCACCATCGCCCTGTTCCATGATGTGGGAAGGATGGGTTTCAACTTTTTTAAATCCGATCAAAAAGAGACCATGTTTGATCATGACAAGGGGTACCTCCACTTTGAGTCGATCCGTTTCGGATGTACGCATGTGGAGATGGGCGAAATCTTTGCCATGCACTGGAAGCTTCCTGAGAAAATTCAGCAGGGTATCAAGTGGCATCATCATCCGGGAGGGGCTGCAATGGATGCTGTGCCGGAATCGGTCAGGGCTGAAGTGTTTGCAGTCTATGTGGCGGACCTGCTAGCCAAACATCTGGAGTTCCACGGCGGCAATGCCAGTAAAACCCTGCCGCATGAGAGTTATGCCAAGCTTCTTCCTAAAACCACGCTCTACGACATCATGCATGAAAAGGCGGTAAGCAAAGAGCTTTGGCGGGTTAACTGTATCGATTTTTAACTGCCGGATTTGCTTATTGAGTGAATAGCAGGTGAAAGGCGTATCTGGAGCCACTTTGCGGAAAGTGTACATCCCACCTGGTTTTAAGCTTGATCAGGCCAGTAGATTACCTTGGCGGTACAGGTTTCGGCGATTTCGACGCGTGAAACCTTGATGCGCTCATTATTCAGACGTTGCTGCATCTCTTCACACAGCAGGCGGGCAACGTTTTCACTGGTCGGGTTGATGGTGTCAAAGGGAGCAATGTCATTGAGATTGTAGTGATCCCACTTATCAATGGCTGCTTTTACTTCCCTTTTCATGATCTTGTAGTCGATGCCCATGCCCAGTTCGTCAAGCTCGGTGCACTCGACAAAGAGTTTAACGTGCCAGTTATGACCGTGCAGGCGGGCGCAATCACCCGGATAGCCATGCAATTGGTGGGCGGCGGAGAAGTGGGTCTCAATGGATAGTTCGTAGCGTGCCATGTGGGGTGATTCTCTTTTTATTAATTGCGGGCGTTGGGTAGCAGCATGGCGACAGAGACTTCACGCCCTTCACTGACCAGAATATTGTAGGTGCGTGCAGCCGCGCGAGAATCCATGCATTCAAAGCCGATATGGGCATCAGCCAGCATATCGAGTACGGATGCATCCGGAAAAGCGGTCTGGCGACCGGTGCCGATCAGCAGTACTTCCGGTGGATTGTCCATCACCCATGCCAGGTCTTCAGTGGCCAACTGACGAAGACGCTCCGGGCCCCAGGGGGTTACCAGGTCGCCCCGGTGGAAACGAAGTCCTTCGGTGTAGCGGCCTTCACCAATCAGGAAACAGTCATCCTCATAGCCGCGGAAAAGGAGAGTCCCTTCACCCGGCTCCGGCGAAATGTCCGCCGAGAATGAGGTGCCTCCGATCAGGGCCTTGCCTCGAGTTCGTCCATCTCTTCATCACTCGATCCGAAGCGACCCTCGAGTGCGAGCATGACCGGACTGGCGATGTAGATGGATGAGTAGGTACCAACGATGATGCCGACAATCAGGGCAAAGGCGAAATCGTGAATCACTTCGCCGCCGAAGAGGAAGAGCGAGGCTACCACCAGCAAGGTGGTGACCGAGGTCATCAAGGTGCGGCCCAGTGTCTGGTTGATCGATGCATTGACCACGTCAACTTCACTATCAGGATGTTTCTTCTTGCGGTTGAAGGCGAAGTTTTCACGAATACGGTCGAAGACCACAATGGTATCGTTCAGTGAGTAACCGATAACGGTCAGAATGGCTGCAACCACCGGCAGGGAGAACTCCTTGCCGGTCAGAGCGAAGACGCCGACCAGGATGGTGACGTCGTGCAGAAGCGCTGCATCGGCACCAATGGCAAAACGCAGTTTGAAGCGGAAGGTGACGTAGATGAGAATGGCAACCATGGCGAAAAGAACGGCCATGATACCCGCCTGTGTCAGCTCTTCGCCGACCTGCGGGCCGACAAACTCGACTCGGCGCATCTCAACCGCATCCGCACCGAAACCGGTTGCCAGCGCATCAAGAATATCCGTGCTTATTTTCGAGGATTCGGTGTTGTTCTGGTTCTGCACGCGGATCAGGATCTCTTCGGGCGCACCGAATTCCTGAATAATCGCCTGTTCGTAGCCTGCCGGGGTAATGGCCTTGCGAATGTCTGCAACAGCCGGAGCCTCTTTAAACTTGACCTCAACAAGTGTACCACCGGTGAAGTCGATGCCGAAGTTGAGTCCCTTACCGATGACCAGCCCCAGTGAAAGAACGATCACGATAGCAGAGAGCATCATGGCGATTTTACGTTTGCCAAGAAAATCAACGTGAAGATCTGGATTAATCAATTGCATAGTAGTTATTCCTTAAACCTTAGCGGCCTTAAATGCTCAGCTCTTTCTTGTTGCTGCCCTTCTCGACGGTATGGGCAACAATGGCACGGGTCACCATGATGGCAGTGAACATCGAGGCGATAATGCCGACAGAAAGCGTGACGGCGAAGCCTTTCACCGGACCGCTGCCGAACTGGAAGAGCACAAGAGCGGCAATCAGCGTGGTGATGTTGGCGTCAACAATGGTGGAGAGCGCTTTGTCGTAACCGCCGTCGATGGCGGCGAGCCTTGTTTTGCCAAGCCTGATCTCTTCACGGATGCGTTCGAAGATCAGCACGTTGGCATCCACTGCCATACCGATGGTCAGTACGATACCGGCCATGCCCGGCAGCGTCAGTGTCGCTCCGATCATGCTCATGGCCGCAGCGATTAGCAGCATGTTGAAAACCAGTGCAACGTTGGCGACCAGCCCGAAGAGACGATAGTAGATGACCATGAAGATCAGCACGGCGATACAGCCGTAAATGATCGAATTCATACCCTGGTCGACCGAGTCCTGCCCCAGGCTCGGACCGATGGAACGCTCTTCGACGACCTCAACCGTGATATCCTCGGGCCGCCCGGCGACGGCAAAATCATCATCATCAGTGACTCCGACGATGAGGACGAGACGCACGAGGACGCCGCCGTCAACGCCGAGGCTGCTCCACCTTCTGCTGCAAACTCCGCGGACTCCCCCACTTCTGCATCCGATGTCGACG
>JBNKZS010000002.1:0-79969 GCA_050301755.1 Mariprofundaceae bacterium
GAACATGACTGTAAACAGAACCGGAAGGAATGACATGATCTTGGCCTGCATCGGATCAGGCGGCTGAGGGTTCAGTTTCTGCTGGATGTACATGGAAATGCCCATCAACAGAGGCAGGATAAACAGTGGATCCTGAACAGATAGATCTTCGAGCCAACCGATAAAGGGAGCCTGTCTCATCTCGATCGACATCAGGAGAACTTTATAAAGCGCAAAGAAGACGGGAATCTGAATCAGAATAGGCAGGCAGCCACCCAGGGGGTTCACTTTGTGTTTTTTGTAAAGCGCCATCATCTCCTGGCCAAGCTGTTGGCGATCATCGCCATACCGCTCCTGAAGACGCTTCTGTTCAGGCTGAAGTTTACGCATGGCTGCCATCGATTCGTAGGACTTCTGGGTCGGATAGAAGAAGATAATCTTGATACAGATCAGAAGAAGAATGATACACCAGCCATAGTTTGGCACATATTTATAGAACCATGACAAACCATCATGCAACGGTTTGGAGATAAAGGCGAACCAGCCATAGTCGATACTTCTCTCCAGTTCTACATTCAACTCCTGCATCAGCGGAATCCGTTTGGGTCCGATAAAGATGTTTGATTTGAAACGCGCTGTCTCCCCATCCATCAAGCCATCATCAATGAACCCTGACTGGTAAGAGCGCCCATCTCCCTTATAGTAATAACGATAATCCCGGTTTTGATCGGAGTAGATAGCCGTGATGAAATACCGGCTCATATTGCCGGTCCACCCACCGGTCGCCGCCATACGAATGGTTCCGGCCTCATCCAGATCATCGTAGCTTACTTCCTGGAGCTTATCTTCAATCAGACCGATTGGTCCGGCATGCTCATAGAAGGTCGAAGATTCACGATCCGGATAACGCTCTACCACCTGCCTGAAGAGTTTAACATCAAGGCCCTTCTGCACCCGATCCTCTACATCGATCAGATAAGAGCCCTTGGTAAAGGTGTAGATGCGATCCCAATATCTACCGTCAGCCAGCGTGGCTCGAAGATGTACCCTATCGGCACCATCAATATTCTCTTTTGAAACCAGAGCAAAATCAGAAACACCCTTTTCACCCAACAGGCCACTATTCAGATATTGAGCATGGGGCTCGTCTTCACCCAACACTGAAACTTGAGGGTAAGACGACTTCTCCAATTGGTTATCTGTGCTTGAAGAAAACAGAGATGACAGGGTAGCAAAAAAACCTTTTCTAGGAACTTCGTAGTAATCACTTAATCTAGCTGCCACAATCCAGCCGCGCTGGTTAATGTCGAGCTTCAGAAGATCGTTGCCGATGGTGACGGTTTTGCCGGTTATCGCTTCGGTTTTCAAAGCATTCACTTGTGGTGCCGGTGTTTCAGCCACCACATCTTTCAGGGTGGGCACCCCATCAAGATCAGGCCTTAATTCAGGCGCGGAAGAGTCCCCTTCGGCACTAACACTCTCTTGAGTGGTTGCTTTGGAAGCCTCTACCTGTTCGGTCTGCTCGACAGGAGGAAATAACATCCCCCAACCAAGCAAAATCAACATGGATAGGGCAAACGCCAGAATCACATTGCGTTGTTCCATGACTAATAAACTCCTTCAGCAACCGGAATGATCGGACTTTTTTTCTTCAGGTACAGGATCATACCCGCCTTTGGCAAACGGATGACATCTGAACAGCCGACGGAACGCTAACCATCCTCCGCGCAATGCGCCATAACGTTCTACTGCCTCCATGGCATATTCAGAACAAGTCGGCATGTAGATACAGCGTGCGGGTAGTATCGGAGAGATAAAATATTTATAAAATTTAAATAGGCCGATCAAAAGCCATTTCATGATCAATCGCCCGCTTCGCTCTTTAGAATTTTATTCAGAGCCCTGGTCATCTGGACGCTCGCATCGAAAAATCGTGCAGCTTCTAATGAAGGGTAAACCAATAGATCAATGGGCATAGAACGGATGGGGTGTTGGCGAAAAGTCTCTCTCAACTTCCGTTTTAGTCTGTTTCTCTGGACTGCGTTACCAAACTTTTTTGATACGGCAAGTCCTAAACGGGCATGTTGGTGGTGGCTTTTTTTATAGACAAAGCGCAGACCATCAACATTTATCCGACGACCGCCCCTTAAACCGTTAAAGTCAGCTTTTGACCTTAAACGGTATGCGGGCGGAAAATCTCTAATCAGGCAGACAGCCGTTTACGGCCCTTGGCACGACGACGATTGATAATCGCGCGTCCAGAGCGGGTAGCCATACGTGCACGGAATCCGTGTGTACGTGCGCGGCGAATGCGACTTGGTTTAAATGTAAAACTCATATCCAGCTCCTCGAATTTGAAGGGTCGCGAACTATATGTTCCAGTATGTTGATGTCAAGTTATCTACCATCAATTAAAATGGGCTGGGGAAACCGCCATCTAAATCAGATGAAGGTTGTGGATAACCGTATTCAAGCATGTACAATTGAGCCGATGGTGAAACAAGATTGGGAAAACCGCTGGCAATTCATTGTCGATCAACTGAAAGAGGATATTCCGGCATCGAAATTCGATGCCTGGATTTCGCCTATTCATCCGCAGTTTTCGGATAACACCCTCTCTCTTAAAGTTCCCAGTCGAATTTTCCTGGATGGACTGAAAGCCGACTGTGAAAAGAAAATTCTAGCGCTGGTGGATGAGCATTTTCAATCAGGTGTCACCGTTCAGTTTGATGTCGACGCATCCCTGACCCTGCCGCAGGCGACAGCGGACAAGCGAGTGGACGACAAACCCAGGAATATTGATGGCTATATTGATCCCCGCTTCACCTTTGAAAATTTTGTCGTCGGTTCCAGCAATGAATTCTGCTATGCCGCAGCTCGAGCAGTCGCTGATAAACCGGGAGAAAGTTATAATCCGCTCTATATTCACGGCGGCGTTGGCCTGGGTAAAACCCATCTGATTAATGCCGTTGCCAATGAGTTGATGCAGAAGGACCATATCAAGATCGCCTACCGGACCGGTGAGCGTTTCACCAATGAGTTGATTACTGCCATTCGCAACGGAGCCACCCACCAGTTCCGTGAACAGTATCGAAAAGTGGATGTTCTGATTATTGATGATGTGCAATTCATCGCTGGTAAAACAAGTACCCAGGAAGAGTTTTTCCACACTTTCAATGCGCTGCACGAAGCCCATAAACAGATCATTCTCACATCCGACCGCAGCCCGCGTGATATGAAACAGCTCGAAGAGCGGTTGCGCTCCCGATTCAACTGGGGACTGGTTGCCGATATTCAACCCCCTAATCTAGAGACCCGGTTGGCCATCCTGGCCAGCAAAGCGGAACTAGCTGGTGTCCATCTGGATAAAGAGGTCTCCTATCTTCTATCGTCAAGGATCACCAACAATGTCCGGGAACTTGAAGGTGCACTTACCCGACTCACCGCCTATGCCCGACTCACCGACCGCAAGATCGATATTGAAATGGCCCGCCACGTGTTACGCGATCAACTGCAGGAAGAGATCAGAACGATCTCAATTGAAGATATCCAGAAAGGGGTAGCCAACTATTACAATATCCCCATCCGTGACATGCAGTCCAAGAAACGAACACGTACCGTTGCATTTCCAAGACAGATAGCGATGTATGTCTCCAAAGAGCTGACATCGCACTCCCTTCCGGAAATAGGTTCTGCCTTTGGCGGAAAAGATCACACTACCATTTTGTATGCACATCGGAAGATTGATAAAATGCGCGGTGAGGATCGAGATTTTGATGATGAGATGAAGCGTCTCATCTCACTACTGAAACCCTGATAGGTTTCGTAAATTGAAAATGTATAAGTTGAGGAGAAGTAGTGTAGATAGCTGTGGATAACTTTGGAGTTCAATACCTGATGCACTGTTTCGAATCGACAAGGTTTATAACAGCACACAATATTCACAGGTAAAGAAGTGGGTTATACACAGAAGAAAAGTTTGTAACTATTTGAAATTAAATATAATTAATTCTTATTCATGTTATTAACAACCCCTACTTATACGACTAGAACTTTTAAAATATATTGAGTTAAGGAGTAAAGATGCACATCACAGTACCCAGAACCAGTTTTTTGCAGCATGTGCAGCGTTGCCAAAATATCGTTGAGAAAAGAAGTACCAACGCCATTTTATCCAATCTACTACTACAGTCCGAAGGGCAAAGCCTGAAGATTGTTGCAACCGACCTTCAGATAGGTGTCAGCTCAACGCTTTCGGCAACTGTTCACAGTGAAGGCGAGGTAACAGTTTCGGCAAAGAAGTTGTTTGATATTGTTAAAGAGCTTGATGTTGATAACGATGTAGAGGTTATTACAGAAGCTGCATTTATGGAGATCAAGAGCGGCCGTTCAAAATTCAGGCTATCAACACTTCCTGCTGCCGATTATCCCGGTATTCCCGAACAGGACACAGACTTTTCTATTCAGATCGACGGTAAAGATTTGGCAACCATGATTGGAGCGACCAGTTTTTCCATGTCGACGGATGAGACACGTAAATATCTGACCGGAACCCTATTTGAAATCTCTTCAGACCATGGTTTGCAGTTGGTTGCAACTGACGGGCATCGTATGGCCTTGATGGGAGCGAAGCTTGGGCAGAGTGTTGAAGATTGCCATGCAATTGTACCGCGCAAAGCCGTAGCTGAGATTAAGAAAATTTGTGATGAGGTGGAGGGTCAGGTAACTCTTTCACTGGGCAAGCGCCAGGTGCGTCTTGATGCCGCGGAGCACAGCCTCACATCCAAAGTGATTGATGCCCAGTTCCCTGTTTATCAGGATGTTATTCCGACCAACAATCCAGAGGAGGCGATAGTCGATCGCAGTCGGATGGATCAAATTCTTCGCAGGAGCATGATTGTTGCCAACGAGTTTACCCATGACGTCCGGCTTCAGTTCTCTTCCAATGGTGTACATGTATCCGCCCATAATACTGAACAGGAACAGGCCGAAGAGTTTGTAGATGCCGATTATACCGGCCGAGAAGTCAGTATCGGCTTTAATGGGCGCTACCTTCGCGATGTTCTCGGTGCCGTGAATACGGATCGTGTCCGCATCCGGTTCAGGGATGAGCTTTCACCGGTATTGATACTGGAAGAGGGATCGGACGATTCAAAATATGTTGTGATGCCGATGAGAATCTGACCGATTACCATGTCATCTTCACCAAGCCTTACTCTCAGGGAGTTCTCACTCTCTGATCTGCGTTGTCATCAATCTGTGAGTTGGCAGTGTGAGGAGGGGGTCAACCTTCTTTCTGGAAGTAACGGTTCGGGCAAAACAACAATGTTGGAAGCTGTCTTTATGATGGCTCATGGCCGCTCTTTCAGGCAGGCCAGAGATCCCGAACTGGTTCGCTGGGGTGAAGGATCTTATCAGGTGAGTGGTGTATGGAAACGATATGGACCGATGCATGTCAGGGTTCAGGGTCGAAAGGGAAAGAGTGAAGTCCTGCTTCAGGGAAAGAAAATTTCGCGTCGCAAAGAGTTGACGGAGACCCTTCCCGTGATAGCCGATGCCCCGCAGGCAGGTAAACTGGTAGACGGTGTTCCGGGTGAACGGCGGCGTTGGTTGGATAGTGTGATTCATGCGGCGGATCCGGCAACAATGAGATATTATCAGAATTATCTCAGAGCACTGATGCAGCGAAGCCGGTTAATCCGCCGAAATCGCAAAGCGTCTGAATTGGAATCCTGGGAACATCAGATGGTGCAAGCCGGGTTGCAGGTGTTGAGAGTCAGAAGAGAGATGGTTGAAATGTTGAACCGGTCGCTGTCCGGTGAGATGGACTTGATGGAGACGACGCTGCATCTGGAGATGAAGGAGACGTCACCGGTTGATGAGCAGGCATGGTTGGAGAGGTTGGCCAGCAAGCGTGATGAAGATGCAAGACTGGGCAGATTGCAGATCGGCCCTCATTGTGACCGCTTGAGCATCCTCTTTGGCGGACGGGAGATCCGCTCGGTGGGTTCCCGGGGTCAGCAAAAGCTGGCCGCCATGGCCCTAAGACTGGCAGAGTGCGCTGTTCGATTGGAGCGCCGTCACTTGGCGCCGCTACTTCTACTAGATGACTGCCTAGAGGCTCTGGATAGAGAGCGGCAACAACGTTTGATTAAAAGGCTTTGTGGCTATCAGGGCCAAATTTTAATGACCGTTCCAAACGGTGTAGAGATACCGAAAAATTTAAATATTCATCCGTGGCATCTTTCAGCAAACACGGAAAAAACGAATGAAATGCATGCAGTACGGCCAGCGATGGAAGTGATTGCCGGCCATGAAATGGAGAGAGCAGCATGAGTGAACAAGATAATCTGGATCAGGAAAAGGCATACGGTGCGGAGAGCATCAAGGTCCTAAAAGGACTTGATGCGGTTCGTAAGCGTCCGGGTATGTATATCGGTGATACCGACGATGGTACCGGCCTGCACCATATGGTCTATGAAGCTGTCGACAACTCAATCGATGAAGCGCTTGCCGGCCACTGTGATAAGATCGAGGTCATTCTTCATTCCGATGATTCGGTTACGGTTCGCGATAATGGACGAGGTATTCCAGTCGGCATTCATGAAGAGGAGAACCGTTCTGCTGCCGAAGTGATCATGACGGTTCTGCATGCCGGTGGTAAGTTTGACAGTAACTCCTATAAGGTCTCCGGTGGTCTGCACGGCGTAGGTGTATCGGTGGTGAATGCGCTTTCCGAATATCTGGAGTTGGAGATTCGCCGTGAGGGCAAGGTTCATTTCTGCCGATTTGAGCATGGCGATACCGTTGAGCCTTTGAAAGTTGTGGGGACAGCAGAAGGTACCGGAACCGAGGTTCGCTTCCTGCCGAGCCTTGAGACATTCTCCCATCGCAATATGTCGTTCGATATTCTCGCCAAGCGTCTGCGCGAACTTTCGTTTCTTAACAGCGGGGTTCGCATCGAGCTCATTGATGAGCGAGATGATAATCGCCAGCTCTTCGAGTACGAAGGTGGCATCACCGCATTTGTCGAGCACCTGAATCGAACCCGTACACCGGTACACAAGGACTGTATTACGGTTAAAGGCGAAAAGGATGATATCGGTATCGAGTTATCCATGCAGTGGACCGATGTTTATCAGGAGCACGTATTCTGCTTTACCAATAATATTCCTCAGCGTGATGGCGGCACCCATCTGGCCGGTTTCCGTGCAGCACTGACCCGTTGTGTGAATAACTATGCAACCGCCAATGGCCTGTTGAAGAAACACAAAATTGCCCTGACCGGAGATGACAGTCGAGAAGGCCTGACAGCCGTGTTATCGGTGAAGGTTCCCGATCCGAAGTTCTCTTCGCAGACCAAGGATAAACTGGTCTCTTCAGAAGTTCGCCCGGCGGTGGAGAGTACCGTGGCCGAAAAGCTGTCGGAGTGGTTTGAAGAGAATCCGGCTGAGGCCAAACGTATTGTCGGCAAGGCAGCCGAAGCAGCCATGGCACGTGAGGCGGCGAGAAAGGCTCGTGACCTTACCCGGCGTAAAGGCGCGCTTGATATCTCAAGCCTTCCCGGAAAACTGGCTGATTGTCAGGAGAAAGATCCGGCGGCATCCGAACTTTTCCTGGTGGAGGGTGACTCTGCAGGTGGCTCGGCCAAACAGGGACGAGATCGTCGTACCCAGGCGATTTTGCCGTTGAAGGGTAAAATCCTTAATGTTGAAAAGGCACGCTTTGACAAGATGCTCTCCTCTCAGGAGATCGGCACCATGATCACAGCGCTTGGCACCGGAATCGGTAAAGACGATTTCGATATCGCCAAACTCCGCTATCACAAGATTGTGATCATGACCGATGCGGATGTGGATGGTTCGCATATTCTCACGCTGCTACTCACATTCTTCTATCGTCAGATGCCGGAGGTGATCGAGCGGGGACATCTCTATATTGCCCAGCCGCCGCTCTACCGGGTTGCTAAAGGAAAAAATGCCCGGTATGTCTCTTCCGATGATGAACTCTTCGAGTTCCTGATGGAGATGGGAACCCAGGACAAGCGCTATATGCCGGGTGGCAACGCCGGAGATATCGTCGGTGACCGTCTTCAGACAGCCGTGCGCAGTATTCACAGACTTCGTCGTCTGTGCAGCCGTTTGAGTCAGCGTCTTGATCCAGTGGTTCTCAAGTTCCTGATCGAGACCGGCAAGATCAACATTGCCATGATGCGTGATCGCGAAGCTCTGGAGGCGAGGCTGACTGAGTTGAGTGCGGCATTTAACGCGGCAACACGTGTTGATGAGACACTGAAGTGGAAGATCCATGAGGACAGTGAACAGGGCTGTTTCTGGGTACAGTTCGAGCGTCGTGATCACGGTCGAATGATGATGTCCCGTCTGGAGAAGGATCTGGTTGGTACGGCGGAGTTCTCCGAAGCCCTGAAGCTCTGTGCAACCGTACAGGCACTGGTGGGCGAAGGCGCACACTTGACCCATGGTGATAAGCGTTGGGAGATCGGCCACTACGATGATCTTATTGATGTGATTGAAACAGAAGGTCGCAAAGGCCTTGGCATTCAGCGCTATAAAGGTCTGGGTGAGATGGATCCTGAACAACTTTGGGAAACCACCATGGATGCCAATGTTCGTACCCTGCTTCAGGTTACCCTTGAAGATGTGGTGATGGCCGATGAGACCTTCTCCACTCTGATGGGAGATGCGGTAGAACCACGCCGTAAATTTATTCAGGACAATGCGCTGAAGGTGAAGAATCTCGATGTCTAATGATACTGTGAAAACAAAACAGACACTGACATATGCTGATGCCGGTGTTGATATTGATGCCGGAAATGCCTTTGTCGGTCGTATTAAACATGCGGTCAATTCAACCATGCGGCCTGAAGTTCTTTCAGGTCTCGGCGGTTTCGGTGGCCTGTTTAAACCCGACTTCTCCGGTATGGAGGAGCCGGTTCTGGTCTCAGGTACCGATGGCGTCGGTACGAAGCTGTTGCTATTGCAGCAACATGACCGTCCACATGTCGCCGGGATCGATGCGGTGGCCATGTGTGTAAATGATCTTGCAGCACTTGGTGCCACGCCACTTTTCTTTCTCGACTATCTGGCAACAGGAAGCCTGAAGGGCGAAACACTTGCCGGAGTGGTCGAGGGAATTGCCGATGCATGCCGCACCTGTGAATGCTCGCTGGTGGGTGGTGAGACGGCCGAGATGCCCGGCATGTATGCTCCGGGCCATTACGATATCGGTGGTTTCTGTGTTGGTGTGGTGGATCGTCCGAAAATGGTTGATGGAAGCCGGATTGCTGCCGGCGATGTGATCGTCGGTGTTGCCTCCAATGGACCCCACTCCAACGGCTTCTCCATGGTGCGCAAACTTCTCGAACTGGGCGAAGCCGACCTCAATAACGACACTCTCTCCGATGGCCGCAAAGCGATCGAGGGTGTGCTCTCTCCGACACGCCTCTATGTCCCTTCTGTCAACACGTTGATGAAGAGCAATATTGAGATTCACGGATTTTCACATATTACCGGTGGCGGCATGTTCGATAACTTCGAACGACTGCTGACAGAGGATCTTGCTGTGACGATAGATGTCGGCAGCTGGCCGGTTCCACCGGTCTTTGAATATCTGCTCGGTTTTGCCAATGTCGAACGCGATGAGCGTTATCGCACCTTTAACATGGGTATCGGTTTTGCCGTGATTCTTCCCGAGTCCGAAGCGGTAAAAGCAGAAGCCGTGCTGAAAGAGGCGGGAGAAACGACCTATCGGATCGGTTCCGTTCACAAGCGTGCTGGCGAACCGGTTACCCTGATCGGCTGATTCAAAGGGAACCTTTGTAGCAGGTATGAATTCCAAAGCCGTTGCAGTGATGGTCTCCGGACGCGGGAGTAATCTCAAGGTAATCCTTGAGTCGGTTGCTCGTGGTGAATGTCCGGTGGAAGTGAAACTGGTCATCTCCGACAGGGGCGATGCTGAAGCACTGGAGATCGCTCGTCAGGCGGGCGTTCCACATGTCATCCACATTAACCCGAAAAATTTCGAGAACCGTGAACAGTTTGATGCCGAGTGTGCCGATCTGCTCGATAAACATGGTTGCCAGTGGATTGTACTGGCCGGTTATATGCGGATTCTCTCATCCTCTTTCGTTCGTCGTTTTCGTGGGCGTATTATCAATATCCACCCATCCCTTCTACCCTCCTTCGCAGGTGCCAAAGCAGTCGAGGATGCGCTCGAATATGGCGTGAAGGTTTCCGGCTGCACGGTACACTTGGTCGACGAAGTACTTGATGGAGGGGCGATTCTGGCGCAGTCCGTGGTTCCCGTATTTGATCTTGATACCCGCGAGAGCCTGCATGCCCGGATTCAGGTCGAGGAGCATAAGCTCTATCCGGCCACGCTTGCCCGCATGGCCAATGAAGGCTTTGATATCGAGGGTCGAAAGGTAATCTGGAAAACCACCCGGCTTTAATCAGAAGGTATCTCCACTCTGCTTCATGCGTTCATAGAAGAAGTTGGTGGCTTCAACAAAACCGTCAATGCTTCCACAATCAAAACGACGCCCCTCAAAGCGATAGGCGATGACATTACCCTGGGCAGCCTGCTGTTGCAGAGCGTCTGTAATCTGAACCTCGCCTCCCGCGCCCGGTGGGGTGCTCCGAATGATATCGAAGATATCGGGTGTAAGAATATAACGACCAATGATGGCCAGATTGGATGGCGCCTGCTCGGGATCGGGCTTCTCTACCATCATCTCGACACGGGTATGACGATCATCAATGGGTTGTCCGCAGACAATACCGTACTTGTTTACATCCTCACGTGGGACCTCTTCCACAGCCACCACACTGCATTGATATTTTTCATAAACCCTGAGCATTTGCGACATGATACCTTCATCACCGACACAGAGGTCGTCGGCCAGAATCACTCCGAATGGTTCGTGACCAATAATGGTGCCGCCGGTAAGAATGGCATCTCCCAGTCCACGCATATGAACCTGTCTTGTATAGGAGTAGGTACACTCGTTAATAAGACCTCGGATCGACTCCAGGCGCTCCTCCCGGCTGGTACCCCTGAGCTGATCTTCAAGTTCATAGACGATGTCAAAGTGATCCTCAATGGCTCGCTTGTTTCGACCGGTCACCATGGCGATATCCATCATTCCGGCTTCAGCAGCTTCCTCAACGCCGTACTGAATCAGCGGCTTGGTAAGAATCGGCAGCATCTCCTTTGGCTGGGCCTTGGTGGCCGGTAGAAAGCGGGTGCCGTAACCGGCAACGGGAAAAAGACATTTTCTAATCATTTAATCACCCCAATAAACATTATTATTCAGCCAGCCAGTAGAAACCGTAGGCGGGAATCGCCAACTGGTCATTAAAAATTGGTGGGCTTTCACCCGTACACAGGTCTTTAATCTGACCAAGTTTAAAGAAGCCCATCTTGCGCAGCATCTCCAGATCGAGATGTTGCGGTATCGCATCAAAGTTGCCAACGACCAGAACGCGTGAAGATCTGTTTCGATGATCAAAATGGGCATAAGCCAGCAGGTGCGGGTTGTTCACATCGAGCAGTTCGCGACTGTTAAAATCGGCAAAGGCGGCAATCTCCTTGCGTACAGCAATCAATTTTTTCAGTGAAGTAAAGATTCGGTATTCGATACTTCCGGGCTGATTTCTCAGCTCGGCCTTATCCCAGTCGATCGATGGGCGATGAATCCAGCGGCTATCCTGAAGTTTATGGTTATCCTCCTGATAGTCGTAGCTGTTAAGTGTGCCGATCTCATCACCGTAGTAGAGCAGTGGAATACCGCCGAAGGATAGAATCATACTGTTAAGCAGGAGAATGATATTGATAGCTGCATCAATAGCATGCTCATCGCCCGATTCAAGAGCACTCTCCAGACCGACAAGAGAAGCCAGTGTACCCGAGATGCGTGCATCGCCCGTCTTTTCATTCTGCGCAAACGGGCGGCCTCGCGCCGGCGAATTGGCATAATGGCCGGTATAGTAATCGACAAGAAAGCGACGATGGGCGGCCGGTTCGTAGCCGGCAAGGTGAATATCGGTATCGTCGAAACCGAGCCCGATATCGTCATGACAGCGGATGTAGTTCAGCCATGTGGCCCGCTCCAGCTTGTCCGGCAGGCTCTTGATACCGCGATAGAGGAGTTCGGCCTTTTTGGTGGCCACGGCATCCCAGAGCAGAGCCATATAGGTGGCGTTGTAGGCGATCTCGCACTCTTTGGCATTGATCGCATCTTCACCGAAGTATTTGGTGACTTCAACAGGTGCCACGATTGCTTCGGCAATGAAGAGTACGCCGGGAGCTGTCACCTGGCAGCAATCCTTGAGCAGTTGCAGAATCAGGTGGGCCTCTCTTTCGTTCTGGCAGGTACTGCCGATCTTTTTCCACAGAAAGGCGACTGCATCAAGGCGCAGAATATCGGCTCCGTGGTTGGCCCAGAAGAGAATGATGTCGAGCATTTCGATCAGTACGGATGGGTTGCTGTAGTTCAGGTCCCATTGGTAACTATTGAAGGATGTCATCACCCACTTGCCCATTGTTTCATCCCAGGTGAAATTACCAGGTGAGGTCTCGGGGAAGATTTCCGGCATCGTCTCTTCGAACATGTCGGGCATATCCCGGTTGTCGAAAACGTAATAGTAATCCTGATATTGTTTCTCGCCACGCCGGGCGCGCTGTGCCCACTCATGCTCATCGGAGGTGTGATTGAGAACCACATCAAGGGTGAGCAACATCTCCCGCTTATGCATGGTGTCTGAGAGCGCATCGATATCTTCCAGCGTGCCAATCCGCTCATCAATCCGCCGGAAATCCCGTACGGCATAGCCGCCATCGCTTCTGCCCGGCGGGCAGTCGAGAACAGGCATTACATGCACCATGTTAATGCCGAGCTCCTGAAGATAGTGCAGCTTTGATTTCAGGCCATGCAGATCTCCGGCAAAGCCATCGCTGTAGAGGGCCATACCGACCCACTGCTGGCTGAGGAACCAGTTATGATCGTCTTCGCGTTCAAGATCGATTGCCCTCAACTCATCGGAACGGGCTATGTACTGATGCGCCATTGTCTCCACCAACTTCTGCATCTGCTCTTTGAAATCAGGCCTGCCTCCATAAAGCAGTTCGAACAGGGAGTGAATGGCGTAGAAGTTCGCTCCGAGTCGGGTATAGAAGTAGCGCATCTTGGGCTGCTTGATGATCTCCGGATCAAGCTTGATCAGAATCTCATTGAGAAGCGAATGTGAAACCTGTTCATACATATGGTTAGTCCTTTAACCCCCATGCGCGGGTAAACTGTTGATAAAACGACCTCTCCCGGGAAGTGGCGCCACGAATGCCGACAATGCCACTGGCAAAAGCTTGCGCCCGCCGCATCGTCAACTCAAGCGGCCAGCCCAGCAGCTGCCCTGCCAGCAGTACGCTACAGAAGGCATCACCTGCCCCGACTGTATCGGTAATAGCTGAGAGTTGTTCGGGGACAACGGAAATACGGGCTCCATCTCTCGTTGAGATTGCCGTCGCTCCTTGCTCCCCACCGGTTAGGAAAATCTGTTCGGAGACATGTTCGCGAAGCAGGTCCACTCTTTCGAGCTGGCTTTCGATCTCCGGATAGATGTCAGCCAGTTCATCCTGGTTCAGCTTGATCCGGTCTGCACCCTCAAGCATTGAGAGGACCGTATCGCGTTGCCACCAGGGTGGGCGCAGATTGATATCAACCATAAGGCCGTCGGCATGTTGCTCCCTGATCTGGCGCAGGGCGTTTGCCGAATGCTCATGACGCAGAGCCAGAGAACCGTGATAGAGCAGCCAATGGCCATGTAGCGGGGGCAGCTGGGAGGCATCGATAAAATCATAGGCCACCCAGTCGACGATCTCGTAGGAGGGCTCGCCGGAGTTGATCGTTACCTGCACGGTGCCGGTGACATGCTCGTTATCATGTTGCAGGCCGTTGCAATCCATTCCCCACCCCTGCATGGCACGTTCGATTTCATCTCCCAGTTCGTCATTTCCGATTCGGGAGACCATCAGCGGCTTCAGGCCGAAGGCGTGCAGGTGCCAGGCTACGTTGAAGGGCGCGCCACCCAGTACCACGGAGCCGTCGGGAAAGTGATCGAAGAGCACTTCACCAAAAATAAGCGGGCGTATCTCTATCTCTCTCATGTCTGCAGCGCTTTGATAAGTGGCAGAATTTCCGGCCGATAGTGGGCGATACCCTCCAGAATTCCGGCACTGTAATTGCCGTTCATGCCCAGGAAATTGCCTTTTGCAATATAGAGGTTATCGGGGGATGCACTTTTTACGGCAGCTCGAACCTCCTGATCCGCATTGGCAACCAGAACCGACTGTACAGGGCTGAGCAGAACATCAAGATCATTGCCGCTGTCACCGGCAAAAACGGTTTGCTGTAGATCGAACGACTGCTGCTGCATAAGAAAGTTGATCGCATGCAGCTTGTTGGCACTGGCTGGAAGAATATCCAGTAGTCCGACATGTTGAATTTCATCAATGCTCCATATCAGATTGGCCCGGATCTGCGCATGTTCCAGATGCGACTGCATGTCGGAGATGATGGCCAAATGGTTCATCTGCATGGGTAGATAATAACTCAGTTTATGGGTGTTCTGTTTCGCTTCTTCCTGAAGCTGCAAGTCAGGGTAAGCCGTCAGCAGGGCGTGCAGTGAGTTGTGGGATTTCCCCTGCCAATCGCCGCCAATCTCATCATCCCATGCCTGCCATTGCTGCCACCCGTCTGATCCCTGTCGATAGATGGTAGAACCGACATCTGCCAAAATAAAATCGGGTGTGGGAAGTTGGTAATCATCCATCGCCTGCTCGATCAATGCCAGGTGGCGGCCGGAGACATAGGCCAGTTTGATGTCGCTGTTTTGTATCAGCCGAGCAAAGAGGTCTCGCGCATAAGGTGTTTCCGGCTGATCGCCGTTAGGTATCAGCGTCCGATCCAGATCAGTACATAACAGTAATCTGTTCATGCGGCCGGATGCTGGATGCTATTGAAGAAGTCGTAGTGTTCGGCTGCCTCGATAATGCCGGCCGCGAAAGCGCGCTCGGCAAAATAGATGTTCTCGATATCAGCCAGTTCAGAGAGTTCCTCCTCGTGACGGTTGCCGACAACAACGGCGCGGGTATTGCCTCTCATCATATCCTCATCAGCTCCGGAACCGCCGGCGACAAGCATGTTTTCCAGAGGAAGGCCAAGTTGTTCGGCAGCCCAGCGAAGGGCAAACCCCTTGGATGCCCTGTGGGGAATCACATCGAGAAACTGGCCGTGTGAGAAGATTACATTGACCGACTGTTCATGTTGCAACAGATACCGGTTGATCTCCTGAATATCAGGGGCGACAGCGGGATCAATGTAGTAACTGATCTTATAGGGCGTCTGGTTGCTCTTCGGTTGCATCTCAAGGCCGGGAATATCTGCAAGCAGATCGACAAGTTCACGGCGTTGCCAGTGATGGTTGATATGCCTGCTCCAGACAGAGTCCCGGGTAAGATTGGGAGCATAATAGATTGCCGTTCCCAAGCTGGTGATCAGCAGGTCAGGCTGGGGTATCTTCTGTTTTCGAATGACGCTTAGGGCGCTCTCCAGGTTGCGCCCCGTAGCTATGGCAAAACTGACCTGTTTACGATGCTTCTTCAGCATGGAGGTAAAGTCGGCAAGTGATTCAGGGTCGCCTAGCAGGTTTTGATCCAGGTCCGTGATAATGGCCGCATCGCGGTAGAGAACCGGCCTGCGGCTCAGTTCCATCCTCTTGATCGGTTCACTCTGCTCAATCAGAGGTTTAATAACATCGAGGTACTTCTCAACATGGGCTTGCCAGGAGTAGTGGCGGGTCACCCCTTTGATGCCGTTGCCGGCATAGGTTTTCCATAGCTTCTTATCTTCAAGGACTTCAATAAGGGTTTCGGCTATCGCCTCTTTATCCAGCGGGTCGACAAGCCGGCCGTTTTCACAGTTGCCTATGATATCAATCGGGCCACCATCTTCGGTGGCCACAATCGGAGCACCGCATGCTGCAGCTTCGATCAGGGTTAATCCGAAAGGCTCCGTCAGGGCAGGATTGATAAAGATACCTTTGGAGAGAGCGGTCAGGCGGTAGAGTTGAGACACCTCATCGGCTTTGTGGTGTTTTGGGAAGGCTGCTTTTCCGTAGAGGTCATACTGATCAATGGTCATCAGGATCGAGGTCAACACCTCCTGGGCACCTGCATCCATATCATTGATGTCATCACGGTTACCGGCAATGACAACGAGGTTGGCCAGTTTCTGAAGCTTTGGCGATTGCCCGTATGCCTCCACCAGTGTGGTGATATTTTTTCGCGGATCGGGTCTGGATAGCGCAAGGATGATCGGTTTTTCCGGATTAACCAGAAAGCGTTTGAGCTCACTGGCGATATGGCTTTCGGGCTCATCGCCGAGTGGAGGATGAAACTTCTTTAGATCGGTGCCGGGAGGGACAACGCGCATCTGATCCGGCTGATAGTAGTCGTAGACAGCATACTGCTCCTCAATCTCCTGGTTGGTACTCACCACCACTCTCGAAGCGGCACCGAGCGTTCTCTCTTCTGCATCAATGCGACGACTCATGTTGTAGGTGTTTTCGATCTCCTCACGAGATACACCGCTGGCCAACAGACGTTTTCGCTTACTTCGACCCAGCGAGTGGCCGGTATGCACCAGTGGCACCCCTAGCAGGTTGGAGAGTTGGATGCCGATGTAGCCGGCATCGGCATAGTGGCTGTGGATGATATGGGGTGTCTGCGGTTGTTCATGGATATAAGCCAGCGCATTATCGGAGAAGGTCTCCAGTGAGTCCCACAGCTGTTCCTTGGGCAGGTATCCCGGTTCACCACACTCAATACGGATGATATTTGCCTTTTCGGAGATGGATTCGACGGGCTCGCCGTAATCCGGACTTAGATTCGGATCGACTACTCTTCGGGTAAGCAGGTCAACGCGCCCTACTTCATCCCTTTCGGCCAGGGCTCGGGCAAGCTCAAGCACATATTTGGTCTGACCACCGGTATCAGCATCGCGGCCAAGTTCAAGGTTCTCGCCCCGGATCAATCCATGCGGACTGACCAGAACGATATAGAGATGTCGAAATTGAGAATTCATGATTGCTGCTTACCCGTTAACCTATGATTCATAGACCATTGTAGCAGAAAGACACGGGAGCCTGTCAGTTCCGCAGTATTGGCAACAGGCAGACAAGATAGAAAGCGGCCTGCTTCCTTTGTTTCCAGAGAGTTTCCGGTAAGCATTGGCGTCGACCCTAGTAGGCTGTGCTTATAATTCAAGGTGGCATCGAAAAGCGGATTGTATGAATGACCGCTTTTGGCCGAAAGCAGACATTCGTTAATTAGAAAGATGATCCGGGTTGTTTAAGAAATTCGATCTCTTCCAGCGTGGAGGCGCGGCCAAGGATTTCGTTGCGATGCGGATAGCGGCCAAAACGATCAATGATCGCTTTGTGTTTGAGTTCAAATTCAAACTGGTATTCGGAACCCGGTTGGGAAAAGAGCTCAACCGCCCACTCATGCACTTTGACTGACTCGCTATGCATATAGGGCATGTAGAAGAAGGAGCGCTTTTCGAATGCCACCTGTTGATCAGCAGCAATCCGAATCGCCTCCTGTGCCAAAACCAATGCCATCGGATCGCAGGCAAAGGCGAGCGGACTATCGCGGTAGACGTTGCGGGAGAACTGATCGAGCACAATAATCTCTGCCAGCCGACCATCAGCTGTTCTGCGCCAGCTTTCAAGTTCACCCAGCGATGCAGCCCGGTGTGTTGTGCCGAACCGAGCCCCGATCTCCCGATCAAGGTCGAGATCTTTTTTAAACCACTGTATGGGCTCAAGCTCTTCGAACCAGAATCGGATAATATCTTCAGGGGTGGCAACGGGTTCAGACATACAACCAACATAGGGATGGGCATCGTTTTGTGCAATAAAACAGGTATATTTATTCCAAAGAATATATAAGCATTCCTAATGATGTATCAATATTCTTTAGAATGTATTTGTATTCCTTAGAATGTTAAACTAACCTTTTCCTATACGAGAGGTGCGAAACCGATGAGTAACCGCTCCCGAAACCTGGGACTGCTAGTCAAAGCTGTGCATACAGCTGAGCTGAATCTGTCTGTCATACTCAGCCGTTCATTAGCCCCGATAGGCATTAACCGCTCTCAACTCTCTGTCCTCGCCCGTTTTTCAGTTCAACCCAATAAGAGCCAGACCATTACATCATTGGTTGCAGGTGTGGATATGAACCAGCCGGCTGTTACCAAGATTGTCACGGTGCTGATCGAAAGAGGCTGGCTCATTACCGAGACCGATACGACAGATGCTCGCAAGAAGTCTCTGAAAATCACACCCGAGGGACTGGGAACGGTAATCAAGGCCTATGGACTGTTAACACCGGCTATTGATGATGCTTGCGAGGGATTAAGTGATGAAGAGGTTAGCCAGCTTCAGGTTTTACTGGGCCGCCTTAATTCCGGTTAACTGCTACGGGTGAATGGCAGCCCATGCTCCATATTTTAGCAACCTGGAGAGAAGCACGATCAACAGGCTGAAGAGTCCGGCCACTAAAATCAGATGAAAGTGTAGCAAAAAGCGGATCATCCTCTGCTATGCTCTGCAACATATGTTTGATCTAGGTTATGAGATGATTCTGTACGGTTTTGCCATAGGTGTATTGGCCGGAGCTATTGCGGGAACCCTGGCAGGAGTGGCCGGAATCGGCGGCGGTTTGATCTACGTGCCGGTTTTTTATCTGACGATTCCGGGTGATCAGGAGAATCTATCCATTCACATCATGGCGAGCCTTGTCGCGGTGGCTTTAACCGGGTATTTCTCGGCTCGTGCGCACTGGCGACTCGGCCATTTACACAGGCCGGCATTCAGGCTGCTGTTGCCAGGCCTGATTATCGGAGCAGTCCTTGGTTTATGGAGTACGCTAAAAATACCGGAGGCGATCATTCTGTTCTCAATGGCACTGCTGGATGCATGGATCGCATGGGATTACGGACGAGAACAAACGGTCAAGAGGGATATGCCGCTTGCTTTTCTGTCCGGGCCCATTGGATACATCTCCGGTGCATTGGGTATCGGCGGCGGAACCATGCTGGTTCCCGTTATGAGGCGGTCGCTGGCACTAAGGGAAGCGGTCGGTACGTCGGCCGCATGCGGAATGGTGATGGCTTTGGCAGCAGTGATCGTGAATCTGTTGATGGAGTCTGCTTGGATTGAACTGATAAGCGGACAGCTTCATTTTATCATAGCAGCGTTGACCGGAATAGGAGTTATTATTCCTAAGACATCAGGGTGGTCTGCCAGACTGCATGCGTTGCTACAGGAGCAGGTGATGCAGCGGGTATTGAAGGGAGTGTTTACGGTGCTGTCGATATCGCTCTTTATTGCAGGAGTGCTATCGATTCAATCGCTTTAAGCCAGAGGGCTACCGGGCCGTTGCCACGGAATCTTATCTCTGGACTCGATAGCCACACGCATAACAATCCCGAGAGCTGCCAACATGGTGACAAGAGCCGAGCCGCCATAACTGATGAAGGGAAGCGGAACTCCCACGACCGGCAACATACCGGAAACCATGCCGATATTGACGAAGATGTAGAGCATAAAAATCGAGGCGATGCCAAGGCAGAGAAGCGAGCCGAAACGGGAGTGTGCACGCGATGCAATGACAAGGATGCGCGAAACAAGCACGGCATAGAGTGCAAGAAGAATCAGTACGGCAACCAGCCCCCCCTCTTCAGCCAGCACGGCAAAGATAAAGTCGGTATGCTGTTCGGGAAGAAAGTGAAGTCGGGCCTGGGTGCCTTCAAGAAAGCCCTTGCCGAACAGGCCGCCCGAGCCGATGGCAATACCTGATTGGATCACATGGTACCCTGCTCCAAGGGGATCCGATTGCGGATCCAGAAAACTGATAACGCGGGTTTTCTGATAATCGTGCATATTGCTCCATAAGAGATAGAGGCAAACCGGACTGACAGCCAATGCTGAAAACACCCAGCGCCAGCGGATGCCGGAAGCGAGAAGCATCGATGCGGCAGCAAGCAGCAAGACAAGCGCCGTACCAAGATCGGGCTGGATCACAATCAACGCAGCCGGAACAACGGCCATCACCGCTGAAACAGAGAAATTGGTCAAATTCGATGGCTCACGCGATGCAAACCAGTGAGCCATCAACATAACCAGCGCCCATTTCATCAGTTCGGAGGGTTGCAGGTAGATAAAGCCGAGATTTAACCAGCGTCTGGCCCCCATCTGCACATCACCAATCATCGGAATTAGCAGGAGACAGATCAGGGCGAAAAGATAGAGAGGCCAGGTCATCAAGCCAAGCATGCGCAGAGGAACAAAGCAGATGCTTAAAAAAATCACCAAACCAACAAGCCAGAAGAGGTTCTGTTTCTGCCAGATAGTGATATCACCATGATGAACGGCTGCATAAAGTGTAAAGGTGCCGAGAATTGCCAGGGAGAAGAGGCCAAAGAGCAGAATCGCATCCATCTTAAAAAGCGTATTCATGGCGCTTCACTCTCCTTTGCTTTTGTCGCCATCTCCAATTCCGCCTCTTTTTTTGCCAGTTGCTTCACAATGGCTGCCGCTACGGGGGCAGCATCACTTCCTCCGTGACCGCCGTGTTCGACAAAGATCGCAAAGGCTACCTTGGGGTTATCATAGGGAGCATAGCCCATAAACCAGGCATGATCCTTGTGGCGATCAAGTTCAGGTACTTTATTTTCCTCTTCCTCATCATCCTGAGCCATGGCAATGACCTGAGCCGTACCGGTTTTGCCCGCAATAGGCCATTTAGCCCAGTTCAATGACCAGTGAGCCGTACCTTTTGGTTCAGCAATGACATCCCGCATGGCCCGGCGAATTTTGGAGAGGTGTTCCGGATCAACATCTATGTTTCGCACCAGCACAGGATCGCTGTTGGCAAGGAGGGTGGGCGTTAATACTTTACCTCCATTCGCGATGGCTGCAGCAAAGCGGGCCATTTGCAAAGGCGTTACGGTCGTTGAGCCCTGACCGATGGCGGTAATCATGGTTTCACCACGGTACCATGAGCGTATCTTTCCGCTCTTCAACTGTTGTTCCGGGGAAGGTAATGCCCCGCGTGCTTCTGGCGTAAGAATAATTCCGGTCTGCTCACCAAAGCCCCAGAGCCGCGCCTCTTCTGTGAGTCGCTGCATGCCTAACTGGTCGCCCAGTTCATAAAAGTAGACGTCACACGAGCGGACAATACTCTTATGAAGAGTGACATGGTCGTGCCCTTCTCGACGCCAGCAGCGAAGATTCCTGTCAGCCAGCTCGAGATAGCCGGGGCAATTGGTACTGCCCGTTGCAAGTGGTTCGTGGTGACGCAAACCGGCCAGGCCGGTGATAATCTTAAGCGTTGATGCGGGTGGATAGGCAGCCTGTGTTGTACGGTTAAGAAGAGGTTTGCGGAAGTCGTTGAGCCATGACTGCCACTTTTCATGTTCAAGGCCGGTAATGAAGTGATTGGTATTAAAACCCGGCTGACTGAGAAGCGTCAGCAGTTCGCCGCTATGTACGTCCATGACCACGACGGCGCCCGTACGTTTTCCAAGCGCCCTGGAAGCGGCCTGTTGTAATTCGACATCTATACTGAGTGTGACATCCCTGCCGATTTCTGGAGGGGTCTGTTTTAGAACGGCTACACGACGACCTTTGGCATCAATCTCCTCCTGTTGCGAACCCGGCTTTCCGTGCAGAACTTTTTCGTAGACCTTTTCCAGCCCGCTTCTCCCGACATTTTCAGTGCGTAGATAGCCAGCCTGTAAATCTTTCGGTCCGGCCAGCGACAGGTAACCGATTACATGGGAAGTTAACTGATCATAGGGGTAGTAACGATGGGTGCCGGCGAGCACATCCACTCCGGAGAGGTGATGCAGTCGAGCTGTAATCGGAGCCACATCACTCCAGGGAAGCTTATCGGCCAGTAGAACCGGCCGGTCACTTCTAGCCTTGTCAATGCGCTTGCGGATATGTGCAAGTTGCGAATCGGGCCACTGCATAAGCTGTTGAAGTGTGGTGAGTGTCGCATCGATATTTTCGATTCGTTCGGGAATGACCTGAATCTTGTAGGAGATATGGTTGAGGGCCAGACCAATACCATTGCGATCCGTGATAATGCCACGGGTCGGAAGTACGGGAACAATGTTGATGCGGTTCTTGTTAGCTTGCAGCAGCAGGCCTTCATGTTCGTAAAGCTGCAGATCAACCAGGCGGATGAAAAGCAGCAGCAACAGAATCGCCATGGTGATTTGAAAGAGAAGCATGCGCCCATCAAAGCGCTGTCTTACATCAATGTGATTTTGCATAGCTTCGGGCAAGAAAGTGCCAGACAAAAACACAGAGGCATATGGTCAGAATCCACTGTGGAATCGACCAGCCTGACCAGAGCAGCGGAGCCAGTCCCAACAACATCAGAAGCAGTCGCTGAGGCAAGCCGGCTCCGAGGCGGGCATCGAAACGGGTAAGAAGAAACGGTAAAATAGCAATCACAGGAAGGCAGACCAGAGATGACCAGTGCAGGGCGAGGTCGTGAATCCAGAATCCTGGCAGGACCCATGGCCAGTTTCCACGCTGTGCAAGCACCGATGCCAACAGAAACGCCGCACTCCAGTCCGGTTGCAGCACAAGGCCTGCCAGACTGAGATTGAGCATGATGCCGAGCAGTGACATCAGTAAAATAGATGGGGGAATCATTCGGCGGCTTTATCGACGGCAGAGGCGATGGCTAGCCAACTCTCCCTTTTCCAGTGGGCAACCGGAACCGCATCGACCTGAGCGAAAATCTGGCCCGCGACAGGCCTGACCCGGGTAACTCGAGCTACAGGAAGACCTGGCGGAAAAATGCCGCCGGCACCACTTGTCTGCAAGACATCCCCGACGTGAGGCGTCTCTTCAATGGGAACAAAATCAACTGAAAGGCGATCTCCTTCACCACGGACAAGGGCTGCCAGCGAACTGCCCGGCATGGTTACGGGGACGGCAATCGAGGCATCAAGAATAGTTCGAACCACGGCCGACCCAGTTTTAGCCTGAGCGACCAGGCCGACAACACCACCGCTGGAGACCACCACATCATCCATTTTGGCTTGATGCACAAGCAGGATCAGTCGCTGGCTCATTTTATCGGGACTGCGCCCCTGTACTTTCGCGGCGTGCCAGTGATAACCCTGGAGTTGCTGGATGCTTAGAAGCGAACGAAGCTGCCTGTTCTCTTCCCGGAGGCTGGTGACCTCCTGAATCAGGGAAGACTGTTTTTCCAGTTGAAGCGCGGCCTGCTGATAGTCAGCTTGAAGTTGCCGGTTATCGTCAAACCAGAGGCTGAACCCCTGCCACCATCGGCCCGGAGCCTGCAGGGCTGACATCAAGGGCGCCATGCCGAGATTGAGGCGTTGGCCAACAGGGAGCTGTGTCAGGGTAACGAGAAGAGCCAGTAGCAGGCCGAGCCATGCCAGGAGTCGTAGTGACGAACCTCTTTTCGACACCAATTACTCCTCGAAGAGTACGCCCCGCATGTGATCCAGCTCTTCCAGTACGCGGCCACTACCGAGCACCACGCAGTTCAGAGCGTCTTCGGCAACCGTGACGGGTAGGCCGGTCTCTTCACGCAGGAGCTGATCCAGTCCGACGAGCTGAGAGCCACCGCCGGTCAGCATAATGCCCTTATCGACAATGTCGGCGGAGAGTTCAGGCGGAGTGCGTTCCAGACAGACTTTAACGCCATCAATGATGGCATTGACCGATTCGGTAAGTGCTTCAAGGATTTCGGAATCATCCAGCGTTAGGTTCTTTGGTACGCCATTGATCAGGTCACGACCCTTCACTTCCATTTCACGGCGCTGCTCCTGTGGATAGGCGCTGCCAATCTCCATCTTGATACGCTCGGCTGTCGGAGCGCCGACAAGCAGGCTGTATTTGCGGCGCAGGTGATTGATGATGGCATCATCCATCTTGTCGCCGCCCACACGCACGGAACGTGAGTAGACAATGCCGCCATAACTGATGACGGCGATTTCACTGGTACCACCGCCGATATCCACCACCATGGAGCCGGAGGCTTCGGTGACAGGCAGGTCGGCACCGATGGCAGCAGCCATAGGCTCTTCGATCAGGAATACTTCTCTGGCACCGGCTGAGAGGGCCGATTCACGAATGGCACGGCGCTCCACAGGCGTTGAGCCATAAGGTACACAGATAACAATACGCGGAGCGATACCCCAGGCACGCTTGTGAACCTTGCGGATAAACTGTTTGAGCATCTCTTCGGTAACAACGAAGTCAGCAATCACACCATCTTTCAAAGGTCGAATGGCTTGAATGGAGTCGGGCGTGCGGCCAAGCATGCGCTTGGCATCGGTACCGACGGCCAGTACGCGGCGATTGCGATTGCCATCACCCGTGTGAACGGCAACAACAGATGGTTCGTTAAGAACGATCCCCTCACCTCGAACGTAGATCAGCGTGTTGGCTGTACCAAGGTCGATGGAGATGTCGCGTGAGAAAAAACCGAAAATATTCTGGAGCATGATTAGTTACCTGAACGTTGAAAGACTTAGTTCGCGAGCATAGTTGTAGGATACCTTCAGGTAAAGAGAACAACTATGTTTATTATGGTTATGAGGGCGATACAAACTTATTGAACAGGGATCAAGCGCTGATGGTAGATGCGATTAACAGACAGGCCAAGGCGATCACCAGATAGGCTTTGAATGTCAGTTTTGAGTAGCGGTGTGGCGTCGAATAAGTTGCGTACATGGGTATCTCCTTCAAGCAGGAGCAACGATAGAAGCGGGTGGAGTGGAAAATGTGTTTCAGGTCACGATGGAAACGATTGTCCCAATAGATGCAGTTGAATCCGACGACGCATGGCGTGTTGTCTGTGTTCGTACAGATAGACACCCTGCCAGATACCGAGCGCCAATCGTCCACCGCTTACCGGGACATTCAGAGAGACCTGAGTGAGTGCCATGCGAATGTGTGCAGGCATATCATCCGGCCCTTCAGCACGGTGGCGAAACATCGGGTCGCCATCAGGGACGAGTTTTGTGAAAAAGGCCTCCATGTCACGAAGCACATCGGGATCGGCATTCTCCTGAATGATCAGTGAACAACTGGTGTGTTGGAGAAAGAGATTTAGCATGCCTGTCTCAATACCGCTTTCTGAAACCCACTTCTGAATCTCACCGGTGATGTTGGTGAAGCCACGGCCTTGATTATGAATGGACATGTTATGCTGTAGTTGTTTCATGATACCTCCAGCCAGACCGGCGCATGATCCGAGGGACGCTCTTTGCCGCGTTCATCTGCATGTACGCCCCCCCCTTTCAATATCAGCGAATCCGTGGTCAACAGATGGTCGATACGGATTCCCCAGCCACGGCGGAATGCATTCATCCGATAGTCCCACCAGCTGTGCATCGGCTCCTCCGGGTGCAGGGCACGTATGGAATCGGTCAGCCCCAAGGCGAGAAACGATTGATACATCTCCCGTTCACGATCCGAGCACATGATCTTTCCCTGCCAGCGCCCGGGGTTATGTACATCGATGTCTGCCGGAGCGATATTGAAATCCCCAAGCACGACCAGTTTCTCATATGTCTCGAGTTGTACGGAAAGGTATTCTCGAAAGGCATGCAGCCAGCGGAACTTATAGTCGTACTTCTCCGAGCCTACCTCCTGCCCATTGGGAATATAGATGTTAACAATCCGAATTCCATCAATGGTTGCAGCCAGCACTCGTCGCTGCGGATCATCAAAGGCGGACATCTCCGTTTCGATTCCGCTAGCAGGGGTTTTGCTGACAATGGCAACACCGTTATAGGTCTTTTGCCCGGAAAAACAGACCTCGTATCCGGCAGCCTCGATTTCCCCTTTTGGGAACTTCTCGTCCGGCAGTTTGGTCTCCTGCAGGGCCACAATGTCCGGTTGATGTTTGTTCAGATATTCGAGCAGGTGGGGCAAGCGAACGTTGAGGGAGTTAACATTCCAGGTCACGATCTTCATGCGAGGATCATGAAGTAATCAGCTCATATACACAACATGTAGTTTATGGGTTTAAGTTAAACCATATATGTGCGATAATTAACCTTGAGGCGTTTGAAACATAGAGGAGGCTAACGATGAACCCATTTAGGGCAAAGCGTGTTGCCGACCAGTTCGCGACAGTCGGCACATTTCAAGTGACCAGCAAGCTCTATGGTGTTGTTGTGAGTTATCGTGGGTATCAGGCCTATTTCGATGAGGAGTCGAAACTATGGCCCTACATGTTCCACATTGCTCATGCCGAACATCAGGAGGCAGCAGTGGCTGAGGTAGAAGCGAAGCTTTTCGCCTGATCCGAAAGCGCACAGGGTAATTTTTCACATTTCTTTCCGTTCAACCCGGGCTAGCTTCTTTTGCCTGAAAGGAGAGCGGCTATGAAATCAATCTGGATACTATCAACGATCACATTGTTGGCGTTGAGCAGCTGCGGTGACACTGTCGACAGCCTGGCCGAAGATTCCGAGCGTCGGAATCAGATTCTGAAGGCTTGTGCCGATATGGGAGCGGCCTCTCAGGATGATGAACTCTGCCGTATGGCAGCCAGAGCTCAGGTTGAGGCTGCCAAGCGCTCTATTAAGGGAGCGTTTGAGTGAACAATATAATTTGAGAGGATCCAGGTGAGTCGCATCACATCATGTTGTTGATGAGTCATGAAGAGTGACAGCACATCACAACAGAGGAGACGCCCTATGAATCTGTTCCGTGCCAAAAAAATTGCCGAGGCCTTTTCTCAAGTAGGCGGTTTTAGCGTAGAAAACAGTTTCGGTGCTTTGAGTGTCGAATACTTGGGCCATAAGGCCTGTTTCTTTCAGGAAGACAACTTCTGGTCATTTATTTTCAATGTTGCCCGTGCCAGCCATGAAGAGGGGCCGGTTGCAAGAATCGAGTCCCAACTGACCGCTTAATAGCCAACCGGCACCACACTTAAGCCCGGCACTTTCCATGGAAGGCCGGGCTTTTTTATAGGCCCTTCATTACCCGTTTAATAGCTCGCTTCATTGAGTCGCCCGACGTATAACGTTTTTCCGGATTCTTCTGCATCGCCTTATCAAGAATACCGCGAACGCTGGCCGGAATCTCTGGTCTGATCTTGCAGATATCGGGATGCTTCTCGCTTATGATTTGATAGGAGAGCGTGGCAATAGAGTCTCCGTCAAAGGGGCGTTGACCTGTCAGCAGGACGAACATGGTTGAGCCCAACGAGAAGAGGTCAGATCGGCCATCCACCTTCTGTCCGGACATCTGCTCCGGCGACATGAAGCTTGGTGTGCCCAGGATGACACCTGTTTTAGTGCTGCTGTTGGAAGTGATACGGGCAATGCCGAAATCAGCAATTTTGAGCACTTTCGTTTTCGGGTGATACATCAGATTGCCCGGCTTGATGTCACGATGAACCACATCCTGCTCATGCGCATAACCAAGGGCTCCGGCAATTTCAGCGACAATTTCAAGCACAGTTTCAATCGGCAGGAGCATATTCTTGGTGGCATAGGTACTCAGGGCGATACCGTCGACAAACTCCATGGCGATATAGGAGAGGTCGTGCTCTTCACCGGCATCGTAGATGGTGACGATGTTGGGATGATTCAGGCGGCCGGCGGCTGCTGCTTCGTGAAAGAAGCGTTTACGCACATCCTTGAGCTCTCCTTCATCGAACTCCTGAGTCAAAGCCAGCGTTTTAATGGCAACGATTCGATCGATGGTCGGATCGCGACCGAGATAGACGACACCCATGGCCCCTTTGCCGATCTCTTTTTCTACCACATAACGGCCAAGTGTCGGAGCGTGTTCCATGCCGTCCATAAGGAGTGAGGATGAAGCATGAGAGCCGCTTCGAAGCATGACATTCTGCTCCAGCTTATCGGCCTTGGTGCGACGGGAAGCGACATCCCTGAATCCTGGACGGCGTGAAAGAATATAGTCGTAAGCGGTTGCGGCCTTGCCGAACTGGCGTTTGCGTTCGAAGTCGAAGGCCAGGTTGTATATCAGATCCAGATTTCCGTCGTTGACCGGGAGATTGCGAAAACAGGCCATCGCTTTATCAAGCATTCCCTGCTCCTGATAGGACATGCCGAGCTCGCGATTGGTGTGGGCCGAACTGGCCATATGTTCCATATGCTGGGAGTCGTAAATGCGTCTGGCAGTGAAGATGATATGACCGAGCAGCAGCATGAGCGCCGGAACAGCCGTCTGCAGCCAGCTCTGAGTGGCAACCATCAGGTACTGGTTGGCGCCAAGTAGAAGAATCAGCATGATCAGTGTGACCAGGGCAGCGGGCAGCACGCGCATGCGGGGAACGGCGAGAGCCAGGTAGAGCGCAAAAAAGAGCAGTAGTCCCATCTCAACCCATAGATAGGAGAGCGGGCGGGTATAGTAGTCGTGGTCGATGATGCTGGCGATGGCCTGGCCGGTGAGCTCCAGTCTGTCGATACGCCCGATCGGCGTAATGTGGCCGGGCCCTTCATCAAGACCGATGAGAACAATTTTATCGCGAAGATTCAGTTTGTCGGGTTCCATCTGCAGCAGGTCGTTAGCCATGAACTGCTTGAAGGGCGAACGCCCCCCTTCCGGAACATAATAGCCGATATTGAGTTGCATTCCCGGTGTGGTCCGGATGATTTGGTCGCCGAGCGTAATGGAGTCATGCAGGTTGATACCGATATGACGGGCTTTTCCGGTAATGACACGGTCGGCAACCAGCAGTGCCAGAGAAGGGAAATAGTTGCCATCCGATAGCGTGACCAGCGGAACACTGCGAACGATTTTATCCTGAATATCGACATATTCGACATGTCCTACGCCGGAAGATTTTCGTGAAAAGTCGGGAATCGGTAAGCGGAAAGGCCGGTCGACAAGGGCTGTCAGGTCATCGGCAGGTGCGATCAATCGCGAGGTCAGCGAGAGTTTGTTGGATTCCACATCGCGAATGCGGAAAACCTTGATCAGCCTGGCCTCCTCTTCGGGATCTTCGCTATCGGCGCCCGGCTCCATGGCCAGAAAGATACTGCGTGTTTTCTTGATAGCGCTTACCAGCTTGCTATCGGCGTTCATATCATCCATGGCCCGTTTTGTAATATCGCGCAGCTTTGCAGCATCGTTACGATTCAGGTCGCTTTTCGCCAGTGCTTCAAGCTCCTCGAAATAGGCTGCACCCGGCACGGGCTGGCTCGAGGATAGGGGCAACATCAGTGCGACCGACTGGGGCCGTCCGGCGGCAACGGCGTCGAGCAGGCCGGCCAGCTTCTGGCGCAGGCTGAAACGTTGATCCGGCTCCTTAGATGGCCGCGACGCCATGCGAATGATGACAATATCTTTGGTTGCGCCGGCAACGCGAGGCCCGAAGCCCTGACTCTTGTCGTAGAGGATTCCCTCGAGTTGTTCAAACAGATTGAGATGGAGCGCCTTGCCTCCGGCAAAGAGAGTCAGCAGTACGAGGGCGGTAAACCACCCCTGTTTGATAAAGTTCAGGCGATGCATGGAAAGGCCAACCCTGTCGCAGGGGCGACATTGTTAAAGTGATCTGGCGAACAAAAAAGCCCTTCGTTGAATGACCCCATCGGATCAAGTGTAAGTAGAACTTTGCCGGAGCGGCAATAGCGGATGTGATGGTGCTCGGACATCATCAGTTCGGCTGCTTTCGAAGGAGGTATAGCATCCAGCCGACGCCGACCACGATCATGCCGGAAGAGAGCAGCATGCCCATCGTGACCGGGCCAAAGAGAAAGCCCAACTGTTCATCGGGTTGGCGGAAGTTTTCACAGAAGATCCGGGCGATGGCGTAGCCGGTCAGGAATATGGCTGCGCGCATCCCTTGTGGCCATGGCTTTTTGCGGGTCAACCAGAGGATCAGAAAGAGCAACACCCCTTCAAGCAGCATCTCATAGAGCTGGCTGGGGTGACGCGGCTCGGATCCGGCACCGGGGAAGATCATGCCCCATGGAATATCGGAGCCGGCGGGGATCACGCGGCCCCAGAGCTCGCCATTGATAAAGTTGCCCATGCGGCCGAAGGCGAGGCCTAACGGGGCGACGATGAAAAAACGATCCATAAGCAGCATCAGCGGCAAGGTGTGTTTTTTGCAGTACCACCAACCGGCAAGAATCGGACCGATCAGGCCACCGTGGAAGCTCATTCCACCCTGCCAGACGTAGAAGATTTCGATCGGATGCGAGCTGTAGTAGCCGAAGTTATAGAAAAGGATGTAGCCCAGCCGGCCGCCGAGGATGACACCGAGAATCAGGGCAGTGAAGAGCCCTTCAAACTGTTCCGGTTTAACGGAAACGTTCCATGCGCCCTGCTCAATGAGCTGCTTTTTGGTCAGCTGCCAGGCCAGGAAAAAGCCGATCACATACATCAGGCCATACCAATGGACGGCCAATGGTCCAACCTGTAGCGCTACGGGATCAATTTGCGGTGCGAGCATGCGGCGACCTTACCAGACCATCCATAGGAGCAAACCACCAAAGATGATGCGATAGATACCGAAGGCGACAAAGGTGAAACGTTGCAGGAAGCTGAGCAGCAGTTTCATCGTGGCGTAGGCGGAGATGAAGGCGACAACGAATCCTGCGAGCAGTGGCATCAGCATGTCACCGCTGAACTCCTGCCAGTGTTTGAGCAGGTCGTAACCACTGGCGGCCAGCATCACCGGCAGCGCCAGAAGGAATGAGAATTCGGCACTGGTTTTACGATCCAGGCCGACAATCATGGCCCCGATGATCGATGCGCCGGCGCGGCTGGTGCCTGGGATCAGGGCAAAGACCTGTGCAATGCCGATCCACAATGCCTGCTTGTAGCCAACTTCTTCAACATCAGTCGTGGTATAGACTTTATTTCGTTGCAAAAACTCAACCAGCAGAAAGATCAGGCCGCCGACAATGAACATGATGGCAACAATATCGGTGGTGAACATCGCCTTGATCTGTTTATGGAAGAGGAAGCCAACGGCACCGACAGGAATAAAGGCGAGAGCCACCTTCTGCCACAGGGCGATATGGGCAAGCGATATTTTGTCCCGGTAAGTGGCGGTCACAGCCAGAATGGCTGCGAGCTGAATGATCACCTCGAAGGCTTTGTTGTCTTCGGTCTGTGAAAGGCCGAGCCACTCACTTGCCACGATCAGGTGGCCGGTGGAGGAGATGGGAAGAAACTCGGTAACCCCTTCGATAATGCCGAGAATAATGGCTTGAATGATGTCCATGCTGGTATGCAACCCTCCGTAGGTGTGGCCACTCTACGGCTTGCCGGGACGATGCCAATGGTTTTAACTGTTGCCATCTGACTCTTTGGGGGAAGTTTATGAAAGCCTTTTTTGCCGGATTGATGCGCTGGATAGACCGGGTTCGCCGGATTGTTATCAACGGCTTTGTGCTGTTGTTCCTGATCATTTTCATCAGTGCGCTGTTTGCCTCCAAGCCGGAGGTTCCGGAGCATGCTGTCCTCGTGATCAAGCCCGAAGGGAGAGTGGTGGAACAGCTGGTGCGACCCAATGCCGATTCATTTCCATTTTCGCTCCCGGATAAAGATCAGGTGCTGATCAAAGATATCCATCGTGCGCTTGAGCTGGCCAGGGACGATCCGAAGATTGAACTGGTTCGACTTGAACTTGATAAGTTGCAGCCAACACCGCTGGCCAAACTACAGGATCTCCGCCGGGCTATCGAACTGTTCAAAACCAGCGGTAAGCCGGTGATTGCATCGGGACATGCTTATAGTCAGTCGCAGTATTATCTGGCAGCAACGGCGGACAGGGTTTATCTGCACCCGCTGGGCATGATCGAGCTGACCGGCTTTGCTCTTTATCAGAACTATTTCAAATCAGCCCTGGATAAGCTGAATGTCGACATTCACCTCTTCCGAGCCGGAGAGTACAAGTCCGCAGGCGAACCGCTGGTAAGAGATAACATGTCTGCGGCCGCCCGGGAGGCCAACAAAGCATGGCTGGGCACCTTATGGGAAGCTTACAAGACAGATGTTGCAGTCATGCGTAAGATCAAGGCTGAACGGATTCAGACCATTCTTGATTCACCTGCCAAATTCCTTGCAGAGCATGACGGGAGTCTGGGTCGTTTGATGAAGGCGGAGGGCCTGGTGGATGAGCTGGCCGATCTTCATGATGCAGATAGTTATATCAGTTCGCTGCTGGATCAAAAACGCTATAAGGATGTTGCGACCATCGGCCTCAAGTCCTACCTGAAGGCTAGCGATGTTGTCATTCCAGAATCACCAAGCAGTAATCTGATCGGCGTGCTTACGGCCAGTGGCCCGATTGTGAATGGTAAGCAGCCATCAGGTACGATTGGCGGTGATACCGTTGCCGGCCTGCTTCGCGACGCTCGTCATGATGAACGGATCAAGGCGGTGGTGCTGCGTATTGATTCGCCGGGTGGTAGTGCGCTGGCTTCCGAGGTGATTCGCAAAGAGGTCGAACGGGTGAAAGAGGCGGGTAAGCCGGTTGTTGTCTCTATGGGCAGTGTTGCCGCCTCCGGCGGCTACTGGATTGCGACATCTGCCGACGAGATATGGGCTCAGCCGACCACCATTACCGGCTCGATCGGTGTCTTCGGCCTTATGGCAGGTATGGACCGGAGCCTGAATACCCTGGGTATTCATACCGATGGTTTGGGGACCACCTCCATTGCCGGAGGGCTGCGTTCGGACAGGCCGCTTAGTCCGGAGCTGGCAAAAATGTTTCAGATGGGCGTGGATGATGTATACCGCGAATTTATTGCTCATGTCTCTGAAGGGCGAAAGATGGATTCCGCTCGTGCCGATCAGTTGGCTCAGGGCCGTGTCTGGAGTGGTATCGATGCCAAAGAGATCGGTCTTGTCGATGAACTGGGTGACTTGCAAGAGGCCGTAAAAGCGGCGGCCAAACGTGCCGGGGTCGAGAATGATTTTCGGAAAGTATCCATTGAACCGAAAATGGATTTCGCCGAATTCTTTATGGAGAATCTCCTGAGTGATCTCGACACATGGTTCGGCAATTCGGTTATGACAGTCGTTTCCGCCTCACCCCTGGCGAAGGCATGGATAGATGGTATCAACGGATTGGAGATGTTGATTCGCTTCAATGATCCGAAACAGGTCTATGCCTATAGTGAACTTCCCTACTAAAGAGGAGTTGACTGATCACTTGGCGCAGGTAACACGATTGCGGCCGTTCTCCTTGGAGTTATAGAGCGCCTGATCAGCCCGCTTCAGAAGTTGCGTTGCTTCATTCTGGTCGCTTTTGGGATCGCTCTCATGCCAGGCAACAACACCGAGGCTGATGGTGATAGCGGTCATCTGCTGCCGGCCATGTTCAAAGGTGTGCTGGGCGATGCTCTCGCGAATGCGCTCGGCCAGTTGGGAGGCCCCTTTAAGGGATGTTCGCGGAAGCAGGATGGTAAACTCCTCACCGCCATATCGGAAAAGGTAGTCACAATCGCGTAACATCAGACGTACGGCTTGAACCAGCTGCTTTAAGACAGCGTCACCGGCGTCGTGACCCCGATCATCATTGATCTGTTTGAAGTGATCAATGTCGAACATGACCAGTGAAAAGGTGGCGCCGTAGCGTTCGGTCAGGCGATGCTCCTGCATGAGAAGCTGATTGAAATAGCGGCGATTATAGGCGCCTGTCAGGGCATCGGTGATAGCGATCTGCTCCAGCTCCCTGTTCATGTCTTCCAGTGCAGCTGTGCGTTCTGCTACCTTTTTTTCCAGCAGTGCATTGGCCTCTTCCATCTGCTGGTTAAGTTGCGCATTGTGAATGGCAACGGTCGCCTGAGATGCCATTGCCCGAATCAGTGTTTCATCCTCTTTGTTGAAGGGCTCGACACGTGAACGCATGGCCTGAATGACACCATAGAGTTGCCCGGCTCCATCCAGTAGAGGGACACAGAGCATGGAGCGGACGGGATAGGGTGTTGATTCGCCTTCGACCTTGGCAAGGTAGAGGCGGGAGTCGAGCTGGGCATCTTCGATGTTCAGAAGTTCCTTGTTGCGGGCGACCCACCCTATCACACCTTGGTCCATGGGAACTTTCAGCTCTTTTTCGTGAATGCCCTGCGCCACTTTTGACTGCAGGCAGTTCTCATCCCCATTGACCAGAAAGAGGCTGGTTCGGTCGGCTTTGATAAGGTGGCTGGTCTGCTCAATGATGAGGTTGAGGAGCCGATCGAGATTTCGTTCGGAGCTTAACTGCGTTGCAATATCGAGCAGGCGTTCAATGGCAAGCATCATCTCTCCTCTCTGTACCGCTTATTAAAGCACTCAATCCGGTTTATATAAAGGGAATGGGATAAACCAGGCTGAAAAAAAACGCCCCGGCGTTACCGGGGCGCAGTATCTGGCGTCTGGATGGGGTCAAGCCCCGGCTTCCATAAGCTCTTTAAGGTTGGCGAAATCCATCTCCAGTTCCCGTTTGGCGATGTGCCCGACAACGGGGGATGCCACCTTGAAAAAACGGCCGACATCAACACTCAGTGTACGATGAATGACAGTGCCGTCTCCATTGGCTTCAAACTTCATCGACGTTGCCATCGGGAAGGGCCCTTTTGTACTTTTCGCCGCCCAGTAACTGCCATCTTCACTATGTTCGGTAACGATCCAGTCCTGTTCAATCACCCTGCCGAGAAATTTTTCTTTCATATGGTAAACCGTTCCGACGTTGGGTTCGCCTGGAGTCATCTTTTCCGATTCCAGTACCGATGTCTGCCACATCGGATCGTTATTACAATCATCGACAAAGGCGATGACATCGGCCATCGGCCGATTGATGGTGATACTAACTTCAAGAT
This sequence comes from Mariprofundaceae bacterium, assembly GCA_050301755.1. GTDB lineage: Bacteria > Pseudomonadota > Zetaproteobacteria > Mariprofundales > Mariprofundaceae > WSZY01. The sequence continues at coordinate 34,919 of JBNKZS010000002.1, forward strand.
TACTTAATGGCATGGCGCCTCCCTCCATTAACCGGTGTCCACTATAGTGCGCGACGACGGCACGGCTTGTGCGATTCCGTTCATCAGTTTACTCCGCAGTATATATGACCGGTTGAACGATCGTAAACTCGCCTCGGAATGGGGAGATGAAAAGGGCCGCCACACGATGATCAATGGGCAGCCCTCTTAAAATCGAATAGGATTGACTTATTCGCGCAGCAGTTCGGTGATGCCGGTTTTGGAGCGAGTCTTCTCATCCACCTTCTTCACAATCACGGCACAGTAGAGGTTCGGTCCCCCGTTCTTGCCCGGCATGGAACCGGAAACCACAACAGAGTATGGCGGTACTTCACCATAGTAGGTTTCACCGGTTTCTCGGTCGTAGATACGAGTCGATTTACCAATGTAAACGCCCATGGAGATCACCGAACCTTCACGAACAATAACACCCTCTACAACTTCGGAGCGGGCACCAATGAAGCAGTTGTCCTCAATAATGGTCGGAGTGGCCTGCAGCGGTTCAAGTACGCCACCGATGCCAACGCCGCCGGAGAGGTGAACATTCTTGCCGATCTGGGCGCATGATCCGACGGTCGACCAGGTATCCACCATGGTGCCTTCATCGACATAGGCGCCGATGTTGACATAGGAAGGCATCAGCACGGTCTTCGGCGCAATATAGGCCCCCTTACGTACTGTCGCAGGAGGTACCACGCGCATACCGCCCTTGCGAAACATATCTTCGCCCCAATTGGCGAACTTCTGCGGTACCTTGTCGAAATAGTTGGTGGAAGCGCCGCCAATCACCTGATTGTCATGTAGCTTGAAGTAGAGAAGAACGGCTTTCTTCAACCATTCATTGGTAACCCATGTGCCGTTGCTGTCACGCTCGGCAACTCGAACGCCACCATCATCCAGCAGTTGAATGGATCGCTCAATAGCTTCACGAACTTCGGTTTCAACGTTGGACATGTTCCATCCGTCGCGGTTGTCCCAGGCTGATTCAATAACTTCTTGCAGGTGATTCATACAGGCTCCATAACTTTAAAAACTGATGGAGCTGAAGCTAACCTTCGGTGCCGGAACTTCAACATATGGATGAAGGGCTAGCCCTTCATCAAATGATTATCGGCATCGGATCAAATAGCACTTGCCAGTCTCAGTCTTGTCGGAAGATGATGCGCCCATTAGCGAGGTATCACAATGCAGGTAGCTATGCCTGATGCTCCTTTCGATTTTACCGTCTTTTCTTCCGACTATGTCTCGGCCCGGGCTGCTTTTTTACATGCGACCGACAAATGTGGAGCAATACTTTCAACCTATTCTCATCCGTTTACTGGCCCTGATGGCGAGGCACTGGCGACCGATACGGTATGGCTAGGGCCCAGGGATGCGGAACGGGTGTTAGTATTACTTTCTGCTACACATGGTGTAGAGGGCTTTTGCGGTTCTGCTGCTCAGGTTGATTGGCTCAGGCTCTATTCTGACAAGAAAGATACACTCCCGGAAGGGATTGCCTTGCTCATCATCCATGCACTCAACCCGCACGGTTTTGCCTGGCTGCGCCGGGTCACCGAGCAAGGGGTTGATCTTAATCGCAATTTTGTCGATTTCTCACAGCCCACCCCCGAAAATGACGGTTATGTGGAGCTTGCAGCCTCGATTATCCCAGGCAACTTGAGACACGAGACGCTCAAGATGGCGGATGCGAAGCTGAGGGAGTATGCCGAATTTCATGGTCAGGTTGCGTTCGAGGCGGCGCTATCTGGTGGACAGTTTACCCATGCAGACGGCCTCTTTTACGGGGGGGTGGAACCGACCTGGTCGCGTCTCACTACGGAGGCGATAGTTAAGGATTTCCGGTTGCATGAGCGCCGACGGGTCGCGGTTCTGGATTTTCACACCGGTCTCGGGCCTTTCGGATACGGTGAGCCGATCTGCGATCACTTTCCCGGTACCCTCGGCCTTGCACTTTCCCGTAAATGGTACGGGCAATCCGTGACAGAACCGGCTATCGGAACCTCCAGTTCGGTAGCCAAAACGGGGCTTTCCGATTATGGCTGGCAGAAGATGCTTGGTGATGTCGTGGTCTTCATTGCTCTGGAGTTCGGCACCTATCCGTTCGATAATATGATACGTGTTCTTCGCGGCGATCACTGGCTTCATGCACAGGGGTCGGTTGATTGGCATGCAGAACAGACGCAGTCCATCAAAGCCGAAATACGAAGACACTTCTATCCTGCCACTCGCGACTGGCAGCAGATGATCCTATTCCGTACCCGCCAGTGTATTTCTCAGGCGCTTGATGGACTTGCTCTGGAGATCGGCAGTTAAGCTTTAGCCTTTTCGATTTGTGTCGATGAACGTAACCTCTCTGTTTTCGAAGCAAAGAGGAGTATAACTGATGGCGACCGGTATTCTGGTGATTCTCGATGATGTACTGACCATGACCAAGGTGGCAGCAAAGAATACAGCCGGGATTCTCGGTGATGACCTTGCTGTCAACGCCGAGAAGGCGACCGGCTTTATGGCTTCTCGGGAGCTGCCGGTGATCTGGGCGATCACCAAGGGCTCCTTTATCAACAAACTGATCATATTGCCATTTGCCTTTCTGCTCAGTGCTTTTGCGCCGTGGTTGATTGTTCCGGTTCTGCTGCTTGGTGGTACCTACCTCTGCTTCGAGGGTGCCGAGAAGGTGGCGGAGTGGATTTTCGAACATGAGCATGAACACATTGCAGCTGAGGATAGCGATGACCCTGCAGAGATTCTCGCGCAGGAGGCAGGCAAGATCAAAGCTGCGATCCGTACCGATTTCATCCTCTCCATCGAGATTGTTGTGATTGCACTGGGGAGTGTTGTTGAAGCCACCCTGATCAAGCAGATCATCGTGGTCAGCGCCATCGCCGTACTGGCAACCATCGGGGTGTACGGGATCGTCGCGATGTTGGTGCGAATGGACGATGCCGGCATTCATTTGCTGGGTCGTGCCGGTGGCCGGACTGATTCGGCTGCGAAGATGATGGCGATAACCGGAAGGGTGCTGGTGGCCTCTCTGCCAAGACTTATTGCGCTACTCGGTGTTGTCGGAACGGTTGCCATGCTGCTGGTCGGTGGCGGCATCTATGTGCACAACCTTCCGTTCGTACACCATGCGCTCGACTTCATGCCATGGCTTCTGGCTGATTTTGTCGCCGGATTGATCGTCGGTGCGGTGATTCTGGGGTTGCTTCAGCTGAAAGGCGCCTTTTTTCCCAAGGCTTGATTACTCCCCCTCCATTGATTCAAAGGTGAGCGACATTCAGCTGTATCGTGAGGCCTCGATGCGCCGGATGAACTCCTGCGTGATTTGAGTGTAAAGCTCGTTTTTCAATACTTTGTCTTCAACTCCATGGTCGATACTGGGATTATCGTTTATCTCAATCACAAAAACGCCTTGATCCGTCTCTTTCAGGTCGACGCCGTAGAGGCTGCTGCCGATCAGGTCCGCCGCCTTGATGGCGGTCTCAACCACATGTGACGGAGCCTTTTCAACAGGCATGGTTTCAAAACCGCCGTAGGTGGCCGTGCCATCTCCCTTGTGATTGACGATCTGCCAGTGGCCGCGCGATGCTCGGTACTGGCAGGCATAGAGTGGCCTCCCATTGAGAATGCCGATGCGCCAGTCGTAAGCCGTATACATGAACTCCTGTGCCAGAATCAGGCGGGAGTTACCGAACAGGTTGGTGGCAGCCTCCCTTACCTGTTCTTTGTTACTGGCTTTGACCATGCCTCGCGAAAAGCAACCATCCGGAATCTTCAACACCATCGGATAGCCGATCTGCTCCTCCAGCATGCTGATGGCGAGATCATCGAAGGTGGCCCGATTCAGCGGAATGGTCAGCGGTGTCGGCAGGTTATGGGTATTGAGTCGCTCCCACATGTAAACCTTGTTGGTACAGCGAAGGATGGATTTGGAGTCATCTATCACCGGAATCCCTTCGGCCTCCGCCTTACGGGCAAAGCGGAAGGTGTGATTGTCCAGAGCCGTGGTTTCACGCAGAAAAAGAGCATCGAACTCCGAAATTCGGTGGTAATCCCTGGCCTGAATAAGCTCGACATCCATGCGTAGTGCCTTGCCAGCTTTGATGAAGCGGTGAATCGCCGCTTCATTGGAGGGAGGCATCTTTTCATGGGGATTAACCAGAATGGCGAGATCATACACGGCCGGCTTGCGACTGCTCCGTTTGCGCTCCGAAAGCCGGGTGTAGTGTCGAATGCTTTGCTCAAAAAATGCTGCCAGTTCACCTTTAACCTTATCCAGTCCGAGCGGCCGGATCGACTTGATCTCCCAGCTTTTTCCTTTTACCAGACGCATCCTGATCAGCGGGTAGCGGAAGAGATCAAACAGTTCAGAAGCCAGCTTGCTGAATCGATGATCGTCAGCCTGTCCGAAAAAGATATGCAGAGTGAAAGCATCTTCCGGTGGTTCGCTTAGTCGCTGGATGGTTTTGTATAGCAACAGATTCAGTTCGGGTAAGGCAAAGGCATAGAGGCTACGCCGTGACAGGTCCAGAATATCGGCAACGGTTGGCATGGGCAGGTCATTGCGAGCTTCTGCCAGCAGGGAGCTGTAATACCCTGCACTCAGATAGGAGTAGCGACGGCAGAGGTTGATGATACGCATCGGCCGCTTTTGCGGACGTGTCCAGCGCGTTAGATATTCGTCAGCTTCGAGGATACGGAGCCCCTCAATATCCCATTTCCAGTCAGCTTCGCGGTCAACAACAACGGTGTGTCGAGGGTTAAGACTCATGCCTTCTCTTCTCTTTTCTCAATCAATATTGCCGCGTACTGGCGGCTTTTACCATAACGGGTCATGCGCTCAAATTCGGCACGTGGAATAGGGATGCCGATACAGGTGGTTTTGGTCTCTCCCTCTGCCGCATCGACATAGGGTTCGTTAAAATAGATAAAACGTTCATCGAATCCGCTTATGACGACCCAGTGCGGGGATTTGTCACCGGTTAGTCGGTAAGAGCTGATCAGGATGATGGGAATCGCCCCTTTTCGGAAATGTTTCTCCATTTCCTCAGAAGTTAGTGGTCGGTCACGCATGCGGATGTCGGATCGGCCGATCTCACGGATAAAGTCTTTCTGCACGACACGGATCACCTCGCGTTTCTCCTCACTGCGTACCGATTCTACAAACATCTCAGGGTCTTTGCGTACGAAGAGCGATACTTTGTAACCGCGTTGATGAGCCGATAAGGCGAGGCCATAGGGACTGCAGCCGCCATGTCCGGAGGTCATGAAGATACTGGTTGCCTCACGCCAGAGCCTGAGTTCAAGGATTCGGTCGAGTTTCAGTTTCGGTGAAAGGGCTTTCATTGCCATCATCAGGCAGGCCGGGCCGCAGGTGAACTCTAGCGTTTGCGGGTAGAACGGAACCGGTGAATTTTTGGCAGTCAGGTGCGGGACCAGCTCTTTCTCAAAACGAATTGCATCACCATGGTCCTCATAATAATCGGCTACGGTCGCGAATTCGCGATAGTTGAAGGCACGGTAAAGTGCTTGAGCACTTACATTCTTGGTGTGTACTTCCAGCCGCATGGAGACCATGCCACGGGCCAGAGCGATCTTCTCTGCCGCTGCAATCAGGGATTTTCCTGTTCCCTTTCCTTGATAGTTCGGATCTACGGCCAAGGAATAAAGGCGGGCAATGGATGTGTTTCGGTGGAAAAGCACCATGATATAACCGAAGAGAGTATTTTGACTCTCTTCGACGAGTGTTACCGCATGGCCACGGGTCAGCAGATAACGAAAATTCCGTTCAGAGAGCCGGTCAATATCGAAACAGCGGTTTTCGATTTCAGTAAGGGCCGGAATGTCAGCGGATACGGCTGTGCGGATCATCAGGGTTTGATGCGATGTATAAAGGGGTTAACCATGCGCAATTCTATATTCCGCACATGGTTAACTGTAAATCAAATTTTACAGGGGTGTGTTAAAGTACAATCTCCTCTGGGCGCGCATGGCTGAGGAACTCCTGATTAGACATGGTCAGACCGTAGGCTCCAGCCAGTCCGAAGATAGCTATATCGCCGATGTCCGCAGCTTCGACATAAATATCATTGGCCAGCTTGTCGGCACTGGTACACAAGGGGCCGCCGAAGTAAACCTGTTCCCTTGCTACGGACTCCTGCCCGTCAAACAGTCTGGCATCGTGCATGCGGACAATGGCCAGCGGATGGTTAATGGAAAGGGCTGCGGGCCTGCGGAAATGGTTGATGCCTCCGGCACAGACGACCTGCTTCTTCCCGCGACTCTCTTTGATATCGAGAATCTCAGTGCAGAAAAACCCAGAGTCGGCAGCCAGATAGCGGCCCAGTTCCAGTACAAAGTGGCGGCCTTCAAAACCGTACCTGGCAATCATGTCAGCCAGGCCATCGGCATAGGCCTGAGGGTCGAAGTCATGTCCTTCTTCGAGGTAATCGACGCCGAACCCGCCACCAAAATCGATAATGTCACAGCTGACACCGGTATATCCTGCTTCGATCTTTTTCGTCAGGTCAAAGACCAGTTCGCAGTTTTTCAGCAGGTCTCCCACGTTCAGTACGCCGGATGCGGCATAGACATGCAAACCACGGAAGTTGAGATGCTCCAGAGCCAGTATCTGAGGTAGAGCCTCATCCAGCTTCTCTTCATCAATTCCGAACTTCTTGCTACCGCCGGAGAAGGTGGTTTGCGCTTCGTGGATATCGAAGTTTGCATTGATGCGCAGCAGCACATCCATCTGCTTGCCCGCCTCTGCACAGATTGCATTGAGGCGATGGGCTTCGGCAAGTGATTCGATGTGCACAGTGCGTACACCGTTTTGAACACTCCAGCGCAGCTCTTCCGGCGACTTTCCCGGACCGGTATAGATCAATCGATTGGCGGAAAAGCCTGCAGCTACAGCACGCTCGGCTTCGCCAAGACTGGCAATTTCGATGCCGACAGCCCCTGCTTCAAGGGCCGCAGCCAGAAAGGCCGGGTGCGGATTGGCTTTCATGGCGTAAAAGACTTCCAACCCCGCCGGCATGATAGAGACAAGGTGACCGATCTTCTCGCGCATCGGAGCGGTGTCGTAGATATAGCAGTTGACTGTTTTGCCAATTTCGGCCCGGCGACGGATTTCGGCTTCGATATGTGTTGGAATATTCATGGTTAAACTCTGACGGCTTTGAGTCTTTTGGCCAGTTCTGCAGCTTTTTCCGGACCATCCACGAGAGCAGCCCGCACGTAACCTGTACCCGGATTGATGCCATCGGCGTCATTTGCGCCCAGATAGGAGCCGGGAAGCACGGTTACATGCTGTTGCTCCCATGCAGCCAGCGCGAACGTCTCTTCGCTTCCTTTGGCCTCGCCCACCTTCAGCCATACGAAGAAGGAGCCTTCCGGGATATCACCACCATAGACGTCGAAAAATGCCTTCAGGCTATCGCGATAAACTGCCAGATGGCGTTGGACGTGGACTTCATCCGACCAGGCAGCAGCAGCAACAGCCTGCAGTGGTAATGGTGTGGCAGGGCCGGTATAGCTACGTAGTTTGGAGAAGCGTTTCAGCAACTTCGCATCACCCGCAATCAGTCCGGAGCGCATGCCCGGAAGGGCCGAGCGTTTGGAAAGAGAGTTCATGACGATACAGCGGGCATAGTCATTGCGACCAAGCCTCTGTGCCACCTCAAGGAGTCCGAGAGGTTTTTTCTGCCAGTAGATCTCCGAGTAGCACTCGTCGGAAACAATGGAAAAATCGTAGCGATCAGCCAATTCAAGCAGCTTGCGATAATATGCCTCATCAGCAATCCACCCAGTTGGATTCGATGGTGAGCAGACATAAACCAGGGCCGTTTTCTGCCATACATGCTCAGGCACAACGTCCAAATCAGGGGCAAAGCCGCTTGCTTCCGTACAGGGCAGGAAGAAGGGTCGAGCCCCCGCAGTATAGGCCGCTCCCAGATAGATCTGGTACATTGGGTTGGGCATCAGTACATAAGGTTTTGGTTCTGCCTCGGGATTGATCAGCGCATGGGCGATGGCGAAGAGCGATTCGCGAGTGCCATTGGCCGAAAGTACCTGTGTAGCAGGATCGACTTGTTCCAGTCCGTAGCGTCGTTTAAGCCAGGCCGCGATTGCACTCTTCAGTTCAGGTCCGCCAACTGTTGACGGGTACTTGGAGAAGCCGGATATATTGTTGTTCAGTGTGTCTGCCACAAAATCGGGAAGTGGCAGGCGCGGTTCACCGGCACCGGCATCAATATGGTTAAGGTCACGGTTGGCAGTGCGGTCTTCAAACAGCTTTTTCAGTCGTTCAAACGGATAGGCACCCAGCATATCAAGCCGGGGCTGCAAAAGTTTGTCAGCGCTCATCTGTTTACTCGAATTCTAGTTGTGAACGGGCACGGATCGTTTCGCTCCATTCGCCAAAACGTCCGAGGACATCAATAGCACGAATCCGGAAAGCGTATTCAAGCTCTCCCCCTCTCAGGTTAATGAACTTGGTCAGGACCGGCTTGTCAAAGTTTTTGGCCTTTGGTGAAGACTCGGCGTATCGACGCCAGAAGCCCGGGCAGTCGCAGTGCGGATCAATTTCGGCCCGGTCAATCTGGATGCCGATGCCGTAACTACCACCCGCCAGTTTCAGGTCAACTTGGAGAGTGTTACCAGAGATAGAGTGGCTGATTTCAGTAATGGATGGAGGCGCATCATTCACAATCGGTTGCGGAGGCTCTTTGCGACCACAGCCGGAAAAGAGAAGTGCTGAAACAGCAAGAATAAGAAGAACTTTGCGCATGATTTATGACTCCGACTTTATAGCTTCAAATAGTGCTTTCCAGGCAGCGCACTGTTGCCGTACCTGCTCAGGGGCGGTGCCGCCGATATGGTTGCGAGCAGCAACACAGGACTCAACAGAGAGCTGTTGAACCATCTCGGCAGTCAGCCGCGAATCGATGGACTGGCATGTTGCATGATCCATCTCATGCAGTTCACAGCCGGCCTTGATGCAGTGGCCAACAGACTTGCCGACAATCTCATGGGCTTCACGGAAGGGAACGCCGGCACGTACTAGCGCATCGGCAAGATCCGTGGCTGTCGAAAAGCCGGAGGCGGCCGCTTTCAGCATGGCTGCTTTGTTGACCTTGATGCCCGGTAACATGTCACCGAAGACACGCAGGCTTCCTTCCAGATTGTCGAAGGCATCGAAAACCGCGCCCTTGTCTTCCTGCATGTCCTTGTTATAGGCCAGCGGCAGGCTTTTGACGGTGGTCAGCATGGCAACAAGCCCGCCAATGATGCGGCCGGTCTTGCCGCGAACCAGCTCCGGCATGTCAGGGTTCTTTTTCTGCGGCATAATGGATGAACCGGTACAGAAGGCATCCGGAAGGTCGACAAAGCTGAACTGTGAACTCATCCAGAGGATCAGCTCTTCGGAAAAGCGTGAGAGATGAACGGCGCAGATCGAACATGCTGCCAGCAACTCCATAATAAAATCACGGTCGGACACGGCATCCAGCGAGTTGGTGCAGGGGCCGTTGAAACCGAGCATTTCGGCTGTCTGGAAGCGGTTGATGTCGAAGGTGGTGCCGGCCAGGGCAGCCGAGCCGAGAGGTGACTGGTTCATCCGTTCACGGGCATCGAAGAAGCGGTCCATGTCGCGCTCGAACATCTCAACATAGGCAAGTAGATGGTGGCCGAAGGTGACCGGCTGGGCTGTCTGCAGATGGGTAAAACCGGGCATGATCGTATCGGCATGGGTTTCGGCCAGATTGACCAAAACGGCCTGCAGGGTGTGAATGCGGGCAATGACATCATCCGTTCTTCTGCGCAGATAGAGGCGGGTATCGGTTGCCACCTGGTCATTTCTCGAACGGGCGGTATGCAGTTTTTTGCCGGCATCGCCGATGCGATCGGTCAGGCGCTTTTCAATGTTCATGTGCACATCTTCAAGTTCAATGGTGAACTCGAATTCGCCGCGTTCGATCTCCGCTTCGATCTCCTGCAGTCCGCTAATGATGGATGAGAGCTCTTCGTCGGTCAGAATGCCTTGTGCATTGAGCATGGTGGCATGGGCCCGGGAACCGGCAATATCTACGGCATACATGCGGGCATCGACATCAATGGATGCATTGAAAGCTTCTACAAAGCTGTCGGTCGGGGCATCAAATCGCCCACCCCAGGGTTTATCAGACATGTCAGGACTCCAGATTCAGCCGTGCCTTTGCTGGCAACGAGGGCAACTATAACGGCAAGGAGTAGGTTCGGAAATGAGCATGATAAAAGAGAGATTGAATTGAGGGGATGAACTTTGCAGAGAAATCCTATATTCTGCGCCGCCCTTTGCGTATATCGGGTGGTTTTAGAGCCAGAAAAATGCGCCACTTTCCAGTTTATTTGAGGAGAATTCATCATGGCCTTGAATGTCTATTACGACAAAGATGCCGATCTTTCGATCATCAAGAGTAAAAAAGTAGCCATCATCGGTTACGGTTCACAGGGCCATGCCCACGCCACAAACCTGAAAGATTCGGGTGTTGATGTGACTGTAGGTCTGCGTGCCGGATCCGGCTCCATTGCCAAGGCAGAAGCTCATGGCCTGAAGGTTAGCGGTGTAGCTGATGCGGTTGCCGGAGCTGATGTTGTCATGGTGCTGACACCTGATGAGTTTCAGTCTGTGCTTTACAGGGATGAGCTTGAGCCGAACCTGAAGAAGGGTGCAACACTGGCGTTCGCGCATGGTTTTGCCATTCATTACAATCAGATTGTACCCCGCGCTGACCTGAATGTTGTGATGATTGCACCGAAGGCTCCGGGTCACACCGTTCGCTCTGAATTTGAGCGTGGCGGCGGTATTCCTGACCTGATTGCCATCCATCAGGATGCAACCGGCGATGCCAAGGCGCTATGCCTCTCTTACGCCTCTGCCATCGGCGGTGGCCGTACAGGTATCATCGAGACCACCTTCAAGGATGAGACCGAAACCGACCTGTTCGGTGAACAGGCTGTTCTTTGTGGTGGTGCGGTAGAGCTGGTCAAAGCCGGTTTCGAAACCCTGACCGAAGCGGGTTACGCACCTGAGATGGCCTATTTCGAATGCCTGCATGAACTGAAACTGATCGTAGACCTGATGTATGAAGGTGGCATTGCCAACATGAACTACTCCATCTCCAACAATGCGGAGTATGGTGAGTATGTGACCGGTCCACGCGTGATCAATGAAGAATCACGCAAGGCGATGAAAGAGTGCCTGCACAACATTCAGACCGGTGAATATGCCAAGCAGTTCATCCTTGAAGGTGCGACCAACTATGCATCCATGACCGCTGCGCGCCGTAACAATGCGGCTCATCCGATCGAACAGACCGGTGAGAAGCTTCGTGCGATGATGCCTTGGATCAACAAGATCGTGGACAAATCTAAGAACTGATTGGTTGGAAGCGGCCGCGGGCACATGCCCTTGGCGAATGGTGAAACCGCATGCTCCTGTGCGGAATAAAAGCTTAAAAGGGCGGCCTTCGGGTCGCCCTTTTTTATTGGCGTAAAAATAACCCTAATATTGTTATTGACAAACTGCCGCCAGTCATAACAATTACTCATTATATTATCATATAAGGAGACTCTAATGAAAAAGGCTTTGATGATCGCAGCGGCAGCTGCATTCGTAGTTGGCGGATTCACCTCTACCGCGATGGCTGGACCGGAAGGCAAGTGTAAAGGGTGCCACACCTTTGAGCAGGGTGGCAAAAACAAGACCGGCCCGAACCTTTTCGGCATCATGGGCAAACAGATGGGCTCTGTGGATGGTTTCAGCTATGGCAGCTATCTGGCCGGCAAGCCGGGAACCTGGGATGAAGCATCCATGCGTGCCTGGCTCAAAGACTCCAAGGCAGTCGCAGGTGGCGATACCAAGATGCCTAACCAGAAGCTCGACGGTGCTAAAGCGGATAAGGTGATCGCATTCCTGAATGGGCTGAAGTAATCAATATCAACTTTAGTATTCAAAAAAGGCGGCCAATAGGTCGCCTTTTTTTGTTTGAGGTTGATGGTGGCTGTAACGCTTGTCGGTCAAGCTCTTCCAATCACTCAGCTCTTTTCTCCAAAGATAGCGAGATCTAGCGACTCCATCTTTCCCATCCAAAGAGTGTATTCCGTGTGATCTTTCAGGTCATTGCCGGTGTTGGCATGGATAAGGATGGTGAGCCCCTGTCGATTTAGCGACAGCCAGGGAACCACTTCGCCGAACAGTTCGGTCGGGAGTGTTAGCTGGCAACTCCAGCAAGGGTGCGGGCCGACAGCCTGTTTATGCTTGTGACCAACCGGCAGGTTAAACCTCCGACCCGCCTCATCACAAAGCTTTGATGCCTGTTCAAAACAGGATGCATCGTAGTAGACATGCACATGGAAACTCTGGATGGCGGTCATGATTTCTTCTCCAGCTGCGCCAATATGTTATGCCAGTTGCCTGCAGCAACGGTTCTGGCAGAGGCGAAGCCACCCACCCAATAGATAAAGGATGGTTTTAGCCTGAAAAGCCTGAAGTCAGAGAAGGCAAAAAGCGGTTCAGCATCCGGAATGGCTTCGATATAAACTGACTTTACCGTGGCGTACTCATTATCGGGCACCGCTGCCATGCTTCCCTGTAAAGAGATTCTGGGCAGGGAAAGAGGCGAGTCGACAGCGGATTCCGGTTTGCAGATCATGAAACCGACCTTCGGATGATCGCTAATATTGGCGGTATGGCGGGCAAGCTTGGAGAGATGGAGAATGATATGGCCCTGATGGAGGGCGAAGGGCGCCATGGAGACTTCAGGGCCTGTTTTTCCGGTTGTGGCAAGCGAACCGGTTTGACACTGAAGTAGAAGCGTCTTGATCTCGGATTCGAAGGTTTTACACATCAGGCCTTGTAACGGCGTTGAAGGTCGCGCTTTATATCTTTCTCTTTTTTATCCTGACGTTTGTCATAAAGCTTCTTGCCCTTGGCAAGGCCGACCTCAAGCTTGGCAAAGCCGCGCTCATTAAAATAGAGCTTGAGCGGCACGAGGGTAAGCCCCTTCTCCTTGAGCTTGCCAATGAGGCGAAGCAGCTCCTTTTTATGCATTAACAGTTCACGTGAACGTGCCGGTTCTGCCGGGTTATTCATGGCGGCGGGTTTATAGGGGCTGATGTGGCAGCCGATCAGTAACATTTTTTCATTACGGATAATGCAGTGGGCTTCAGCCAGGTTGGCCTGGCCGGCGCGAATCGATTTTACTTCAGGTCCGGCAAGGATGATGCCCACCTCATAGGTTTCCAGAATGTGGTACTCATGCCTTGCGCGGCGATTGATGATGGCCATCAGCGCAGGCTATCGGTCGGATGCAGGGCTGTTAACAGTTATTGTGATAACGGGCCTAGCGAAGCACCCGGCCCATCGCCTGACTATGCAGGTGTGATGCAAACAGGCGATTGGATGAACTGATTTTGTGGATGGTTTCAATCGGAAATTTGTAGGTAAGAACGGGGCCTCTGGCAGTGACATCGGCAATAGGGGCACCAAGTCCGGCAATCGAGACTTCGCCGATCAGGTCACCGGAAGAGAGCTCGGCAATCGTGACGCCATAGGACTTGATGTGGACAGAGCCTCTGGCAATAAAGAAAAGAAAGTGATTCAGGCCGCCTTCTCGAATGAGGTAGTCACCTTTGCGGTAGTCCTGGATGACGGTTGAATCGCAGAGTTGCTGAAGCTCGCTGTGAGTGAGCGGTGCAAAACAGTGCAGTGATTTCAAATCTTCCGGCTTGATGGGCATGGTTGCATCATAAGCAATGTCTGTAACAATCGCTTGTGACCGGGAACACACTTTCGGTGTCCAAAAAAAAGGCGGCCCGAAGGCCACCTTTGAAATCAGTTCGAAAACCGGGTTCTTACTTAAGACCGTTCAGGAATTCCATCACCTTGTCAGCTTTGCCGCCGTCCAGCTTCTGGTTAGGCATCTTGGTAGAGTGGCCTGCCGCTTTAGCTACACCTTTTGAATCCTTGATCCAGGCACGCAGAGATGCATCATCCCAAACAGCGCCAGCTGCATTCTGAGCCTGCAGGTAACCACCATATTTGAAGCCATCAACGGAACCCTGGGTACGGCCAACAATGCCGAACAGGTTAGGGCCAGTCTTGTTTTTGCCACCCTGCTTAAAGGTGTGGCATGCTTTACACTTGCCTTCCGGGCCAGCGATAGCGGTAGAAGCGAATCCGCCTACTACAAATGCAGCTGCTGCTGCGATCATCAAAGTTTTTTTCATGAAAAACTCCTCCTCTAGTGAATTGGAGGCGACTTGCTACAGGAAGTCGTCCTAGGGTGCAACGATATAGATTAAAAAAAATTAATCGTAGTGGAACATCGGCCCCCTAGGGGGTGGAATCCGCCCCCCAAGCGACGCTGTCTTCTTAAGGTGTCGAAATCATTAAGGAATTCCCATCGGAATCTACGGTGATAGCGGAGCCCGGAAGGGCCTTACCGGAAATAAGCAGCTTGGCCACGGGGGTTTCAATCTCCTGTTGGATGAATCGCTTCAGCGGCCTGGCGCCGAATACGGGGTCATACCCTTCGCGAGCCAGGAGTGCCCTGGCCGTATCACTGATGGTCAGATCGACCTGTTGCAGCGCCAGCCTCTCCTTCAGCGATGCAAGCAACAGTTCGGCAATCTTCTCAATCTGAGCCAGGGCCAGCGGCGCAAAGAGCACCGTGTCATCAACACGATTCAAAAACTCCGGCCGGAAATGGGCGTGTAACTCGTCGGTAATCATTTTGCGGGCATGCTCCGTGATGTTTCCATGCTCATCGACTCCATCCATCAGGTATGGGCTGCCGATATTGCTGGTCATGATCACTACGGTATTCTGGAAATTGACGGTACGCCCCTGACTGTCGGTCAGGCGCCCATCATCGAGTAGCTGTAACAGGACATTGAAAACGTCCGGATGTGCCTTCTCAATCTCATCAAAGAGCAGCACGCAGTAAGGTTTGCGGCGAACGGCTTCGGTGAGTTGCCCACCCTCTTCAAAGCCGATGTATCCCGGAGGCGCGCCAAGCAGTCTTGAGACAGCGTGCTTCTCCATATATTCGCTCATGTCGATACGTACCATGTTGTCTTCCGAATCAAACAGGCTGGCGGCCAGTGTTTTGGCAAGTTCTGTTTTACCGACACCGGTCGGGCCAAGAAAGATGAATGAGCCAATGGGGCGTTTGGGATCTTTAATGCCTGCACGAGCCCGGAGCACCGCATTGGCCACACTGTCGACAGCCTCATCCTGTCCAATGACACGTTCATGCAATACGTCGGCAAGACGCAGCAGTTTTTCACGTTCGCCCTCCATGAGGCGGGTCACGGGGATGCCTGTCCAGCGAGCAACCACCTGAGCGATCTCCTCTTCGGTCACCTCCTCCTGCAGCATTGAAGTCTCATCTTTGCCGGACGACTCCAGCGAAGCCAGCTCTTTCTCCAGGGCCGGGAGTACTCCATGCCTGAGCTCGGCAACCTTGTTCAGGTCATAAGCGCGTTCGGCCGTCTCGATCTCCAGACGGGTTTGCTCGATCTTTTCCCGAAGGGCCTGCACTTGGCCGATGGAGGCCTTCTCCTTGTCCCACTGCGCACGCATGGCGTCCCGTCGCTCTTTCAGCTCGACCAGCTCCTGGCGCAGGGACTCCAGACGCTCCTGGCTGGCAGCATCCTTCTCTTTCTTCAGGGCTGTCTCTTCAATCTCAAGGCGCATGGCACGACGGGTGATTTCGTCCAGTTCCGCCGGCATCGAGTCGATTTCGGTACGAATGGAGGCGCACGCCTCATCAACCAGGTCGATGGCCTTGTCGGGAAGAAAACGATCGGAAATATAACGATCGGAGAGGGTTGCCGCGGCGACAATGGCAGCATCCTGAATACGTACGCCGTGGTGTACTTCAAAGCGCTCTCTCAGTCCGCGCAGGATGGAGATGGTATCCTCAACATCCGGAGCATCGACGACAATCGGCTGGAACCGACGTTCCAGTGCCGCATCTTTCTCAATGTGCTGGCGATACTCATCCAGCGTTGTGGCACCGATACAGTGCAGTTCGCCACGTGCAAGCATCGGCTTGAGCATATTGCCGGCATCGGATGAACCTTCGGTCTTGCCGGCGCCGACAATGGTATGCAGCTCATCAATGAAGAGGATGATGCGCCCTTCCGACTCCTTGATCTCCTTAAGAACAGCCTTCAGCCGCTCTTCGAACTCACCCCGGTATTTGGCTCCGGCCATCAGGGCTGTCATATCAAGGGAGAAAACGGTTCGCTGTTTCAATCCTTCCGGCACATCACCATTCAAAATGCGTTGAGCCAGTCCTTCGGCAATGGCGGTTTTACCAACCCCCGGTTCGCCGATCAGAACAGGATTGTTCTTGGTTTTTCTTGAAAGAATACGGATGACGCTGCGAATCTCGCTATCGCGTCCGATCACCGGATCAAGTTTGCCATTACGTGTCATCTCGACGAGATCGGTGCCGTATTTCTCCAGTGCCTCGTAAGTGCTCTCAGGCGAGTCATTGGTGATACGTTGATGGCCACGCACCGACTCAACAGCCTGAAGAAATTTATTGCGGTTGATACCCGCCTTTTTGAGGGCCCGGCCCGAGGCGGTCGTGTCCCCTTCAGCGATAAGCGCCAGAATAATATGCTCGACGGAGATATATTCGTCTTTCATAGCCGCGGCTTCATCGCCGGCTTTGACCATGAGCTGATTCAAGCGCTGTGTGATATAGACCTTACCCGCTTCAGATGAGCCGCCTGAGACACGTGGCAGTTTGGAGAGAGCGTGCTGGATATCAGCGGCGATCGATGTAACGGATGCACCGGTGCGTTCAATCAATCGCGGAGCAAGGCCGTCACTTTGTGCAAGCAGTTCGGCAAAGAGGTGTTCCCCATCCACCTCCTGGTGTGACAAGCGTGCGGCCAGTGGCTGCGCAGATTGCATTGCTTCCCTGACTTTCACCGTTGTTTTATTCATATCCATCCAGGCAACCTCAATTTCATTGCGTGCTGCAGGCCATCAAATGGCATAAGCGAGCATCTCTATTATGAACTATGTGGGGTCGAAGTGTGGCTTTTTCAAGCCGGGGCTTGATTAAGGTTGCTCTACAACAATTACTGAGACCTTGGCAGAGCCAACAGGATTGGAGTTGGCCATCTCCACAATCAGGTCAAACTTTCCATTGGGATTGTCAAAAGGAAGGTGGAATTCATGGTCTCCGATACTATAGCTGCGCTGTTGCTTGATCTCCTGCTCCAGATCCTCCTCGGCACGCAGAATGCGGAATGTAAGCGGGCCAATGGCATCGGAGACCAGTGTGACCTGATACTTGCCGGGTCGATTGGGAAGGTTGAAAAACTCGCGCATATTCTGGAAGGCAGGGATCGAGACATCACGATAGTAGAGATAGTTCTTCTCTTCAGCTGCCTGCAGGGGCATGGCAGCCGATATGAGCAGGAACGTCAACAGAATTCGAATCATGACTCTTCCTGCGTATCAACATCATACTTATCGCAGAGATAGCGCATTTTATCCTTGGCTCGGTCACCGAAACCCAACCAGCGACCGGCACGAGCCTTGATATGGCCGTTTCTCTCCAGAGCCGTAAGCAGCAGCTGTTTCTCAAAGGCGGCGACGGCCTGCTCGCCTTTGATACCTGTCTCTGGAAGCTGGTGGAACCACTGCTCGAGCAGGTCCTCGGACTCATTTGGCACATGAGGGCCGGCCAGTGAGGGAAGATTCTCAATGGTCTCTTCCTGCGCCAGAACAACAGCCCGTTCAATGACATTTTCCAGTTCCCGCACGTTTCCAGGCCAGCTATAGCGCTGCATCTGCTCCAATACCTGGTCAGAGAAACCCTCGATATGTTTGCCACAGGCAAGCCCTTTCTGCATCAGGATCTCTCCTGCCAACAGCTCCAGGTCTTCCAGATGCTCTCTCAGGGGCAACGCTTCTATCTCCACGACGTGAATCCTGTAGTAGAGATCATCGCGAAACTCACCGCTGCTGACCAGCTGCTCAAGATCGGCCTTGGTGGAACAGATCAGCCGCACATCGGAACAGATGACCGACTCACCGCCGAGGCGGGAGAATTCGCCTTCTTGAAGAACCCGCAACAGTTTGGCCTGGAGGTCCAGCGACAAATCACCGATCTCGTCTAAAAAGATGGTGCCGCCGTCAGCCAATTCAAAACGCCCGACTTTTTTGGCAAGCGCCCCGGTAAAGGCCCCTTTTTCATGTCCGAACAGTTCGGACTCCAGATGTTCGGCACTCATCGCCGCACAATTGATCGCGATAAAGGGTTCGTTGGCGCGCGGGCTTTCCGCATGCAACCGTCTGGCAATCAACTCCTTTCCGGTGCCGGTTTCACCTCGGATCAGAACGGTCGACGGGGTTGGGGCCACCTGAGAGATCAAGTTTTTCAGCTCCTGCATCGGTTCGGACTCACCGAGCAACTCCGAGCCCATGCGAACATCCAGTGCTCGTTGCAGCTCCTGCTCACGCAGCTGCTGCCAGCGTGCCTCCATGGCGCGATCAATGGTGTCCTGCACTTCATCCGGATCGAATGGTTTGCCGAAGAAGTCCAGCGCTCCATCCTTGCGTGCACGCACCGCAATGGCATGTTCATCATGACCGGTAATAACGACGACAGGTGTATCCGGGCTCTCTTTTTTCAGCTTGAGCAGATAGGCCATGCCGATTTCAGGGTTGTCCGGTTCGGGAGGAAGGGCCAGATCGAGCACAACCAGATCGACGCGGTTGGCTGAGAGAGCCGCATCGGCCTTATCAAGGTCACCTGCTTCCAGCACCTGATACTGATCTTTAAGCAGTAGTTTCAGGTTGAGTCGATTGATCTCGTTGTCATCAACTACCAGTACCGTACGTTGAATCTTCATGACTTCACTCCCGTATCTTTGTTCAGCTGACTCTGCCATAACGGCAGTTTGACGATGAAGGTGGAACCTTTCCCCTCACCTTCGCTTTCAGCTGCAATGGTTCCCCGATGCGCCTCAATGATCCGCTTGCTGAGGTAGAGGCCGATACCGAGACCGCTCTCCTTGCTGGTGGCGAAGAGGCGGAAAAGTCGCTGTTTCATAAAGGCTTCAGGTATGCCCTGGCCACTGTCACGGACACGCACTTCGATCATGCCGCCGACCTGTGTTGTGTCGACATAGATATCGCCCTGTTTTTTCATCGCCTGTACCGCATTATCAAAGAGGTTCTCAAAGACCCCTTGCAGCATGGCATTATCAGCAGCAGCAGCTGGAAGCGCCGGCAGATGCTCATGCACGGTGATGCCTTCCGGCCAGAGGCGGTCATGAATGCTCTTTTTCAACAGGCCGGAAACATCGCATGGCACGAGTGTCGGATGGATCGGCGCCTGTGGATCGGCCATGCGTTGCATCAGTGTCTGCATGCGTCCGACAACCTTGCGAATCGAAGCGATTAACCGGGATGTATCTTCGGCATCAAGTTTTCCCGAACCGATATGGTGGGCCAGAAAGGAGAGGTCGTGCAGGCGGTTTTTCAGATCGTGGGAGTGAAGCTGGCTGGTCATGCGGGAGAGCGAGTCCAGACGAGCATCCTGAACCTGATTGTGAGAGAGGCGTGCATGCTCAAGGCTCATGGCGGCAAATCGTGAGAGGCTGGTCAGGCTTCGCAGCTCTTCATCGTCCGTGGCCCAGCCATCCGTCCGCGGTCCGAGGTGAAGCCAGGCAATGCCTTCGCGTCTCTCAATGGGAAGAACCAGTTCATAACCTTTTGAGATGGCCCCTTCAGGTGCCGGCGGCGGTGTTTCCGCCGGATAACAGAACACTTTGCCTTCTTCGCCGATGCGTTCATCCAGTGCCGCATGCGAGCGATGACAGATTTCACAGATGCGCTCCATCAGCGCGGTCTCGATATTCTCAATCGGCAGATCGGCAAGGTCACCTGCACCGAGTGCCCGAATGGCGGCCAGCGTATCCAGATGCCGCTTGAAAAAGAGCTTATCCACGGTCAGCTGAAGGCGGTGCACAAACGGCGAGAAAAAGAGTACAGCAACGATAGCAGCCAGAACCATGGCCCACAGAGATACGGCCCTGCCCGTCAGGGTAAAGACCAGTGATTCGGATAGAATCAGGGCAATGAAAAAGAGCGCCAGTGCCGAGAGGGAGGCGATAAAATAGGCAGCAGAGTGAAGAATTCGCCTGTAGGCAAAAAACAGGCGATCCCGGAAACTAAGCGTGTTCAGGGTTCTGATCAGGCCAGCTCCAACGTTTCGACATCCGATTCGAATCCGAGCATCACGGTTCTCAGGTCATCAAGTTCGCCATTGGAAAGCGGCGTCAAAGGCAGGCGCAGTTCATTGGCCATCCAGCCAAGCAGCGAACATGCTGCCTTCACCGGCATCGGATTGCTCTGTACAAACATCGCATCAGTCAGGTCCTGCAAAGCAAAATGAGCCTTGCGGGCAATGTCGAGGTTGCCGTTGCGCATCGCTTCGGTGAGCTGGCGCATGGTTCTCGGCGCAATGTTTGAGACCACAGAGATGACGCCGGCACCACCCAGCTGCATGAATGGCAACACGGTCGCATCATCGCCGGAGAAGAAGTTCATTTTATCGCCGCAGGCCATGTAGGTGCGGGTCAGTTGGGCCATATCGGCCGTTGCATCCTTGATACCGATGATGTTGGGCACTTCGGCAAGGCGCGCGACAGTGCCGGGCAGAATGTTGGAGTTGGTCCGGCCCGGTACATTGTAGATGATCTGTGGCAGGTGCACTGCTTCAGCGACAGCCCTGTAATGCTGATAGATGCCCTCTTGTGTCGGCTTGTTGTAGTAGGGCGAGATCAGCAGGGCGGCATCGGCTCCCAGCGCCTTGGCCGACTGGGTCAGTTCGATGGACTCTGCTGTATTGTTGCTTCCGGTTCCGGCAATCACAGGAATGCGTCCGTTCACATGTTGTACGGTAATATCGATCAGATGCTTGTGCTCGGCAAAGGAGAGGGTTGCTGCTTCACCGGTAGTGCCTGCAGGGATAACGGCATCCACACCGGCCTCAATCTGGCGATCCAGATGAGCGCGAAACGCCTCTTCATCGATTTTCCCATTCGCAAATGGGGTGACCAGAGCGGTCATGGTGCCATGAAACATGTCAGCCTCCGTACAGGCGCTACTATAGCCGTTAATTGGTCAGGAAAAAGGGGAATCTATTCCGTCTCCGAATCGGCCTGCTATGATAGTTACAGGCACCCCGGATGAAGAGAGGAGTGTGATATGTTGAATGTATCCATACATGAAGATGATGGCATGGCCGTACTTGAACCGCATGGCGCACTGACAAAGAGGGATTTCGAGGCGGCAGCAGCCATGATTGATCCGTTTATCGAGAGGCACGGAAAGCTGAACGGGGTGATGATTCACTCCAAAGAGTTTCCCGGCTGGGACTCCTTTGCCGCCATGCTTACCCACCTGAGGTTTGTGCGGGATCATCACACCAGAGTGGCACGGGTGGCGATGGTGACCGACTCGATGCTGGGTGATCTGGCCGAAGTGCTGACCGGCCATTTTGTTCAGGCCGAGGTCAAACATTTCCGGTTTAACGAGTTCAAGCAGGCAAGGATCTGGGTTCTCGGGCTTGGCTGAGGTTCATCTTCAGAAGTCGCTGGCGGTATGGAGAACTGCTGAATTCAAAACAGTCCTCAAGCATGAGCTTGAGCTGCTGGATATTACGCAGCTACCACTTGTCCAGGGGATGACACAGGGTTCGGTGCCTGTTGATGGGAGCGTGGAAGTGATGGTCCTGAACACCTCCGAAACAGATGATTCAGTACAGGCCAAGGTGGGGGTTTTCTATCAAAGCATCATCGCCGGCTGCAGTTGTTCCGATGATCCGAGCCCGACGGATCTTTGCAATGAGCATTGCGAGCTTCAATTGGAGATCAACAAATCAACAGCTAAAACAAACATAAGCCTTATAAATTAAAGGACTTCTTTTTGCCTTGTAAGAAATTCAGAATTTGGTTTGACTGATAGCGGCAGCGATTTTTGCTGCCTGGGCTTCATTGAATTGAATCTCTTCCAAAGAAAATGGATCCTCACGGGCAATCATGCTGGTAAAGTTGAGGGTTCCCCAGACCGTGTCATCCACAATGATAGGTGAGCTGATATACATTTCACAAGGGATAAACCTGTAAAGCGGATGGAGGCACAGTCCAACAACACCATCAACCTCCGTAATCGCAACCGTTTTTTGCTTTTCATAAACTTCTCTGCAATAAACAGCTTGCAAATCGAACTTTGCACCTACCTTAGGGGTTCCATTAGTTGAGTCGATGGCAAATATTTCATATGTACCATCAATGATGCGACTGGTGATGCCCACCATGGCATCAAACTTTTCTCTTCCTTCCCGTGTGATGTCTGTGCAAACAGCTCTTAATCCAGATAGTTCCATGTAACGACCTAATAATAGAAATAACTGTTATTTATCATAAATGTGATCTCAAATATATGATTTTATGCATTGACCATGCGGCGGGAGGATGGAACATCCACCTTCTCTTCAGCGCGAAGGCCGAGCTTCTCGAACAGGGCCTTATCGGCATCGGCCTCCTTGTTTCCGGCAGTAAGAAGTTTCTCACCGTAGAAGATCGAGTTGGCGCCGGCGAGGAAGCAGAGCGCCTGCATCTCTTCGCTCATCGCTTCACGACCTGCGGAGAGGCGCACATGTGAACCCGGCATGGTGATGCGGGAGACGGCGATGGTGCGGATGAACTCGAACTTGTCGAGATCGTCGAGGCTCTCCATCGGAGTACCTTCGATCTTGATCAGCATGTTGATCGGCACCGATTCGGGGTGCGGATTCATACGGGCAAGCTGGGCTACAAGGCCGGCACGATGGCGACGGTTTTCGCCCATGCCGACAATGCCGCCGCAGCAGATGCTCATGCCCTGAGACCGCACATGCTTCAGGGTATCCAGACGCTCCTCGTAGGTGCGGGTGGAGATGATCTCTTTATAGTATTCAGGATCGGTGTCGAGGTTGTGGTTGTAGTAGTCCAGCCCCGCCTCTTTCAGTTTGCCGGCCTGCTCTTCGGTGAGCATGCCCAGTGTGGCACAGGTCTCCATACCCATATCACGAACTTCGCTGACCATGTCGCAGACGATCTCGAAAGCACGGCCTTTCGGTTCACGCCATGCGGCACCCATGCAGAAACGGGTGGCGCCCTTCTCCTTGGCGGCGCGGGCGTTGGCCAGCACCTCCTCCTTGGCCATCAGCAGCTCTTTCTCAAGGCCTGTCTCGTAACGGGAGCTCTGCGGGCAGTATTTACAATCCTCGGGGCAGCCGCCGGTCTTGATGGAGAGGAGAGTGGAGAGCTGAATCTCGTTGGCGTCGAAATGGGCACGATGCGCCTGCTGCGCACGGAACATCAGGTCGTTGAACGGAAGTTCAAACAGCTCTGCAATTTCATCAACACTCCAGTCGTAACGCATGGCATCTTCCTCGTCTCGTAAACTTGATGGCGGCATATGGTAAACGGATGTCACCCATGGCGCAAAAAATAGGATCAGCGGGTGGCTTGGCGGGAGAGGCGGCTGAGGTGTTTACGGATGTTCAGAATGCTGTGCAGGCTCATGGATAGTGAGTCCATCCCCATATCCAGGAAGGTCTGAGTCCACTCCGGATCGGCGGCAAGTTCACCACAGACCGAGACAGGAATATTCGCGGCTTTGCCGGCATCAACAGTATATTGGATAAACTGGCGGATGGCCGGATGCATGGAGGTGTAGAATCTGCTGACATCTTCATCACCGCGATCGGCCGCCAGCGTATACTGAATCAGGTCGTTGGTGCCGATGGAGAAGAAATCGGAAACGGCCGCCAGCTCTTTGGCGATCATGACAGCGGCAGGTACCTCGATCATGGTTCCTAAGGCGATGTTGTCGGTAACGCCGAGGTCTTTTTTGCATTGCTCCAGCATTTCATTGACTCGCTCCATCTCCTCCACTGCAGAGATCATTGGAACAAGAATGTTTAGAGGCCCCTCTTCGGAGGCTTTGATCAGAGCGGTAAGCTGCAGTTTTAGCATCTCGGGGAAATGCAGCAGCAGGCGGACACCGCGCAATCCCATGGCAGGGTTCTCACCCTTGTATTTATAACCTGCCAGCTGTCGGTAGAGCGTCGGCTTGTCACCGCCGATATCCAGTAACCGGAAGGTGACAGGCTTGCCGCCCAAGCCTCTTACAACCTGTGCATACTGGTGATGAAGCTCGGACATGGTTGGCATCTCTTTATTCTGAAGAAATGCAAACTCGGTACGGAAGAGGCCGATCCCCTCTGCACCGACCTGAAGCGCCTGATTGAGCTCCTCATCAAACTCAAGGTTGGCCATGATCGGCAGCGGTTCCTTCTCGTTGCTGAGAGAGGGCTTGGTGGCATAGACGCCGAGATCATCACGAATGATCTCAAGAGCCGACATGAATTTGCGATACTCACTCTGATCGGCCTCTGTCGGGTTTATTATCCATTTGCCCTGTTCGGCATCGAGAATAATGGTATCACCATCGTTGGCGCTTTTGAGGATATCATCAGATCCGACAAGTGCCGGCATGCCGATACCACGGGCAACAATAATCGAATGTGCATTCAGTCCACCCTGTTCAGCAATAATGCCGGAAATGCCGAGGCGCCAGAGCATGATGATGTCCCGTGGTGTGAACTCTTTGCTAATCAGCACTTGCGGTTCACTGTCGCCGGGCAATTCAAACTTGAGTGACTGCCCTGTCAGATGACGCAGAATACGGACACCGGCCTGTTCCACATCACTCTTTTTGTCGCGCAGGTAGGGATCTTCAATCTCATCGAATACGGCCTCAATGGTGTCCAGCTGCTGGCGCAGAGCCCATTCAGCATTGATCTGTTTCTCTTCGATCAATTGGCGTGAACGCTCAATCAGTTCCGGGTCCTGCAGCATCATGCCGTGAGCCTGCAGGATCATCATCGGCTCCTGTGTCTTCATGGTCAGCAGATGTTCGCGCTCTTCCTCCAGCTCTTTCATCGCTTCGGCCAGAGCACTGTCGAGCCTCTGGAGCTCGAATGGGATATCTGTCTGTTCTAGGGTTCGTTCCGGAATGGGATGGCGGCCGGAAGTCAGCTTCTGCACGCGCCCGATAACGATACCACCACTGGAGGCAACGGCATTGCCCCTGATCGCCTCAAGTCCGCTCTCTGTTGTCATCAGGACTCTTCCCCGAAGCGATCGTTAACAAGTTGTTCAATGGCCTCCAGCGCCTCTTCAGCATCGTCACCTTCGGCCTTCAGCATAAGGTCGGTTCCCTTGCAGGCGGCCAACATCATGATACCCATAATGCTCTTGGCGTTTACCTCCATATTCTCTTTGATCAGCATGATTTCGCTGCTGAAGGCTCCCGCTTTCGAGACCAGTTTTGCCGATGCCCGGGCATGCAGACCGAGTTTGTTACAGATATGAATTTTGCGTTCAGGCATCTGGACGCCTCGCAGCATCACTTTTATTCCAGTTTGACCCATGCTGTTCAAGATAGTCGGAGGCCAGACAGATGTATTGTTGGCCGGCAACAGCAACATCCCGGGCAAGTGTTTTGATGTCCGGACTCTCCTGACGCATGGAGAGAGCCTTGATCAGAGCCGGAAGATTGAAGCCGGAAAGCACTTCGACTCTGGAGGGTTCGGCGCAGCTCAGTGCCACGTTGCATGGCGTGCCTCCGAACATGTCGGCAAGTATGAAGACACCGTCACCCGTGTCGGTCTGGCGAATCATTTTGGCTAGCTCATCCTGAAGCTGATCAGGCCTGTCCGAATTTTCGACATCAAGCGTGGCGATCAACGGCTGTTTACCGAGCACATGTTCAGCAGCCTCCAGCATCTCTGCGGCAATTCGGGCATGGGCAATGAGAACAATTCCTATCAACGATAACTCCTGATCATGATTACACCTTCGGCGCCAGCTCTCTGTGTTTTATCACAGGAGAGGCTAGCCCCTGGCCACGAATCCATGCATTCATTCGTTCAGCCATGTAGACAGAGCGATGACGGCCTCCACTGCAACCAAAGGCAAGTGTAAAATAACGCTTCCGCTCCTTTTGCAGGCGTGGCCAGATAAACTGTAACCAGTCACGCAGCCACTTTTCGGCTTCGTCCACATCGGGCGTGGCGGCAAAAAAATCCTGCACCGGCTTGTCACGTCCGGTCAATGCTGCGAGTTCCGGGATATAGTGAGGGTTGGGAAGGAAGCGCATGTCGATAACCATATCGGCAGAAGGTGGAAGCCCTCGCTGATAGCTGAACGAGATGATGGAGCATACAATTTCGTGTTGACGAAGATCCATTTCGTTATGACTGCGCCAGAATGATTCGACCAGGTCAGCCAGTTCATAAGGATTGAGATTACTGCTGTTAAGAACAATGTCTGATTGTTCACGGAGCGGGTCAAGTGCTTTGCGTTCGGCATCAATGGTGTTGGTCAGTTCTTTGGCGGAACTGAAGGGGTGTTTGCGGCGCAGGGTGGAGAAGCGGCGCAGCAGGACCTCATCATCGGCGTCAATGAATATCAGCTGCCACTCGTTTTCATTTCGGGCTTTTGCAAGCTCGTTATAGAGCATGTCCGGGCTCTCGCTGCTGCGGATGTCGACACAGACAGCCGCGTGCTTCTGCAGTTTCTCGGCCCGCTCTGCCCAATCAGATAACATTTCAGCGGGGAGATTGTCGGTGCAGAAAAAGCCCAGGTCTTCGAGCGCATGCAGGGCCGTACTTTTTCCTGCGCCGGAGAGTCCGGAAATCATCAGCAGCATTCGGAAAGATCACCCTGTATCAAATCGTTGAGGCCATTAATCATGCGTGCCGCTCCCCTGGCGTATGCGCTCTTCCAGGGCTTCGGTGAATGACTTGTTGCTATCCAGGCCCCGCTGCTTCAACAGCTGGTTACGTGTTGCCACCTCAATGAGAACAGCCAGCGAACGGCCGGGACGGATGGGAATGCGAATCTTGGGCAGCGAAACGCCATTGAGCTTGATCCTGTTCTCTTCGCCAAGAATACGATCCTCCTCCTTGATCTTCTCCCAGGTGACCACTTCGATGACCAGTCGCAGCCGCTTGGTGTCAGTAATCGCCGCAGCGCCATAGAGATCACGGATGTTGAGAATGCCGAGACCGCGAATCTCCATATGATATTTCAGCGATTCGGGACTCTTGCCCACAAGCACTTCTGACCCCTGTCGGATCAGTTCGACCATATCATCGGAAATCAACCGGTGACCACGTTCGATCAACTCCAGTGCAATTTCACTTTTGCCGATGCCGCTGGCACCGGTGAGCAGGACTCCCATGCCGAAAATGTCCATGTAGACGCCGTGCTGGAAGACACTCGGAGCAAGGCGTTTGGAGAGATAGAGCATCATGTCGGTCATGAATACCGAGGATTTCAGATCGGTGATAATGAGGGGTGTATCGGTTCGGGTCGCCGCTTCGACGATGATGTCCGGAGGCGACTGGTCGCCGGTGATGACAACACCGGCCAGACGCAGGTCGAACACATCATTAACCACGCGGCGCTGTTCATCCTCGGACTTGGTTTCCAGATAGTGGAGTTCGGTCTGGCCGATTACCTGCAGCCTGTAATCACTCAGGTTTTCCAGAAAGCCGGCAAAGGCGAGTGAAGGTTTCTGCATACGTGGGTGATCAATGTATCGATAGAGGCCCTTCTCACCTGTGATCAGTCGCATGTTCAGGGCTTCACTGCGTTCTTCGAGCAGCTCACCGAGAGTAATGCGGGGCGCTTGCGTCATGATTACTGGAGGTTTGTTTCCGCAAATATCTCGGATATCGATTCAGGATTGTCGGCCTGCATGATGGCATTCCGTATTTGTTCCTGTTGAAGCACGCGCGCCAGTTTTGCCAGCAGCTCGAGATGAGTGCGATCTTCGTCGTCGGGAACCAGAAGAAGAATAACGATATGAACCGGATTCCCATCAATGGCATCAAATTCAATGCCTGTATTGTGCCTTACCAGTGCGACTATCGGGTGATTCAGATCCGGCATGCGACCATGGGGTATTGCTACCCCGTGGCCGATACCGGTGCTACCCAGATGTTCCCGGGCCATGACAACCTCTAATACCCGATCCGGATCCAGTGCCGAAAGCGAGTTTGCCATCTCTGTCAGCAGCGCACGTTTGCTGCTGGCGGTCGAGTCGGGCAATACCCGTTCAGGCGGGATCAGGGTTGGCGATTCCATGGATGACTCCGGGACCTCTCTTGCTTAAGCGTCTGGCTCAATCCAGCTCAGTGTTCCGTCAGCACGACGATACAGCGCGTTAAGTGTATCAGTCTCGATGTTGGTAAAGAAGAAAACATTCTGACTTTCATTCAATTCCAACTGCATGACCGCTTCATCAACACTCATCGGCAGTGCATCAATATGCTCATGATTCACGATGCTTGGAGCCTGATCTTCAGTTAGCTCCTCCACATCACGAGCAAGATCAAGCACGCGGTGAGAGACCTTGATTTCACGACCCACACGTTTGCCATGCTGGCTGCCGTGTCTGTGCAGCTTTGAGCGGTAGCGCTTGAGCTGACGATTAAGTTTATCCACAACACCATCAATGGAGGCGTACATATCTTCTGTCTCATGGCCACCGTGAATGTTGATGCCGTTCGCCTGCATGTTCACTTCGCAGCGTTGACGGAACTTCTCCACCGATAGCACCACATGCACATCGACCACATGGTCGAAGGAGTGCTTCAGGTGCTGGAGCTTGTCATGGACATAGTTTTTGAGTGGATCTGTTAGCTCCACATGACGCCCTGTAATGGATACTTGCATTATATACCTCCGCTTTTCTTCAAAATCCAGACATCGCTTCCTTGCGATGCCGTGCGGGAATCACTCCCGACTTTATGACCACAGTGTGATCAATCCTTGTCATGGCGCATGGGATACGCCAGCTAAATCTTTCTTCTCTCTTCGCTGAGCAAGGCGGGCTTTGCCATCACGTCGGCGTTGACTGCTCGGTGGCAGACCAACCTGCTCACGATATTTCGCCACAGTGCGTCGTGCAATCTCTATGCCTTCGGCCTGTAAACGGTCGGCAATTGCCTGATCCGAGATCGGTTTGCCCATCGGTTCGGATTCAATCAGCGCTTTTACGCGCTGCTGCACGCGATAGACCGAAATCGTACCGCCGCCACGGGTTGGCAGGCCGGCGGAAAAGAAGCGGCGCATCTCGATCAGGCCGAGCGGTGTTTCGGCATATTTACCATTGGTGACTCGTGAGATAGTCGATTCATGCAGGCCAACCTCTTCGGCAACGTCCTGAAGCGTGAGTGGTTTCAACCCGAGAATACCGTGTTCAAGAAAGGCGCGTTGCCGTTTGGCCAGGCACATACCGACCTTCATCAGCGTTTCACTGCGCTGATCCAGCGCATAGAGAAGCCACTTGGCCTCCTGCATGGCGTTGTCCATGAATTCGCTGTCGGAGCCCGTCCACTCATGGCCATCCCATTGGTTGCTGATACGTAGTGTACGACGTGTGGAGCTTGGAACCTCCACCTCAATGTCCTTGTTGCTACGCCGAAAAATGATTTCAGGGCGGACATAGATGTTGGTCTCTCCATGCAGGCCGTGGCCGGGAAATGGATCAAGTCTGCGCATTCTGGCCTTAGCCTGATCCAGTTCATCAAACGTGCAGCCGAGGGTTTTTGCCAATACGTCATCCGGCTGGAAAAGGGCTTCAGCGTGGTGGAGAAGCATGCGGCGCACCAGTTTTGAGGCGTCGTCATTCTCGGTCAGCTGCAGTAACAGGCACTCGGTTAGATCCTGGGCACCGATACCTGCCGGCTCAAGCTCCTGAACAACGGATTCGAGCACAATCATTACCTGTTCGGGCGTAGTGTCCATCATGGTTGCAATCTCTTGAGGGTCGGAGCGGAAATAGCCGTCATCTTCCAGTGAATCGACAATGACATGGGCAATGGCATGTTCCTGTTCACTCATCGGTTGTTGATCAATCTGCTCATGCAGGGAGTCACTCAGGCTCTGCTCCTCCTGCCATTGCTGTTCGCGATCGGGTAGCGAGTCTCTTGCCGCAGCGTTGTACATGGTCTCCCAACGATCATCACCATGCTCACGCCAATCCTCTTCGTACTCGGATTCGCTTTTGCCTTCAGAGTTTTCGAGAGCGGGCGTTTCCTGTTCATGCTCAAGCAGCGGATTGCTTTCAAGACACTCTTCCAGATAAGCCTCAAGCTCAATGGAGTTCATAGCCAGAACCTTCAGGCTCTGGGTCAGTTGCGGGGTAAGGGCAAGGCGCTGCCCAAGTTTTTGTGCGAGTTTGGTTTGTACGTGTGCTCCGGCCATTTAGTGAATCACACTGCCGGGGGAAATCGGGAACAGCTCTTTGAGGCTGACTTCAGAAACAGATTTATACATCCGTAATAGATTTATATACCAGATTCAGCGATGGCACAAGTTGCGAGTCTTATTGCTTCAGCGGAGCAAGAAGCTCAGCCAGTTCACCCGACTCGTGCATCTCGGTGACAATGTCGCATCCACCGATAAACTCGCCTTTTACATAGAGTTGGGGAATGGTCGGCCAGTCGGTATAACTCTTGATGCCTTCACGGATAGCAGGATCAAGAAGTACATTGACGGACGCATAAGAGACACCTTGCTGCTCGAGGATGGCCGCGACACGCTGGGAAAAGCCGCATTGCGGGAATTGCGGCGTACCTTTCATGAATAGAACAATGTCCTGTTCATGGACAAGGTTATCAATCAGCTGGTGAACGCTATCGGTCATAGTAAATCCTTTATTTTGCGCGTGTTTTCAGGGCAAGAGCGTGTACGGCTTCGCGCATATTGTCACCGAGGGCCGCGTAGACCATCTGGTGCTGGGCAACCCGAGACTTACCGGAAAAACCCGGCCAGACAACCTCCATCTCGAAATGGTCATCGCCCGAGTAGAGTTTTACATCTACTTGCGCATCCGGAAGCTGCGCAAGTACAAGCTCGCGTAGATGGTCGGGGGTGATGTCAGTTGCCATGTTGCCTCAATTCTTCGTTTGTTGCCGGAAATTGGTGGGCCCACCAGGACTCGAACCTGGAACCAACCGGTTATGAGCCGGTAGCGCTAACCAATTGCGCCATGGGCCCGGAGCGCTGCACAATACTGCGATACCTTTTGCTAGGCAAACCCAAGTCACATAGGGTGCACCAACTTAAAAGAGACAGTGATACTAAAAAATTATGAAATTCAATGAACTAAACCTTGCCGAACCCCTACTGCGAGCGATCGACGATCTCGGTTTTACCGAGCTTACAGCAGTCCAGCAGACCGCTTTGCCGATGACGCTGGCTGGAAAGGATGTTGCCGGTCAGGGAAGAACTGGAACAGGCAAAACAGCCACATTCCTGATCACCACGCTTAACCGGCTGCTGACCGAACCGCCCAAAGAGGGGCGCAACGTCAAGCATCCACGTGCCCTGGTGATAGCACCGACACGTGAGCTGGTGGTGCAGATTTCCGACGATGCAAAAAACCTGATCAAGTACAGCGACCTGAAGTTGCACACCGTTTTCGGTGGCGTCGACTATGAGAAGCAGCGCCTTGCCTTTGATGAGGGCGTCGACATTCTGGTTGGAACACCGGGCCGCCTGATCGATTACCTGAAAAAGAACTGCTATTCGCTGAGCAAGTGCGAGATGCTGGTTATTGATGAGGCTGATCGCATGTTCGATCTCGGCTTTATCAAGGATCTGCGCTTCATGCTGCGCCGCCTGCCGAAATATGATGAGCGTCAGTCGCTGATGTTCTCCGCCACACTCTCGCATCGGGTGCTTGAGCTTGCTTATGAGCATATGAATGACCCGGTGAAGCTGCGTGCCGAAGAGGGAAGCCTTACTGCCGACGGCATTGAGGAGTCGATGTACCACACGGCTATGGAGGAGAAGTTTCCTCTGCTCGTTCATATTCTACGTGAACAGCATGTGGAGCGCGGCGTGATCTTTATCAATCAGAAGCGTACCGGGGAAAAGGTGGCCCGTAATCTGGCCCGCTACGGCTTTGCCGTAGGCATTCTCTCCGGCGATGTGCGTCAGAAAAAACGCATGCGAATCCTGGAAGATTTCAGTGCCGGCAAATTGCACTTGCTGGTGGCGACCGATGTGGCCAGTCGCGGGCTGCACATTGATGGCGTTACCCATGTTTTCAACTACGACCTTCCCGACGATGCAGAGAACTATGTGCATCGAATCGGCCGTACGGCACGCGCCGGGGCCAAGGGTGTTGCCGTATCATTTGCCTGTGAGCACTTCTGTTTCGGTGTTCCCGATATTGAAGCCTATATCAAGCGCTCCATTCCACTGATGCGTATTGAGCCCGAGTGGCTTGAGATCGGTGACCCGGTGAATCCGGATGCGGTTGCTGAAGGGCTGGGCAAAGAGGATCGTGAACAGCCTCGCAACAATGGCGATAAGGGCAAGCCGAGACGCCCGGGTGGCAGTGGCGGCAATCGCCGCAGACGTCCCGGTGGTAACAGGCCGAAGCGCGCCTGACAGGGTCGACCATGCCTCTGCTTGCCCATATCACTGACACACATCTCTTTGCTGATCCTGATGGTCAGCTAAAGGGGCTTTCCACACGTGACAGTTTTCTGGCAGTGACGGCCAAAGCATGTGAAATGCACTCTGACTGTGATGCCATCATTTTGGGTGGCGACCTTTCTCAGGATCAGTCCAAAGATGCCTATCGTTCGATTGCCCGGGTGATGCTGGATTGCGATGCTCCGGTCCATGCCATTGTCGGCAACCATGACGATCCTGCAGTCATGGAAGAGGCTCTCAATCCCACGGTTCGTTTTAAGCACAACACCTCTGCATTCCGGATAGGCAATTGGCAGATTGTGCTGCTCAACAGCCAAGATGCCGGAATGGTCTCCGGGCGTGTCTCTGAGGCAGACCTTGAAAAGCTTGATGCGTTAATGGCTGAAGGTAGAGATCTTCATCAGCTGATTGTCATGCATCATCACCCTGTCCCGGTTGGCAGTGCATGGATAGATAAGATCATGGTCACAAACAGCGCTGATTTCTGGAAAGTGGCAGACCGCCATGCCTCGCTTCGAGGGGTTCTCTTCGGCCATGTGCATCAGGAGTATGACACGATGCGCGACAATGTTCGCTTGCTGGGAAGCCCGTCTACAACCGTCCAGTTCAAACCCGGCGAAGATGATTTCCTGATGGATGGCCTCTCTCCCGGCTATCGCTGGCTTAAGCTGCTTGATGACGGTTCGATCGAAACCGGTGTTGAACGCATTGAGGGGTTCATTCCCGACGACCTTTTAGACCTTACTGGTTATTGATCCGCAATAAGTTTTAATTTCTGGGCAGCCAATGACTGCTGTTGGCCGAA
Organism: Mariprofundaceae bacterium; assembly: GCA_050301755.1. Lineage (GTDB taxonomy): Bacteria > Pseudomonadota > Zetaproteobacteria > Mariprofundales > Mariprofundaceae > WSZY01. Next base: position 68,400 of record JBNKZS010000002.1, read on the forward strand.
AGAAGACGTTTTTTTTAATTAATCGATCGTTCTTAGAGCGAAAGAGAGCGCTTCGCCTGGGTCATCACCGGTGCAGAAGACGGTGTGCCAGACACAACTTTCAAGATCACGTTGCGGCATCAGCAGGACGTCGCCGGGCTTGAGGATATAGCCGTAACCACGGTCAAACAGATGTTTGATGAACTCCGGACAACGATCCATCAGTGCTTCGGAAAGCTCATGGTCAAACTCATCCATGTGCGCTGAGAGTGCGGCACGATCTTCAGCCAGTTCACGCAGGGCATTCTGTGCATCGATGTCCGGTAATACCTTGGCCAGAGCCGCCTCCGATTCGGGCAGCGCCAGAAAGGCCTGAATCTCATCAATCAGCACGGGCTTGGCCATGGCCAGCCAGCCGGTAGAGCCGCTCATCTGGGCAAATACAACACCGAGGTGCCCGCGCTCCACGTCATGGTGCATCTGAGCCCCGCCGTTGGGAGCGTTGAAGTAGATGATACGTTCGGTGTAGGCGGGCCTGGAACCGACCATCTCCGCCAGCAGCATGTTGAGCTCCGGGTGTTCGGTGATAGCGGCCGATTCAGGGAAGATGGCATCGGTTAGTTCCGATGCGAGCATCTGCCGCTCCGGATCGGCTGCCACGTCCTCATACCCCTCCATGCCGAAGGAGAAACGGAAGCGCATGGATGCATCGTTGTCATCGAATGAGAGCCACGATGCCTTGCACCACAAATCCTCTCCGATCACCTCTCCATCCTTCTCGGCATCGAAAAAGAGCTTCTCAATACACTGCTCGTCGTGCTCTTCGAAAACAGCGGAGAGAAGAGGGAACTTCGGATTCAGGCGGGAGGCATAGGGTTCGGCTTCGATCTGAGGAGCGATCTCTTCACCCTTGAGTGTCCGCTCCATCAGCTTGTGCGATTGCTCGAGATCGGCACTGTAGCGATCTATCACATCAGAGAGGATGTCGGGCAGCATGATGGCTTCATCATGGTTCCATTTGGCTTTAACGGTAGCTGCATCGGGCATGGAGGGGCGTTCATCTTCGCTGATCCAGCCCAGTTCAAAGCCACGGCGGAGGAGCTCATGTCGCGTGGGATCGTTATCTGAACCGCTGAACCATTGAATCGCCATGTTGAATCACCTGCCCTTTATATTCGCGTCAGGAATCCTGCCAGTCGTATGAAATTCCGGCCAATAAAAGATCGTTCTGATCTCAGGGAGTCGGGAACAGGCCGGGTTAGTCCGATGATTTCTTCATGCCGATGAGCTGGAAAAGCTCAAGGCGGGAGGATGGGTTTTTAAGGAAGGCGCCGGTCAGCTTCGAGGTGGTGGTCCAGGAGTTCGATTTCTGGATGCCGCGATGGCACATGCAGAAGTGTTGGCACTGGATAATGACAGCCACACCTTTCGGATTGAGTACCTCTTCAATCGCATTGGCGATCTGCATGGTCAGCTTCTCCTGCACCTGCAGGCGCTTGGCATAACCCTCGGCCACACGTGCCAGCTTGGAGAGGCCGACAACGCGGTCTCTCGGGATATAGGCGATGTGTGCCTTGCCGACGAACGGCACCATGTGATGTTCGCAGTGGCTGTGGATATCGATGTCGGAGACAAGCACCACCTCGTCGTAGCCCTCAACCTCTTCGAAGGTCTTCAGCAGGTGGTCGCGCGGATCCTCTTTGTAGCCGGCGAAGTGTTCGTGCATGGCGGCCAGCACACGGGCCGGAGTCTCCTGCAGCCCTTCACGTTCAGGATCATCACCCAGATATTTCAGCAGTCCGCGGACATGCTTCATCGCTTCGATGTTTTCGGGATCGGTGATGTCGAAATCTTCGGTCATGAGGAACTCCCTTCGGCGAACTTGCCGCCACATTACTCCATCTGGCAAGGTTGCAAAACCCAAAGTTCATAGGGTTAGTGTCCAGGAGAGAGATTTGATTACAGTTGATCTGCTTCGCCATGGCGAGCTTGAGGGTGGTGTGAAGTATCGCGGGCGGGTCGATGATCCGCTGACGGCAGCTGGCCGTTTGGAGATGGAAGGTGTCTGGGATCGTGTTAAAGGCGGGGTTGACCTTATTATCTCCTCACCGTTGAGCCGTTGTCACGGTCCTGCCTCCGAGTGGGCGAAAGAGGCGGGTATCAAATGTGTTAGTGATGAGCGTATTGCCGAGATGCACTACGGCGAGTGGGAGGGGCTGACCCCGGAGGAGATCATGATGCGTTATCCGGGGATTCTGGAGAGGTGGCGAGCCGACCCTGAAAGTGTTCAGGTGCCGGGGGGCGAAAGTGTTTTGCAGCTGCACGATCGCATTGCATCGTTCTGGTCGAATCTGTGTGAAGTCCATGATGGAAAGCACCTTCTGGTGGTCGCCCACTCCGGCTCTTTGCGTATGCTCATTGCCCATCTGCTGAATGCACCGATCATCGCGACACGTCACATGCAGATGCCATACGCCTGCTGGAGTCGGGCGGCATATGATGCTTGCGCGAGCCGGTTAATCTTTCACAACCGGCCTTTCGAATGACTGTTTTCGGCTGAAAGAGGAGATGCGGTTGTCAGTAAACGGTAACCCGGGCTCAGGCGAACTCGGGCAACAGGCTTGATTCGAAGACAGGGCCGTCGACACAGACGCGGCGATACTTCTCTTCACCCTCTTCAACGGTTTTGACCACGCAACCGGCGCAGCCGCCGATGCCGCAGGCCATATGCTCTTCAAGGCTGAGGTAGGCGGGAATGCCGAATTCGCGACCGACCTTTGCCACGGCATGCAGCATCGGATGCGGGCCGCAGGAGAGCAGCACACAACGGGCACGATCCGCCTCGTTCAAGGCGGCCAGATAGTCGCGGGCGAGATTCGGGACATGTCCTTCATAACAGCCGTAGAGCCCCGCATTGGAGGCAAGGCGCGATGCGATGCCGCGCTCCTCCAGTGAGGCGATACCGAGAATGGCATTGCCGCCAACACCGGGAAGAATCGCCGTGCTCGGTTTCAGTGCAAACGGGAACTCGACTTCGGAACCGGCAAAGACCACCGTCGGTGCTTTACCGCGCAGGGCCATGGCGCAGAAGATCATCGGCGGAATGCCGACGCCACCGCCAATCAGGACATAACGCTTACTGGTATCGGTAAGATCGAACGGACGGCCGATAGGACCGAGCATCGGCATGGTTTCGCCGACCTTGCGTTCACGCAGCAGGCGGGTGCCCTCGCCGATCGCCTTGATCAGCAGATCCACCGTCCCCTTTTCGGGGTCGGTCAGCATGATGGAGATCGGGCGACGCATCGGACGTTCATCGGAAACGCGAAGATGCACGAACTGGCCAGGCAGTGCCGCGGCCGCTGTTTTCGGTGCGCGTACGCGCATGACAAACTGGTCGCCGGGATGGCTTACATTGGCAAGAATCTCGGCGCTCTCTTCAAAAATCGTATTGCGGCCCTTTGTTACAGTGTTACTCATGGATGGTTCCATTCTCGAAGACAACACGGCCGGCCTTGATGGTGTGGGTCACCTGTCCGGTCATCTGTTTGCCGTGCCATGGGGTGTTTTTACCTTTCGATACCATCTTCTCGCGATCGACGGTCCATGTCGCTTCAGGATCGAAGATGGCGACATCGGCCTCGGTACCGACACTCAGGGTGCCTGAGCTCAGGCCGAGAAGTCGGGCCGGATTGCAGGTCATCTTGGCAATCAGGTCACTCATTGAGAGTACGCCGCCGCGAACCAGGTCGAGCGATACCGGCAGCATGGTCTCCAGTCCGACAATGCCGAAGGCTGCACAGGAGAGGCCGCAGCGTTTGTCATCCTCATGATGCGGTGCGTGGTCGGTGGCGATCACTTCGATGGTACCGTCGCGAAGGCCCTCGATCACCGCCAGGCGGTCCGCTTCGGTGCGCAGTGGCGGGCTCATTTTGGCATCGACGTTGAAGCCGAGCACCTCCTCTTCGGTCAGGGCAAAGTGGTGGGGTGCCGCTTCAGTCGTCACCTTCAGCCCCTCGGCCCTGGCGTCACGTATCATCTGCACCCCGCGCTGGGAGGAGATGTGGGCGACGTGATAACGGGCATCGGCACGGCGGGTGAGCATGATGTCACGGGCGATCATGGAGTCTTCGCCTTCGACCGGCATCCCCTTCACACCCAGCTGTGTTGAGATCCAGCCCTCGTTGATGCAGCCGCCCTTGGTCAGCTGCTTCTCTTCGGCATGCTGGATGATCATGTAGCCGAAGGTTGCGGAGTACTCGAGCGCTTTGCGCATCACACCGGCATGCCAGATCGGAGCACCGTCATCGGAGAAGGCGACGCAGCCGGAGCGGGTCAGCTCGCGCATCTCGGTCAGCTCTTTGCCTTCGAGGTTTTTGGTGACGGCGCCGATCGGGTGGACGTTGCAGAGGTTGACCTGCCTGGCTCGTTCGATGATCTGGCGGGCAATGCCGGCATGATCGATGTGCGGACCGGTGTTGGGCATACAGCACATGCTGGTCACGCCGCCGGCAATGGCAGCGCGGGAGCCGGATTCGATATCCTCTTTCCACTCCTGCCCCGGTTCGCGCAGGTGCACATGCATGTCGATCAGCCCCGGACAGACCACTTTTCCAGTGGCGTCGATGCTCCGGTCCGGTGTCGCAGCGTGATCGCCGATGGCCACCACCTTTCCATCTTCAATCCAGAGATCGGTTACTTTGTCGATGCCGTTGGCAGGGTCGACGATGAGGCCGTTTTTAATCTGTAGCAGACTCATGATTCGTCTCCTCCCTCACCGCCGCAGAGGGCTGCCAGAACCGCCATGCGGACAGCTACGCCATACTCCACCTGACTCAGGATATGGCTCTTCACCGAGTCCGCGACATCGGTGGCAATTTCAACGCCGCGGTTCATCGGGCCGGGGTGCAGTACAAGGCAGTCATCACCGGCGGCCTTCAGGCGCTTGGCGTTGAGCCCGTAGGCCTCGTGGTATTCGCGGACGGAGGGGAAGGCGCAGGCATCGGTCAGTCTTTCGGTTTGTACGCGCAACATGTAGACGGCATCGGAGCCGGGCAGCGCCTCGTCAAAGTCGTAATAGACTTCGCAGCCGTAACGTTCGATTTCAGCCGGCAGCAGTGTCTTGGGGGCGACCACGCGCATGTTGTAGCCCAGTTTTTGTGCCGCCAGAAGATGTGAGCGGGCCACACGAGAGTGGGCGATGTCGCCAACGATGGTGATGGTTTTACCTTCCGGCGAACCCCAGGCCTGCTTCAGTGTCAGCAGGTCGGTCAGAATCTGGGTGGGGTGCTCATGGGCGCCGTCGCCTGCATTGACGATGGCCGTATGATCAAGATATTCAGCCAGGAATTCGCATGTGCCTGCCAGAGAGTGCCGGATCACCACGACATGCGGTTGCATGGCCGCCAGCGTCTGGCCTGTATCGAGCAGCGATTCACCTTTCGAGGTGGCGCTGGTCGAGGCAGAGATGTTGATCACGTCGGCAGAGAGGCGCTTGCCTGCCAGTTCGAAGCTGGTGCGTGTGCGAGTCGAGTTCTCGAAGAAGAGATTGATCACCGTTTTGCCCCTGAGGGTAGGCGCCTTTTTCAGTGGTCTGCGGTTGATGTCGATAAAGGAGTCACCGAGATTGACCAGATATTCGATCTGCTCGCGACTGAGGTCGGCGATGCCGAACAGATGTTTGAAAGACTTCATCGCTTCACCTGCCTTAGTTCAATGGTCCACCCGTTCGGGTCGTTGTTCAGTTTCACCGACTGATCCTCTCTCGCATGGTGGGTCAGACCGGTAATATCGGCGGCAATCGGCAGTTCATGCCCGCCCCGATCGACCAGTACCACCAGCTTGACGCCGGCAGGCCGGCCGTAGTCGAAGATTTCTCCCAGTGCTGCGCGAATGGTTCGGCCGGTGTAGAGAACGTCATCCACCAGGTAGATATGCTTATCGGTCATATCGAACGGCAGTTCGCTGCGACGGACTTCGGGGTTGGGGCCGATGGTATCGAGATCATCACGGTAGAAGCTGATGTCGAGATTGCCCCGGTGGATGGCGATATCGGTTTTTTTCAGCCTGTGTTGCAGGGCGTCGGCAACTTCGGAACCGCCGCGCTGAATGCCGATGATATAGACCTCGTCAGCGGCCATGCTCTCCGCCATGGTGTCCAGGGCTCTGTTGACAGCAGTTGTGTCAAATATGGTCTCAGGCATATCGTGTTACCTCTTTAGCTCCGGATGGGCAGTGATAAAATCTTCCAGAATCACTGCGGCTGCCGTTTGATCCAGTTTCTCTTTCACTCTCTTCTCATTGAGCCCTTGAGCAAAAAGTCGCTCTTTGGCTGTCCATGTGGAGAGGCGTTCGTCTTGAAACCGGATGGGCAGGTCAGTCACCTGCTGAAGTTCGCCGGCCCCTTTCCGACAATCATCGGCCTGAGCGCCTTCGGAGCCATCCATGTTTCTGGCCAGTCCGACCACAACGCCTTTACAGCCGTACTCGCGAATCAGTTTCAGCGCCTGTTTCGGCCAGCCTGAATCGTTACGATGAAGGCAGGCGATGCCCGAACAGGAGAGACCCAGTCGATCAGATACGGCAACACCAATACGCTTCTTGCCAATATCTAAGGCCAGAAGCGGCAGTGAAAAGTTGTTTTGTTCGGATAAATCGGATGGGGACGCGGCGTGGGGGGCCACGGGATTAGAAGTTGAGCAGGATACGACTGTCATCAAAGCCGAGATTCTGCAGCGTTTCCTTGCATGCGTCCACCATTGCACTCATACCGGCAAGGCAGACAACACTATTACTGCTGTCCGGCTGGTCGGCCAGAAGTGCATCCTGGACATAGCCAATGGGGCCGTCCCAATTCTCATCACCTCTGTCGAGAGATACTTTTACTTCAATATCATAGTCGCTCAGTGCTTCCATCTCATCCGTAAGAAGCTGGTGAAGAGGGGTTAGGAAACCGGCATAAATGGTCACGCTGCCAAAATCATCACGGTTGTCGATGATCGAACGCCAGACACTTCGAAGTGGTGAAATGCCGGTGCCGACACCCATGAGTATGACATTGTTTCCCTTGAAAGACTGCAGATCAAAGCCTTTGCCCATGGGCCCCTCTATCTGAACTTCAGCTCCGGGAGTCAGCTCGGCAAGATAATCGGCCATGGCCGCCCCACGCTTGACAACAAACTCGTAGTGATCGGTCTCCTGAGGCGCTGAAGCAATGGCAAAGTAGGCCGGCGCCGGAGTTTTCACGCCAGGAATGCCGATGACGACAAACTGACCTGGGATAAAAGGGTGAACCGGCTTTTGATCAATGGTTTCAAAGACGAGTTTGACTACGACGTCTTCGCATGCCGGATCGGTGATCCGGGTATTTTCAATAAGACGCATGCGATATGTTGGTGTTTGCTGCAATATGGGCCCCGAATTTGAATTTGTTAAACATGAGCCGACCCATGCAAGGGCAGAGATTCCAGATAGGGCCATGTAAAATACAGGCTGCACATTGCAGCGAAGGGTGATGGAAGATGCAAGTGTTAAAATGTCTTGAGTTGAAGATTGAGGGCAAGGCAATGGATGAAGAGGCGTTCACTTTGCTTGCTGAATCACAACATGCGGTGGGTTTATCGCTGGAGAGCGATTTTGATTCGGGCGTAGAAACGCATGTGGCCTGGTTTGAAGTAGCTGAAGATGAGCAGTTGCAACGGGCACAGCTTTCGGCGGCTGCACTTCTGGCCGGCGCCAGTAGCAGTCAGGTACAGCTTAATCTGCTGGGCGATGATTGGGAGACCGCATGGCAGAAGAACTGGCATGCGATGCCTGTCGGTAAACATCTCTGCGTACGCCCCTCCTTCTGCGAACCGCTTTCAGGCGACTATATTGATATAGTACTTGATCCCGGCATGGCTTTCGGAACAGGCCAGCATCCGACAACGAAGCTCTGCCTGGAGGCAATTGAGCGGGTGTGTCATGAAGCCGCGCCTGAAAGCATGCTCGATATGGGGGCCGGTTCCGGGCTTCTGGCCATTGCCGCCGGCAAGCTCGGGGCGAAGGGGATTGTCGCTATCGATAACGATCCGATCTCGGTCGAAGCGAGCAGGGTGAATGCAGGGATCAATGGCGTGACACTGGAGTCGCTGCTCAATGACACGCCTCCGGATCGAACGTTTGATCTGGTGGTTGCCAATATTCTGGCAGGCCCGTTGATTGAGATGGCACCGAAACTGGCGAAGTGCGTAGGCAGTCACCTGATTCTTTCAGGGTTGCTACGGGAACAGGTGGATGCGGTCAGCCAGGCCTATATCAGCGAAGGAATGAAAATCATTCGAACCGACGCTCTGGAAGAGTGGGCTTCGGTGGAGTTCATGCCTTGAGGATTACAGAATAAGGCCGAATTGATAGACGAGAAGCACGCCGAATAGCGTGATGATCGTTCCGGCTACCTTGATCCATGTGCCCATTATGGGTGCGAAGTAGCTGATCGATTTTTCACCGAATTGTGGCCATAGCATGTAGAGCGCGCCTTTGATCGCCATCGACCAGCCAAAGATGGTAATCACCACGCGGGCACTCACCTCCCAGATGTTGTGGTTGATGACCACGACCAGTCCGAAAACCAGAAGAAACATCATCATTGGCAGGACAACATGCCTGCTCCCTTCATGAAGAAAAGCATCTATCAGTTTCAGCCAGACTTCCCGTTGCAGCAGATAAGAGAGGCCGAGAATCAGGATGAACCAGGACATGACAAAAGTGAGGGTATCGGTCATTTCAGTCTCCTTTCTGCTATTGTAGCGGATCTTTTTAGATGGCGATCTCCTTGTGATGTCAAAATTCACATCTATCCTGTCCATCAAGCGTTAAAGTTTGAGATGGCTAAGCCGATGAATGTTAAGGTCGATGCGTTAGAAGGGGGGGAGTGTTGAGTATCATCAGTCCGAAATCGCAGCCGGTATTGATTCTTGGCGGAGGGCGTGGCGGCCTGGCCTTTATTGAGCTGTTCAAAAGTGAAGAGTTGTTTCATGTGATCGGCGTGGTTGATACCTCTCCGGGTGCGCCGGCATTTAAATTGGCAAAGAGGCTGGGGATTTCGACCTTCAATGATACTGAAGAGGCTTTAAACCGCTGCAAACCGTGTACGGTATTCAACCTGACCCATGACGAGACCATTTCCGAACTGGCTACATCCATCGTTGGACCAAGCAGTGTCATCGGCGGCCTGGAAGCGACGTTGATCTGGAAGATGGTGACACAGCTCAAAGAGGCCCGTGACGAGCTTGAAAAGAGCCAGGTGTTTACCCAGTCCATTATCAGCCATGCGATGGAAGGCATTATCCTCATCAACACACGTGGAATCATTAAATCATTCAATCCGGCTGCCGAGTTTATGTTTGGCTACTCTCAAGAGGATGTGGTCGGAAAAAACATCTCTATGTTGATGCCTGCGCCCGATGCGGATGCCCATGATGGTTATCTAAAGCATTATATGGAGACGAAACAGGCGCGTGTTGTCGGCATTGAAAGAGAAGTAATGGCTCTTCGCCGGGATGGTAAAATTTTTCCGATGTCGCTCTCTGTCAATGAGATGGTTTCTGGGAAAGAGCGCTTCTTTGTCGGTCTGGTTCGAGATATTACCGAGCGCAAGAAGAGTGAAGAGGCGATCAAGCAGCTGGCGCACTATGATGCTGTTACGGGTCTGCCGAACCGGGTTCTCTTTTTTGACCGGTTGAAACATGCTCTGGCGCAAGCCAAGCGTCAGAAACAGAGGCTGGCGGTACTGTTTCTGGATCTGGATGGCTTTAAGGCCGTGAACGATACGCTGGGGCATGATGTCGGCGACCTGCTGCTTAAAGAGGTGGCAGACCGGTTGCTTATGGCTATGCGGGAGATGGATACCGTGGCCCGCTTCGGCGGCGATGAATTTGCGATCGTCCTTCATGATGCTGAGAATGATGAAAGCGCTGCAATTGTCTCCAAAAAGGTGCTGCAGGAACTTGCCAGGCCTTTCGTGATCAATGGCAACAGTTGTGATGTCGGTGGTTGTGTCGGCATTTCACTCTTTCCGGAGAACGGTACCACCGTGGCGACTCTTATCCGGCAAGCAGACCTGGCCATGTATGATGTGAAACGGAATGGAAAAAACGGTTATCGTTTCTTCACGCAGGAGATGGAATCAATCGATCAATAGTGATCGATAAGGCTTATTTTCAAAGGGTTTTCTGCCATTTTCTTGACACCTCTCCCCCCCGAACCTACGGTTCCATTCCTAATTTTCCCTGCGAGCATATAAAACCATGAAAATGACCGGCGCCGAAATCTTCGTTGAATGCCTTAAACGTGAAAACGTTGATACCATCTTTGGCTATCCCGGCGGTGCCGTGCTGCACATTTACGATGCGATTTTCAAGCAGGATCACTTTAAACACTATCTGGTTCGTCACGAGCAGGCCGCACTTCATGCTGCCAATGGCTATGCCCGCACATCCGGCAAATGTGGTGTTGCACTGGTAACATCCGGCCCCGGCGCGACCAATGCCGTTACTGGGCTGGCCGATTCCTATGCTGACTCGATTCCTACCGTCTGTTTCTCCGGACAGGTTGCATCTCACCTGATTGGCGGCGATGCATTTCAGGAGGCGGATGTCGTAGGAATTACCCGTTCGGCGACCAAGCACAACTTTCTGGTCAAACGGGTCGAGGACCTGGCATTGATTGTCCGTCAGGCATTTCATATTGCCAAGACCGGCAGGCCCGGGCCTGTTCTGGTGGATATCCCCAAGGATATCACCGCTGACGAATGCGAATTCATCTGGCCGGAAAAGGTCGATATGCGTTCCTATCAGCCGGTGACTCATGGTCATCCGGGCCAGATCAAGCGTGCAGTAAAATCGATGCTCGAAGCACAGCGTCCGGTTCTCTATACGGGTGGTGGCGTTGTTGGTGCTCATGGCGCTGCTTCCCTGCTGCGCGAGCTTTCACATGCACTGAATGCGCCGGTGACCAATACCCTGATGGGGCTTGGCGGCATGCCGCATGATGATGAGCATTTTCTCGGCATGCTTGGCATGCACGGTACCTATGAAGCCAATATGGCGGTCTCCCATTGTGATCTCCTGGTGGCTATCGGTGCGCGCTTCGATGACCGCGTGACCGGAAAGCTCGATGCCTTTGCACCCGATGCAAAGGTGATTCATATCGATGTGGATCCATCTTCGATCTCGAAGAATATTTTTGCGCATCTGCCGATTGTTGGTGACGTTGCCGAAGTACTAAAGCAGCTGCTTGAAGAGATCGCCCGCAAGGATGGCAAACCTGATGAAGAGGCGCTGAAGCTCTGGTGGGAGCAGATTAACGAGTGGCGGGAAAAGGATTCTCTAAGCTTTGATCAGCCTGAAGATGGCCCTATCAAACCACAGACGGTGATTCGCAAGGTTCATGAGAAGACCAGAGGTAATGCCATTGTTGCCACCGATGTCGGTCAGCATCAGATGTGGGCGGCCCAGCACTATGGATTTAACCGGCCGAATCGCTGGCTCACTTCAGGCGGCCTTGGCACGATGGGTTACGGCCTGCCTGCAGGTATCGGTGCGCAGGTTGCC
>JBNKZS010000003.1:0-68505 GCA_050301755.1 Mariprofundaceae bacterium
CGGATATTGATACGTCACCTTTTTCGGTGAATTTAATGGCATTTCCTATCAGGTTGATCAATACCTGTCTTAATCTGGATGCATCGCCGATCAATATGGTTGGCGTTTCGGGTGACAGTGAAAGTTTCAGGCTCAACTTTTTCTCTCGTGCACTTTCACGAAAAACGCCGATCAGGTTATCGAGCAGTTCACCCAGGTCGAAGGTATGCATATCCAGCTCGAGTTTTCCCGCCTCGATTTTTGAGAAGTCGAGGATGTCATTGATGATTTCCAGAAGGGAGCCGGAAGCACTTCTCATGGTCACCATATATTCCTTGAGCTTCGGAGAAAGCTGCTCCTTCAGTGACAGCTCGGTAATACCGATCATTGCACTGAGGGGGGTGCGTATCTCATGACTCATGTTGGCCAGAAATTCACTTTTGGCCCTGTTAGCCGCTTCAGCACGATCCCTGGCATCATTCAGTTCGCTGGTACGTTCGCTCACCCTCTCTTCCAGCACTTCGCGCTGTTGCTGAAGAAGGGATAGAAGTTTATCCAGGGCATGTTTAACCAGATAGATCTCTTCGCTGTTCTCATCTGTTAACGGCGGCAGTTTGTATGCTGTTTCCGTGTCGAGTTTGAGCAGGTGGGTGGTAAGCTCTTTGAGTGGTTTCAACAGCCTTTCCATAAAGAGGAAAACGATAACCAGCAACAGTAGAAAGAACAGGATGGTAGAGGAGAGAGCCGAGTTTCCTTGAAAGAGAAGCTTTTTATAAAATCTGTCTGAATAGTAAATTTTTGCCGAACCCAGAAACTGCCTGTTCTTGTCTGAAGAGAAGATCACAGACTCGGAGATGAAAGAGCTGTTCTCCGCCTCAGGCCTGACGAGCGAAAATGTTTTTGTCTGCGTGGTGATCTCAACACCGTTAAGAAGGTGGCTGTTGGTGTTGGGGTCTTTCAACAGCATGAGCTGGTCGATGTATAGCTGAATGTTCTGCTGCTCTTTTGTTTCAAGCACATGCGCGAGGCCTGTTTCATTTGCAAGCATGAACATCTCTGCTTTTCCCTGCTCGGCACTCTCCATGGCGGGAGCGAGAACGAAGAGCCACAGGGAGATTGACAGAGAGACCAGTCCGAAGAGCAGCACAACCAGGACCCGCATGATCCGGTGGCTTAGTTTTGTCTGAATCGGTTTATTCATCGTAACATCTCATGATTTTCGAGAAGGAAGGGTGGAAGCGGATATCCGATTGCTTCATGGTTCTTGAATTGCAGTAGGGTGATATTTTGCTGGTGATTTTCATTCCCATGGTCACACCTCTCTCCACATCGCCGGGAATAGGAGAAAAGAGCAGAATGCTGTTTTCGACAGAGAAGTTGATTAATGTGGCCAATAGCGCTTCATCGATCTCCTCTGTCAGAAAAACACCCGCTATCCGTTCGGGGAAGCTGGATAACTCCGAAGCTTTTAAAACGACAATTTTTGATTGAAAGCGCTTGATGGTGGAGAGCTGTTTTCCCAGCTCTTCAGCCATCCTGTTCGCCTGATTCGGCTGGTTCTCATAGGCAATAACCAGATAGATTTTCCCATTGTCAGCCCGCTTATCAGCAATATCCTGATCGATCGAAACAATGTTTGGGAATAGGTTCAGGCCGACCTTGATCAGGCGGCTTACATCCGACGCATTCGCCCCCCATGCCGTTGAGAGCATGAGAGCGACTATGACGAATCGGATGATGGATTTAATCACGGGTACGCTATCTGATGGTATCGGCTAGAGATCAGAACTCATATGCAATCTGGCTCCAGAGCGTGCGTTTCCCGCCCGGAAAGTCGTTACGATACATGGCTGCCGGTGCCGGATAGCGAAGATCGTGGTCGAACAGGTTTTTTACACCTGCCCTGAATGTGATATTTCTGGAAAAGAGGTTTATAACACCAAAGGCAATGTCGACGGTGTTGTCTGCGGCAAGTTTACTCCGGGTGTCGCCCGTTGCGCGATGTTTTGCGCCCACATGGTTGGCCCATATGGTAAGGGTATAGTTGCGGACAGGCATCCATGTCAGGGCAAGGTTGCCGAGAAGGTCGGTCGACCCTTCAAGCGGCCGTTTCGTAGTGTTGTTGATGGCCCGGACATAAGAGACATTGCCATCCAGGCGCAGGTTGTCGGAAAGCTTTTTCTGTATCTCCAACTCACCGCCGGTGAGTTTAATGGTATCTTGAAGGTTCTGGTATGGCGTCGTCAGGCCCCTGCCAATCAGATGTTTCACCCGGGAATTAAATAGTGTGCTTCTGATGACTGTATCCAGCGTGGTATAGATGTAGCCGACTTCAACTGTGTCTATGGTTTCAGCTTTCAGGTTGATGTTGCCTGTGCCGGTATTTTCATACTTCTCATAAAGTGTTGGAGGACGGAATGCGCGCGCGAACTGCGCTTTGAAAATGTGCTTGTTGTCGATGTTATAGACCAGGCCGACACGAGGATTGATGCTCCTGCCCACATCACTGAACTTATCGTATCGCACGCCGGTGGTGAGCATGAGCCGCTCACTGATACTGAACTGATCCTGAGCGAAGAGTGACATGGTCTTTCGGCTAATATCCTCTCTGACCCAGTTGGCGGCACCGGTAATCAGAGTCGTAGGTATAGGAATATAAACGCCCGGTGCCGGTGAGAAGAAGTTGGCTGTCCACCAGATGTTTTCAGGTTTGGCATCGGAGTAGTCGAGACCGATCAGGACTCTGTGACGGTCAAAGCTGTCGATGTTGAGCTGCAATCCCGCGAGGTATTTCCGTTCTTTGTAATAAAGGTTTGCCTTGTTCGATGGAGGGGCGACGGTAAATTTTGAATCAACTTCATAATTCGTGTAGTCGGCATGAAGCTCAAGATCAATCTTTTCAGAAAGGTCGATACCCTGTTTGATTCCTACCATAATATCTGTGGAATCGATTCCACCACGCTGATTGGCAGGCTCCAGTACGCCAATCAAACCAAAGTGGTTACCTTGTGAAAGGGTAATAACCCTTCCATAGAGGGATGTCTTGTCATAGGTCATCTCCACAATGGCTGTATCTGTTTGGATACGTTTGTCAGGCTGCCCGAATTGGCCGAGAGCATCGGGGCCGACAATGGTGTTATCACCATTCGTATTGTGACGTGATGCCGACAGGCTGTAGCTGAACTTGTTGTTTTCCGAGTGGCCGGAGATGACAGCACTACCCTGGTAGGTGTTGTGTGATCCGTATTGAACCATGGCTCTTGATTCGCCTTTTCGGGTGACAATGTTGATGACTCCGGCAAAGGCGTAGTCACCGTAAAGCGAACTGCCTGGTCCGCGAATCACCTCGATGCGCTCAACTGCACCAATGGGCAAATAAAGGGATGGGCCAAAACCGAGAAATGCATTATGAGCAGGGCGATTGTCAATCATCGTTTTTATTTCAGGTGACATCACCTCGCCGCCCAAACCGCGGGTGACCACCTGCAGATCGCCCTGTTGACTGATTCTGATGTGAATACCCGGAATCAGCCGCATCGCTTTCCAGACGGTATCAATACCCATTGCTTCCAGATCTTTACCGAGAAGTACGGTGACCATGCCGGGCACAAAATCGGTATTCATTTTGTTTTTGGTGGCAATTTCAGATTCGGTTTCGATGATTTTAAGCAGATTCGACATCGCTTCATCTTCCACCTGGTCGATCGTCTCCTCGGCAAACACGGATGTGGCGGTGATTAGTGCAAGTAGCACCAGAATGATTTTATGTGACACGATAACGTCCCCCCAGCCCAAGTCGTTTGTTCTTATAGCAATCCTTCACTATTTTGTCTACGTTAGCAGTATATTTTTTAGGGGTTTGTTTGTTAAGTGGAGGGGATGATGGCACTGGTTTTCTATGGCGCTGCTCTGGCCCTGGCATACCTGTCGCGACTTATCGGTAAGCGCTGGTATACCGGTTATTTTTTCGGCGGTTTTGTTTTCGGTCTCTACAACGAGATATGTTTTGAGATGTGCTGGACCTATAGCCCTGCTTTCGGACCGACAATATGGCGCGATGTGCCGTTGATTGTCGTGATTGGCTGGGGGGTTCTAACCATGCTGGCGCTGGTGATATCGGACAGAATCAGCATGCGTTTCGGCTTCGCCAACTTCTGGCTGAAACGGGTGGTGGATATTCTGTCGTTCTGCTTTGTGGCTATTCCCAATGAACTGATTGTCTCAGGCCTGGGTTACTGGAGTTACAACTTTCCGATTCAGGGCACGCTGCCGATGGTGCTCTTTGGTTATGTCGGCGTCGGTATCATTGTCTCATCCATCGGTCGGACTATCCAGCAAAAGCTCTAGCCTTTATGGAGCCTTGGTAGCCGGATCGCTTTCAGAACCCTCTTTGAATGCCAGCCATAGCTTGATGCCCTCATAGACGATGACTGTCGTGTAGGTGACCACCATCCAGAGAAAAGCCGCCTCAATGGGAAGGTCGTGCCATGCCGAGATATAGATACCCATCATCATATCATGGTGGTAGTCCCACCATGCGTAGGGGAGGGCAAGGGTTACTTCCCAGATCAGGCTAACGAGTACCATAATGAAAAAGGTGAAGCTGAATGCCCGCCAGTTGATGAATCGCCTGGTGGCCCTGAACAGCGCCAGTGCAGGTGTGGTGGCGAAGAGGGTGAGGAAAATGAAGTAGCCGGGAAAACCGCTGCTCTGGGAGATAGCACTCTTATAGATGATTGCCAGAAGACAGAGAACAGCAGCAATGAACAGACTGTTGCTGCTGATGAGTGTTTTCAGATAGGCCCAACCACTTCTTCGGCGGAAGAGTTTTGCCATGTTCGTTGAGCGTTTTTTATAAGAGCGGTCAGACCGATTGTAGGATTGCAGCCACTGCTCGTCGCACCAGAGATAGAGCAGTAGCACCAGAGCAAAACCGCTGACATAAAAAATAAACTCCTCAATGGGGATATTGCCACCGATGGCAGGCAGGGTAATGCCGCATACGGCGCCATGATTTTCAAACCTGAAGAAGGTGTTCCCCAGTAGCAGATCAAGGAGAATGCCGATCGGGGCAAGGATGGCGATGGTGGTATAGTAGGCTTTGATCTGCAGCGGTTTCAGTCCATGCCTGTGCACCCAGAACCATAGGACCAAGAGTGGAAAGAGAAAGAGGCTCAGGCTCCATGTATAGCCCAGTGGTGTAGGGTTATCTGTCGGGATCAGCAGCCTGCCGGCAATGTCGACCGTTGAAAGTGTCAGCGAAACGGGGATCAGCAGTATGACAATAAAGAGCAGCGTGGTTCGTGCCGCCTTTGCCTTGAGTGTGGCCATAGCCCGGATAGTTCCCATATCGCCCCCCTGACCATTTCCGTTCCGGTGAGTATAGTTCAACCGACCAGGAACCCCCAAGGCGAACAGGGGAGAAAAGTGAATTAGCTGATGGCGTCGCGCAGAAACTTGAATAGCTGTCTCGCTGACTTGGGCGGCTTGCCGAGCTGTAGCTCTTTGGCAGCCGAACGTACCAGTTGATTCAACCGTTGCCGATCGATACCGGGATGTTGCTCGAGAATAGCCGTGACCGCTGCCGGACCTTCGGCAATAAGGCGGTCGCGCCATTTCTCAATATGGTGAAATTCGCTGACCCCTTTCTGGTGTTGAAGGTCGCGCTTTTCAATCAAATCCTGCAATGCTGTCGTGTCGATGGATCGTAGCAGTTTACCGACCAGCTTGAATTGTCGTTTGTGAGCAACATGCGACTGGATTTTTTTACCTTCCTCAATCGCCTGGAACAGCTCATCCGGCAGGCTCAGACCTCGAAGTGTTGAGCTGTCCAGTTCGGCCATTCTTTTACCCAGTTCAAACAGGGCATCAGCTTCGCGCTTGAGCTGGGTCTTGTTGGGGCGGGTTGAGCCCTCTTCTTCAAATGCATCGATCTCGTACATCAGTGCCACTCTCCTTTGCGAACACGCTTGATCTGGCTGCGATGTTTTTTATGGGTCAGGCGCTTCTCATTCACTCTCTTGGGAATGGAGCGTTTCAGCCGAATCTTCGGTTGAATGGAAGCCTGCTCTACAAGCATCCTGAACCGGTGTAGCGCGTCTTTCTTGTTGGCATACTGAGTGCGATGGCGTTGAGCCTTTATCACAAGCATACCGTCATTGGTTACTTTTGAACCGGCAAGGTTGATCAGCCGTTCGCGAACCGAATCACTGATGGAGGGGCTTCGCATGACATCAAATCGAAGCTGCACTGCAGTGGATACTTTGTTCACATTCTGGCCACCGGGACCGGATGCCCGGATGAAATCGAGTTCGATTTCATCGTCGGGGATCGCAATCTTTGTGGTGACCTGCAGCATCAGACCTGTTCGCGCGTTTTGTGGAAGGTGATATCCGGCCACTGCTCCTCGGTATAGTTCAACTTCCATTGACTCGGTGCGAGGTAGGTAAGGTAGCCATCCGCATCTTCAGCAAGACTCGATTCAAACAGTCGCTTGAACTCTGTCAGCTTCTTTTCGTTATCCGATTCAATCCATCGTGCCACCTGGAAATCTGTTCCTGTGTAATCGGCATCGACCTTGTATTCCGTCTTTAGGCGTTCAACCGTGACGTCGAACTGCAGTACGCCGACCGCACCGAGAATATAGTCGCCACCGAGCACAGTTCGGAATACCTGAACGGCTCCCTCTTCGGAGAGCTGAATCAGGCCTTTGTGAAGCTGTTTGCGCTTCATCGGATCCTTCAGGCGGATGCGCCGGAACATCTCCGGTGCAAAGTTGGGGATACCTGTAAACTTCAGCGGTTCCTTGGTCGTGAATGTGTCGCCGATTCGGATGGTGCCGTGGTTGTGGATACCGATAATGTCACCGGCATAAGCCTCTTCAATGTTGGCGCGATCCTGAGACATGAAGATGACCGCATTGGGAATTTTAATATCTTTGCCGAGCCGGTGGTGGCGAACACTCATCCCTTTGCTGTACTTGCCGGAGCAGATGCGGAAGAAGGCGATACGATCGCGGTGGGCCGGATCCATGTTGGCCTGAATCTTAAAGGCAAAGGCCGAAAAATCCTTCTCTTCCGGATTTACCGTACGCTCTTCGGCTGCACGTGACCCCGGATGCGGTGCCAGTTCGACAAAGGCATCGAGCAGTTCCTTGACGCCGAAGTTGTTGATGGCACTGCCGAAGAAGACCGGTGTCTGATTCCCTTTGAGGAAGTGATCAAGATCGAACGGACTGGCAGCACCCTCAAGCAGTTCGATCTCTTCGCGAAGCTCATCGGCCTGCGAGCCGAGGAGCTCATCCAGCTTCGGGTCGGCAAGATCGGTGATTTTCACGGTATCGAATTTCGAGGTTTCTTCACCGGCCTTGAAGAGCTGAAGCTCCTTCTTGTAGAGGCTGTAAACGCCCTTGAAAGCTTTGCCCATACCGATCGGCCAGGAGAGAGGGGTGCACTCGATCTGCAGTTTGTCCTCGATCTCGGCCAGGATGTCCAGCGGCTCCAGACCTTCGCGGTCGAGCTTGTTGATGAAAGTGACGATCGGGGTGTTCCGCATACGGCACACCTCCATCAGTTTTTCCGTTTGCGGCTCCACACCATTTCCGGAGTCGATCACCATCATGGCGGAGTCGACAGCAGTGAGCACGCGGTAGGTGTCCTCGGAGAAGTCCTGATGGCCCGGGGTGTCGAGCAGGTTGATTTCGAAGTCGCGGTAGTTGAACTTCATCACCGAGGAGGCGACGGAGATACCACGCTCCTGCTCGATCTTCATCCAGTCTGAGGTTGCATGTCGGCTGGCCTTCCTGGCCTTGACGGCACCGGCCATCTGGATCGCGCCGCCGAAGAGCAGCAGCTTTTCAGTCAGTGTGGTTTTACCGGCATCCGGGTGCGAAATAATGCCGAAGGTACGGCGCTTCTCGACTTCTTGTTTGATCGACATCTCTACCTCGTTGAATTCAAGAGGCGCAGTGTAGCGTGACGTGCCTTAGCTGTAAGTAGCTGTGAAGGCCTTGATAAAGTCGTCGAACATGGCGGTGGGCAGTTCGTTGATGCCGGCCGCACCTTTCCGTCCGCCACCGGTCGGGAACTGCATGCAGAGCGTGTCGGCGTCCTCCTTGTTGTTCAGCGGTGCTCGAACGCTGACCCGGTAGAAGCTGCCGCTCTCTGTGATCAGGGCATGGGCTCGCCCCGGATCACTACGGGCCAGCTCATTGCCGTAAACGCCGGCAACGCGTCTGGCCCAGGGTTGGTCGGGAAGCAAATGGATGCAGACCCTGTCATCGGCGAAATGGATGGGTAACTCTCTGGCATAGGCAATATCGTCGGCGTAGCCATCTGCCAGTTTTATAAATATTTCAGACTCATGCATGAACGAAAACGGATCGGCATAGGGGGAGATATGGCGGTAGAGAGTGTCCGGAGCGAAGTGGAGATCCTCCAGCGTTAATCCGTAACCGTTGTAGTTGATGCATTCGCCCAGGTGTTGCAGGGCATGCATCTGTTCGTCTGAAAGCGCCAGCGGCCGAGCCGCATCCCTGGCCGCCTGATGCATGTTGTCACCAAAGGCTCCGGTGATGGCCCAGAGGAGATGGGCGTTGTCCAGGTAGTGATTGACAATCAGGCTGGTGCAGGTGTCGGCGGATATATCGATATGCGCAGCCAGCCGGGATGAGTCGGGGATATCTCCGGCAAAGTGGTGGTCGAAATAGTCGATTTCGGCCCCTTGGTCGAGCAGCCGCTGAAGGGCGGGCCTGTTTTTGTCCAACGAGATATCGAGTACGGTGACCCGGTCGCCTTTCATCGCCTCGACGCGATCCAGCAGAGCGATATCCCGCTTTACGCCGGTGACCAGTTCGGAGTCACATGGTACGGCCAGTCGCAACTGTTGCAGAGCGCAGATGCCGTCCGCATCGCCGTTGAATACATCAATCTGTCTCATATCCGCCCTCCGTCCGAACCAGAAGTCGCAACTATAGGTAAACGGAGCTTGCATGCCACGGATACGTGATGGAGAGTTTCTCATCAGGTGGTGGTGATGGAAGCAGTCAAACTTGTTCATGTCAGCTGTGTGGTACTTTCGGCCCTGTTTTTTTTCGGTCGTGGTATTGCCATGATCAGTACGCCGGAGTTTGTAGGCCGCCTGTGGGTACGCCGGACGGCTGAGTCGATCGACACACTGCTGTTACTCAGCGGTGTGGGGCTGTTCTGGATCACCGGACAGTTTCCGTGGCAGGAGCCTTGGCTTGCCGCCAAACTGACGGCGCTTCTTCTCTACATTCTTCTGGGAATGCTTGCCTTTCACTGGAGCAAAGAGCGACCTGTGAAGATAGGCACGTGGGCAGTGGCTATTGCCATCTATCTCTATATGGTCGCTGTTGCGCTAACGCGAAACCCTTTGCCGTTTTGAGGTTGAAATTTTCTGCTGGACATGGACGCTTATCCATCCGGTCAACATTAAGGAGTGGTTTATGGCACTGGTAGGTTCGATTCACGTGGCACAGGGCGCAAAACTTCCATCATTTTCACTGATGGATCCTTCGGGAACAGAGCACCGCAGCGCCGATCTGCTGGGTAAGAAGGGTCTTCTGGTTGTTGTCACCTGTAACCACTGCCCCTATGCACTGGCGGTCTGGCCTCGCGTGATTCGTCTGGCGAAAGAGATCCGGGTAAAGGGGGTGAATACCATTGCCATCAATCCCAACATCCACCCCGACTATCCTGCCGACTCTCCTGCGGCGATGCAGGAGAAGATTGAGGAGTGGAAAATCGACTTCCCCTACCTGGTGGATTCAGGTCAAACAGTTTCGAAGGCTCTTGCCGCCCAGTGCACACCGGATATCTATCTCTACAATGGCGATGGCGAGCTTTACTACCATGGCCGGATTGACGACTACTGGAAAGATGAGACCAAAGTAACGAAACAGGAGCTTCTTCCGGCCATTGACCTGATGCTCGCAGGTGATGATGCTCCGGCTGTTCAACATCCGACAATTGGCTGTTCCATCAAGTGGCTGGAAGAGTCATCATGATTAACGATTGTGGATTGGCTAAAAAAATATAATATCCACACCGAATGCAGGGGAAAATCTGCTGTACTGGAGTTGTAGTTATGCACATTAAACTTTTCCTGAGCCTACCTTTCTTTTTTGTTGCAATGGGAAGTGCAATAGCTGCAGATGTTGAAGTGGGAAAGAAAATCTTCGATCAGAGTTGTACCTACTGCCATAAATCCGATTACGATGAAAAGTTCGGTCCCGGGCTTGCCGGAATCCTCGAGAGGCGTGATGCGGAGTGGGTCGACAAGTTTCTATTGGATCCTGCAGAAATGATCAAATCGGATGAATATGCCCAGACTCTTAAAGAGGGGAACAGTTATGGTTTGACTATGCCTGCTCTTCCTGAAATGAAAGACCCCGCAAAGCGTCGAGCTGTGATCGACTACCTGAGAACCATCGAATAGCTGAAAATTTCAGTCGCTCGCTCCCAATAGCTGTTTGCGAACAGCGTGACTTAGTTCATCAATGGTGAACGGTTTATCAAGAATAAAATCGGCAGGTCCTGGCAGGTTTTTACCATCGATCGTTCCTTCCGGATCGTAACCGGTGACAAAGATGATATTCATATTTTTTCTCATCTTTCGAATGTGATGTGCCGCCTCCACACCGCCCATGATCGGCATCACCACATCCATAATAATCAGTTCAATCTGGTCGCCGTGATCCTCGTACATGCTGATGGCTTCCTTGCCGTTTCCGGCCTCGAAGAGGCGGTAGCCAAGGGTTGAAAGGGTCTCGCGCTGAATTTTTCTCAGGATGGGATCATCTTCCACCAGTAGTATTCCCTCGCCATTGCCACGAACGGCGTTCTTGAGAGTGTCCGTCAGGTTACTGTCCGACTCTTCGTCAAAGACGGGAAGGTAGACGTGAAGGGAGGTGCCCACTTCAGGGGAGCTCTCCACCTCAATAGTGCCGTCATGTCCCTTGATGGCACCGTAGCACATCGAGAGGCCAAGGCCGGTACCTTTGCCGGCACCTTTGGTGGTGAAAAAAGGTTCGAAGATTTTGGAAATGGTGGTTTTGTTCATGCCATTGCCATTGTCAGCGACGGTCAATTTGGCATATTTTTCTGCAGACAGGTCAGGATGTTTTCGTCTGAATGCATCTGAGGGAACTATCTGCTGCAATACAACTTTGATGGTTGGATCATCCTGATCCTTCACCGCATCACGGGCGTTGTTGATCAGGTTCATCAGCACCTGTTGCAGCTGGGTGGCATTGGCTTTGACCCAGATGGAGCCGGATGGAAAGTCGTACGTTAACTTGGTTCGTGATGATATGGATACACTGGCAAGCTTGTAGGCCTCATTCATAAAAGGGAGCAGGTCAAAGGCCTTGTACTCGACATTATCCTTACGGGCAAAGGTGAGGAGCTGTTTGATCATGTCGGCAGCACCGGTGGCCAGTTGATTAATGTTATCAATACGATTGGTCAATTCAGGGTTATCGCTCACCTTTTGCTTCAACATGAAGAGGTTGGCGATAATGCCGGCCAGCATATTGTTGAAGTCGTGGGCAATGCCGCCAACCAGAGTGCCGATCGACTCCATCTTCTGGGCCTGGAAGAATCGCTCTTCACTGTCACGTAGCGCCTGCGAGGTCTCCTTGTGGTGTTTGACCTCTGCCTGAAGTTTGTCATTGATTTTCTGCAGAGATGCAGTTCGGTGCTTGATGGTGTGCTTCAGGTTCGACTGCAGTTCCTGAAGTTCCTCAATGATCATTTCATGCTTTACGTGCAGACGTTCCAACTGGGCCTCAATGGCGGCCGCAATCAGTGAAAAGAAAAGGAGAGCTGCCGGGTAGTGGAGCAGTAAGTCGTTGTTGTAAGGGAGTGGGTAGAGACCTGCAATGTGAAAGGCAATTGAGATACCCAGAACCGTTGAAAAAACCGCAATCCAGTACCATGCAATCGGCAACCCCATAAGCAGGACCGCCAATACGGGAACAATAAGCGTCCAGATAACACCGGTGTTGCCGATACCGCCATCGATAAAAAGAGCCGAAAAAACGATAAGCGCATTGAGCATCAGAAGGTTTTTTGAAAGTGCCAGGGTTTGAGGTTTTTGAACAACCCTGAAACAGGGGATGAGAAGGACGATGGCCAGCATTTCAACGGCAGAGAGCAGGGTGTGACCATGTATAAAGTTGACAATGGAGAAGAGAAGGGCCGTAGGCGTGGCAATTAAGGCAATCAGAAAAACCATCTGACGCTGGAAGTCACTCTCCTGTGCTTTGCCGGTTGTGTAGCCGGTAAAGAGCACCTTGAGTCTACTGATACGGAAGCCGTTAGACAATTCGCCTCCCCCCTATTTTGCTGAAAAAATAGCAGGTATTATTATAGCAGACTTATTTCTGAGTGTTAACGGATAAAGAGTTCAAATGTCTTGCATTTCGGATGCTGGCTGCAGACCCAGAAGAGTACGCCTTTATACTTCCCGGACTTGGCGCGTTTGAGAACCATTCGTGAATTGCAGTTTTTACAGGAGCGGAACGCCTCCATGGACACCGTGGCCACCATCTCATCCGGGGATGGGCTCTGGCCCTTGAGGTAAGGGGTGAGCATCTGCTGAATCTCCGGCATGGAGTAGCTGGTTTTCACCGGCAAGCGGAATACCATGACGCCCACCTCCTGCAGCAGATCGGCCGAACGGGTGTCCTTGTTTGAGGCGGCGGTGCTGGCATCTTCCAGTTCAATGGCACAGATGACCGCCAGTGTTGTTCGGTCACACAGGACAAAATCAATGTGGCTCTTTGATGCCTTCTTCAGCCGGGATTGGTCAACGCCCTTTTTGATGACCGCGATATCGGAGAGAGATACCTTGGCCATGATGTAGTAATCCTTGCCAGCCACAGTGTCGAGGGTGTTGAAGCATGCCAGTTCCGGAACGGTCAGAAGCGATGGGATATCACTTTTCGAGACTTCCTGGATCGGCAGGGCGCTCTTCTTCCGGCGCATCAGCAGCACGGTCAGAACCACGATAATGAGGATTGCCATCCCCAATGCCAGAAGTGGCAGGTTTGATGAGGAGATGGGTAGATTGTCGAGTAGTGAATCCATGCGTGCAGTGTAGCACTGCGTCAGCAGAAATGTGAAGCGCAGCAGTTACAGCTGGTGCGCTTCAAACCAGTTTCTGCCACAACCGATATCAACGACCAGAGGCACACGCAATTCGACAGCTTGCTCCATCACATCGCGCACGGTTTTTGTGACCGCTTCAGCTAGTTTTTCCGGGCATTCGATCACCAGTTCGTCATGTACCTGCAGTGTCATTTTTGCATCCGGGAACTGGTCGCGAAGGTGTCGGTGCAGTTGGATCATAGCCACCTTGATAATGTCCGCTGCCGACCCCTGAAGCGGAGCGTTGATGGCCGTTCTCTCGGCATAGGCACGCAACATGCCGTTCTTGGCATTGATGTCCGGCAGGTAAACGCGGTGTCCCAGAAGTGTTTCAACATAGCCATCGGACTTGGCCTCTTCGAGTGTGCGATCCATGAAGTTGCGTACGGTCGGGTAACGATCAAAGTAGGCATCGATAAACGCCTGCGATTCATGGCGGCCCAGTCCCAATTGCTTGGAGAGACCGAAAGCACTCATGCCATAGAGGATACCGAAGTTGATGATTTTGGCATGACGGCGCATTTCGCCGGAGACATCTGTGATCTCAACACCGTTTACAGCAGCAGCGGTAGCTGCGTGAATATCCTCTCCTTTGGAAAAGGCGCTGATCAGTGCTTCATCCTCGGAGAAGTGGGCCATCAATCGCAGTTCAATCTGTGAATAGTCGGCTGCCAGAAGTACATTTCCCTCTTCGGCAATGAAGGCTTTACGAATCATGCGGCCCGCCTCGGTGCGAATCGGAATATTCTGCAGGTTCGGATCGGAGGAGGAGAGGCGTCCGGTGGAGGTGATCGCCTGATTGTAGGAGGTGTGTACCCGTCCCGTTTCAGGGTGTACCAACCTTTGCAGAGCATCGGTGTAGGTTGATTTGAGTTTCGAGAGTTGGCGCACCTCAAGAATCAGGCGGGGAACCTCATGCTCTTCAGCCAGTTTTTCCAGAACCTCCTGGCCGGTGGCCCACTGACCCGATTTTGTCTTCTTTCCTCCCGGAATCTGCAGGGTGTCGAAGAGCAGTTCTCCCAGCTGTTTGGGCGACTGGATGTTGAACTCCTGCCCTGCTGCCTTATGAATTTGACTCTCCAGTTCATGGATACGTTTACCGAACTCATCCGAAAGCCTCGCCAGCATCTCCTTATCGATGCGGGTACCAGTCCACTCCATGTCCGCCAGTACAGTGGCAAGAGGCAGTTCAATCTCATCATGTCGGGACAACCGCTTTTCAGCCGAGAGCCGCTCTTTCAGGTATTCGGTCAGGCGAAGTGATACCTCTGCATCCTCGGCGGCGTAGGGCAGTGCATCGTCAATGGAGACATGGGCAAAGTTGATCTGCTTGGCCCCTTTGCCGGCCACCTCTTCATAGCTGATGCAGGTGTGTCCCAGGTAATCTTCAGCCACTCTGTCCATCTTCGGCGGGTACTTGGCCGGATAGAGGCAGTACGCGAGCAGCATCGAGTCGGCAGTGATGCCGCGCAACTTAATGCCGGCACGGCGCAGAACCTGACTGTCATATTTGAGGTTATGTCCGCATTTTGCCTTGCCTGCATCTTCAAGAATCGGTTTGAGTGCATGTAACACCAACTCTGGTGGCAGTTGTTTGGGAGCGCTATCCAGCAGGTCCCGGGGGCGGTGGCCGATGGGGACGTACCAACCCTCACCATCGTTGACGGCAAAGGAGAGGCCGACGATTTCGGCATCGTGGGTACTTAGAGAGGTAGTCTCAGTGTCTATCGCAATCAGGTCGGCTTTGCCCAGAGCGCCTAGCAGTTCATTAAACGATAGATCATCATCCACCAAGCGATTGTTGCAGGGGAGGTTCTTTGTCGGCCTGGCGGATTCGATTGTCACAGGAGCAGTCCCGTTCGACGCTTCGACCGCTGCAGATGGCGTGTTTTCAGCACTGTACTCCTCCACCAGCCGTTTGAATTCCAGATCAGCAAACAGGGCGGCCAGTTCAGGGCGATTCGGTGCTTTGGTCTTCAGGTCATCCAGTGAGCAGCCGACCGGGGTTTTGTGATTCAGGGCAACCAGTTCGTAGGAGAGCCTGGCCTGATCGGCAAACTCAATCAGGCTCTCGCGGCGTTTATTCTGCTTCACCTCGCCGGCACGGACGAGGACATCCTCAAGATCACCATACGCCTCAAGCAGCTGAACGGCTGTTTTCGGCCCGATACCGGGAATACCGGGGATGTTGTCGGCCGAATCTCCGGCAAGCGATAAAAGATCATGAATACGCTTCGGTTCCACACCCCACTTCTCTTTAACGGCGGCTTCGTCGTATTCAATGTTTTTCATCGTATCGAGCAGGTGGATGCGCTCATCGACCAGTTGCATCAGATCTTTGTCGGTGGAGACGATGGTGACATCCCACCCCTCTGCTTCAGCCTGTTTGGCCAGCGTAGCGATGACATCATCCGCCTCATAGTTTTCGATGCAGATCAGGGGAAGGTTGAAGGCGCGGGTCACCTCCAGAACCTTCGGCCACTGCGCTGCCAGCTCTTCCGGCATCGGTGGACGATGTGCCTTGTACTCAGAATAGATATCGTTTCGGAAGGTTCCACCCTTCGGGTCGAAGGCGACAGCAACATGGGTGGGAGCCAGTTTGCCCAGAACGCTTTTAAGCATCTGTACATAGCCAAAGACGGCATTGGTCGGTTCGCCTCGGCTGTTGGAGAGGTGACGGACGGCATGAAAGGCACGGAAAACGTAGTTGGGGCCGTCGATCAGGACGAGGTGATTTTTCGTGTTGGGGTTGGGCATGCAGACTCCGAATCAGGAATAGGGGAGCGAGGATGCCCGAGATGGGCTGAAGCGGCAAATCGGCAGAAGGATGCTCATGGATGCTACAACAGAGGCTTTCTCGGAGAGACTGTTCCCTCACTGCAAAGCACCTTCTTCAGTTCACATAGCTCACAGCGCTCGACGAAGAACTTATGGTGCTCAGGGAAAATGGCATGTGGATTTCTGTCCAGATGCTTGATCGGGCACCACTGGGATTCTACCTGTTCCAGAGCATTGGCAAGGATCAGGGCACAGCCATGTTCAAAGCGAAGAAACTGTTGTCCCACGCTTCCGAAAATCGTGAATGTATCGCCAAACCCGGTTTCGGCCATCTTTTCATATGCCTCCTTCATGCTCATTTTATGAAGCCCAAGAGGTGGTGAGATAGCCAGGTTGTAGTCGATGACAATGAGTAGTTGTGCCAGCGATGAGAGGGATGAGGTGAGAAAATAGGGGATGGAGACAAGTGCTTTTTGGGTCGGGCTGAGGGGCGCTTCAGAAACGTTGGATATTTGGGTCAATAGTACGCCCATGGCAACACAGATGCCGTTGGCATAGCCGCAATAGATACAGTGGAACCGGGCGGTTAGTGAGAGGCCGGGAATGAGGTGGCGATCAATGATGATGTAGTTTCGAAGTCTGATGCGTTCGACGCCAAGCAGTGGGCAGACGATCCGGTTATAAAGAAGCATCAGACAGACAAGGTGAAGAAAGAAATAGACCGGGATCACCAGATACATGGTCAGGGCGGCGGTGAGGATTCTGAAAAAGCTCATTCTCTTTAGTTGGCTGCCGAAAATCGGATTGCGTTTCATGATCCACGCTTTGAATGACTCTTTAGATGTTCCCTTCATTGAATGCCTACCCCTGATCGTCCTTTGATAGACAGTTTAGGGTTGGGAGCATAGACGTGGCTGGTCCATTCAGCCAGAAAACAGTCAGGGAGTCCGGATCACACCCATGACAATGCCGAGGATCTGGATATCGCCGTTTTTCAGATGGATGGGATTGAGGGCAGGATTGGCCGGTTGCAGACGCACGCCATCTTTTTCGATATAGAACTTTTTCAATGTCACCGTTTCACCATTGATCATGGCGACAACGGATTGGCCGTTTTCGGCCGTGGCGCGTTTTTCCACCACAATGACATCACCGTCCTCGATGTTGTCATCAATCATTGAGTCACCACGTACACGTAGCGCGTAGGTGTCCTTACGAACCATGTTAACCGGCACAGAGATGCTTTCGTGGTGTTCGAAGAGGTCGACAGGCTGTCCGGCCGCAACCCAGCCCAGCAGAGGGATCGAGATCATGTCGGAAGCATCCACAGGGAGCACTTCACCCACATCCGGCCAGACTGGACGATCCTTTTTGGGAATCAGAAATTGAACATTAGATGATTGATGAGACATCGGCACCTCCCTGAATAGTCAGAGATTAGTCAGGGATTGATGAGATTTACAGAAAAATATACCCGATATAAATATAAGGTTATGTTGTGCTGTCCCGGATGCTATAATTACATACTGGAAGGGTATGGAGTTGAATATGTTCCATATCGTTGATGATGATGAAGATGTCCGGACTTTTCTTGCTGAATTGCTTGGCCTGATGGGTTACGAAAGCAGAACCTTCAGTTGCCCGTGTGACTACCTTGAGTACGCTGCATCCAGTGATTTCGATCTTCCCTATGCACTATTGAGCGATGTGCAAATGCCGAAGATGAATGGCTATGAGATGCTCGACCAGGTTCGTCAGATCCATCCTGCAATCCGGACAGCTATTATTTCCGGTTTTCCGAAGTATGAAGGGGAGGCGAAAGCCAGGTCCTGTGCGTTTCTCCTCAAACCCGTTGTGGTCGAGGAGTTCGAGCAAGTCATTCGATCATTTGTAGAGTGCTATGAAAAGGGTCCTGACGCTGAGAAATATGGTTGTGGTGCGCCGGACAGCCATGAGAACTTCGGGCTTGAAACGTGGTTCTGTCCACATGGAAGGCGCTGCCAAAGCTGTTAGCTGTAGTCGGTCGGGTCTCAGGTTAGCGGGTAAAGGTCCACTCATGTCCGGAGGTGAGTGCCGGATTAAAACTGTAGCCATCAATATCAAAGTTTTTGATTTTTTCCGGATCGCTGATCCGGTTGTCGATGATATATCGGCACATTGCCCCGCGAGCCTTCTTGGCCGAAAAACTGATGATTTTGTATCTGTCGCCACGCTTCTCCTTGAAGAGTGGCGTGATCACTTCCGCATCGAGCAAATCAGTCCGAACAGCTTTGAAGTACTCATTCGATGCCAGGTTGATGAGCATACGATCGCCCTGTGAGGCGATCGCTTCGTTGAGCATCTCCGTAATTCCGGTTCCCCAGAAACTGTAGAGGTTATCCCTCGCCTGACTGACCAGTTTTGTGCCCATTTCAAGGCGGTAGGCCTGCATGAGGTCCAGCGGACGAAGCACCCCATAGAGCCCGGAAAGGATTCGAAGGTGTTTCTGTGCAAAGTTTATCGCCTTAGATTCCAGGCTATCAGCATCCAGCCCGGTATAGACATCTCCCTTAAAGGAAAAGAGAGCCTGCTTGGCATTGTCTGGCGTGAAAGGTGTCTGCCATGCCCGGAACCGGGCAATGTTCAAGTCGGCGAGCTTCATGCTTATTTTCATTAACGCTGCCAGTTCGAAGCTGTCTTTCTGTTGCAGAATATGGATCAGTTCCTGTGACCTCTCAAGAGCGCCGGGTAATGTGAACTCGCTGACTGGAGATGCGTGTTCAAAATCGAGAGTCTTGGCTGGTGAGATGATCATTAACATGGGGATAGCCTATGGAATGTTTTCAATTGTGCCAGTTGTGAGCAACGGCATTTTCAGGCTGGGGAAAATCAGAAGCCTGATGCGGGCAGGCGCAACTTGATTTGTATGATTAAGCTTGCCATGCTCCAACTCAAGGGGTGACAAATGGTGGATGAGAAGCAGCAGAAAGAGGATGAGCGTTGGATGAAGCGGGCGATCCTTCTCGCTAAAAAGGGTATGGGTACGACTCACCCGAATCCGCGTGTCGGTGCAGTTGTTGTGAACCACGGGATCAAGGTGGGTGAGGGCTGGCATGAACGTGCGGGTGAACCCCATGCCGAGGTTCATGCACTTGAAAAGGCTGGTCACAAGGCCCGCGGTGGAACCCTCTACGTTACACTTGAGCCATGCTCTGCCTCGGGAAGAACACCACCCTGTACCGATGCGATTCTAAGGGCCGGAATCTGGCGGGTTGTATATGCTTCATCGGATCCGAATCCGGAGATGACAGGTGGAGGAAAGCTGCTTGAAGCCCATGCCGTCGAAGTGACTGGTGGCGTGCTGGCTGATCAAGCCGATCAGCTCAATATCCCGTTTTTTCACTATATCAAAACCGGAAGACCCTACGTGATTGGCAAGGCCGCCATTTCGCTGGATGGAAAACTTGCTACTTACCGCCACGACTCCCAGTGGATCAGCGGGGAGAGTTCACGAAAGCATGCACATGGTTTGCGAGCAGAGGCGGATGCCATCATTGTCGGATCGGGAACACTTAAATATGACAACCCCTCTCTGACAGTCCGGGATGCCAGGGTAAAGGGCGATCTACCAATGCGAGTGGTCATCGGTATGAACACACCCCGTTTTTTTCCGGACTGTAATTTGCTCGATGGAGCTGCACCTACCCGCATGTATGTCCGAACAGTCAATGAGGATACAGAGAAATGGCGTGATGCGGGTGTCCAGATAGGGCGTGCCCCCAATCTGATCACGATCTTGAAACATCTGGCTCAGGATGGGTTCCTGAATGTACTGTTGGAGGGCGGAGGCAAACTTCATGCGGCCTTTTTCGAATCGCAACTGATGGATGAGCTGGTGCTCTATCAGGCGCCCATTTTGATCGGTGGTAGCGAGGCGGTAAACCTGTGGCATGGAAGGGGTGTCGATCAGGTTTCTCAGGCGCTCAGGCTTGAAGGTATCCAGCGCCGCAAGATGGGTGATGATCAGATGATCAGGGGCAAAGTAATCTATCCGGACTGACCTGCGGTCACCCCTTCATCAATTCCCCCTGCTTCTCCCTTCGTTCGGCTGGGTGATTGGGCTAGCCATAGCCAGATCTGAAACCGTATCGCTTGGCGTGGTCGGTGTGGCCACTGTCTTGATCATTACTGTTTTGCCTCTGCTTCGCTTTTGCCGGCATCTGCTTCTCGCTTTGTTGATTGGGATTCTATGGGGTGGTGCGGCCCTCTTCTGGGATGCCTATCAGATTATGTTTGATGAGAGTTGGACATCCGGGTACCAGCAGGTGATGGCAAGTATTGAACGGGTGGATGATACACCTTCTTATAGCCGTCTCCTCCTTTCCCGAATCGAGCGTCAGGATGGCGCTCAATTGTCGGGCAGGGTGGAGCTCTACCTCTATGGGGGAGAAGGGAATAGTGATTTCATGGCGGGCCAAACCATTCGAGCTTCGCTGAAACTTCATCCGCCTCATAACAAACTCAATCCCGGCGCCTTTGATTATCGCAGCTACTGCTTTGACAGGCACATTGCGCTGATTGGCGGAGGTAAGGGTGTTGAGTTGATCCATCGTGATATCCCCCTACTGGAACAGGTTCGACAACGAATTATCTCAGCTCTGCCGGAGGGTAATGAATCCGCTGTAATCAGAGCTCTTCTATTGGCTGATCGCAGTCAAATCCCTGTTTCAGTCCAGAATGATTTTGCGGCGGCAGGAGCTGCCCATCTTCTGGCTATCTCCGGATTGCACGTGGGTATGGTGGCCGGATGGGGATTTATGCTTGTTTGGTGGCTATTAACCCGTAAAGAAGCGTGGATCGTTCATCTCCCTGTACGAAAGGTCGCCCTCAGTACAGGAATTGCTATCGCTATCATCTATGCGACCATTGCTGGTTGGCCGATTACAGCTCAGAGATCGGTATTGATGCTGGCTGCGGCCGTGGTCGCATGGTGGTTGCGCAGTCGTTCCGAGCCTTTGAATACCATGATGGCAGCTCTTATACTGATCCTGCTCATCGACCCGGCATCAATTGAATCTGTTTCACTCTGGCTCTCTTTTGTCGCAGTGACTGCGCTGCTTCTCTGGTCAGCACAGAGGCCCGCTGAGCAGGTTCACTTGAGCTCAAGTCCGTTGGCCTGGATCAGCTCGTTACTCTGGGTAAGTATCATCGCAACATTGGCAACCCTTCCGATAATTGCCGATCTGTTTGGTAGGGTTCCCACTTATAGCCTGATTGCAAATCTCATGCTTGTGCCGCTCTACTCACTCTGGATCCTTCCCTTATCCATATTGGCCGAAATATCAGCCGCATTAGCTTTGACGGGTGTCGCTTCAGGGCTGTTTGAGATGGCCGCATTCGGCATTCACTACGGGAACCAGACTCTTGCCTTGTTTAAAAAACTGCCTGCCGGAGATTTATGGGTGGGTGATGTCTCTTTGTTCGTAGGAATTCTCTACGCCTCAGGCATGGGCATGTCGTCTCTGTTTTTTCTGAAAAAGAAGTATATTCATCTTTTTGCCTGCAGTGGATTGACGCTGGTTATCTATTTGGCGGTTGTGGTGCCTGAAAGATATCCCGAGGCCACGGAGTTTGTTGTCTGGGATGTGGGGCAGGGTGCTGCCTCAACGCTGACCATGCCGGATGGTAGCGTAATGGTCGTTGATGTGCCTGGTCGATTCGGCAGTCGTTTTAATGGCGGAAGCGATGTGGCTGCGGGACTTCGTGCGCAAGGCCTGGTGCATGTCGATGTTTTGGTTGTGTCTCATGCTCAATCCGACCATGCGGGTGGAGCCATTCGATTGCTGGAGCAGATGCGTTACGTCAAAGAGCTGTGGTTGGCAGATGTGCCGAAAAACCGGCGACATCAAATGACCCATCATATTGAGGAAAGGGTTGTGTCCAATGGTGGTTCTGTTCGATGGCTCAAGCGGGGTGACAGGCTTGTGTTCAGTGATGCTCAGGTGGAGGTGCTCTGGCCGCCTCAAGGATTCGAAGATGAAAACGGAAACAACAGCTCTCTTGTACTCTCTCTGGTCCTGGCCAGTGGGCATCGTATCCTGTTCACTGGCGATATCGAAACAGTCCCCGAGTCGAGGATGATTGAAAATGAGGGTATGAACTCTCTGCGATTAAATCATGACCTGATGCTGGTGCCGCATCACGGTAGCCGCACATCAAGTAGTAAAGCATGGATTCAAGCTGTTTCACCTGAGCTTGTCATTACCCAGACAGGAAAGAATAACCGTTATCATTTCCCGCATGCAGATGTGATTGATCGTTATCGAAGCAGCGACGCGAAAGTCCTTGATACAAAGGAGGGAGCAGTGAAGGTTCGCTTTGAGAAGAGTCTTGGTCAGGGTTTGAACGTCGAGCAGTCCAGGCCTGGTTTTGAAGGAAAACGAGATGCTGCATTGCAGTGGTGGCAGCGAGCCCTATAATCGCCGCATCTTTCCAGTGGGGGTGACAAGTGTTCGAGTTTATCGTTCAGGGTGGTACAGTGATGTATATCCTGCTGGCTTCTTCGATTTTGGCATTAACTATCATTTTTGAACGCAGCTGGAGTTTGAGGCGTTCAGTGGTGATGCCGACAGATGAAATCAAAAATATTGAAGCGGCCGTACGCGCCGGCGATGTTGAGTCGGCTGTAAAAATCTGCAGCGATAACAATTCGGCCATGAGTCGTATTTTGTGGGTCGCATTGAAGAATCGCGGTGTTCAGCGATCTGTGATGAAGGAGATTCTGGAAGAGATAGGACGTCAGGAAGTTGCTCATCTGGAGCGCTATATCGGCGTGTTGGGCGTGATTGCAGCAATTGCTCCGTTGCTCGGTCTTCTTGGTACGGTTATCGGTATGATCGAGGTGTTTCAGGTGATCTCCCTTGAGGGTGTCGGCAAAGCGGATATTCTGGCCGGGGGTATCTCCAAAGCGCTGTTAACGACAGCTGCGGGTCTCTCCGTCGCCATTCCGGCTCTGGTTGCCTATCGCCTGTTTGAATCTCGAGTTAACCGGTTTGTGATTGAGATTGAACAGCATGCACTTCATTTTGTTGAACTACTTAAAGGCGAACGCGGATGAGACTTCGCGACAAGAAGAAGGCCGACTACCTGGTGGATATTACACCACTGGTTGATGTCGTCTTTCTGATGCTGATCTTTTTTATGGTATCGACCAGTTTTAAGGCATCAAGCAGCCTGAAACTCGAGCTGCCGCCCAGCCAGTCAAAGGTGCAGCAGACCGAGCAACAGGAGGTGGTGGTCAGTATTGACGGATCAGGCCAGCTCTATGTTCAGGATGAACCTGTTGAAGATGGTGATCTCCGCCGACGTGTTCTGAATGTCAGTAAGGGAGATCCCAACATGCGCGTTGTCCTGCGTGCTGATGCCAATGCCAGACACCGTCGGGTGGTCTATGTGCTGGATACAGTTCGGGCGCTTGGCATGGGTAAGGTGGGTATCGCGACAACAACTTCGGCATCAGGTGAGGAGCCCAGATAATCGTGCGTATAGTACAAAAGTTCGGTGGTACATCAGTAGGTAGCATCGATAGAATTCGTAAAACCGCCGACCTCGTAGAGGCTGCGGTCAAGAATGGTGATCAGGTTAGCGTTGTCGTCTCCGCCATGAGTGGTGAGACCAACCGTCTGATTGCTATGGCCAATGAGATGGATGGTGATGCCAGTCCGCGTGAAGTCGATGCGCTGGTTGCTACCGGTGAACAGGTCTCCGCTGCACTTCTCGCCATTGAATTGTGTCGCCGTGGCGTTAAATCGGCCTCCTACACGGGTGGACAGGCCGGGTTCAAAACAAGTAACAGCCATGCGAGAGCCCGAATCACCAATATTGAGAGCCCTCATCTGATCCATGCCATGGAACAGGGCGAGGTGCCCGTGGTTACCGGGTTCCAGGGTGTGAATGAATCGGGAAGTATTACCACGCTTGGCCGTGGCGGTTCGGATACTTCCGCTGTGGCCCTTGCCATCGCACTGAAGGCGGATGTATGTGATATCTATACCGATGTCGATGGTGTCTACTCGACTGATCCCCGTATTGTTCCGAAGGCATCCAAAATTGACCGAATCAGTTACGAAGAGATGCTGGAGTTCGCATCGCTGGGGGCCAAGGTGTTGCAGACGCGCAGTGTCGAGCTGGCAATGCGTTATAAGATGCCGATCCATTTGCGATCCAGTTTTGAGCCGATTATGGGGACGTTAGTAACAGAAGAGGATGAGACCATGGAAAGAGCAGCTATTACCGGTGTGGCGTATAATCGCGATGAAGCGAAGGTAACGATTCAGGGCATTCCTGATCATCCGGGTATTGCAGCGAATGTGTTCGGTTCGGTTGCCGGTGCTGAGATCAATGTTGATGTCATTGTTCAGAATGTGAGTGAACAGGGGCATACCGACATCACCTTTACCGTTCCTCGTAGTGATTTTGCAGCGACCATGAAACTGCTGAATGCCACCTGCGAAAAGATGCAGGCGCGAAATGTGATGGGTGATGATACGGTTGCCAAGGTTTCCATCATCGGTGTGGGCATGCGTTCACATACCGGCATTGCCAAAAAGATGTTTGAGACGTTAGCCAAAGAAGAGATCAATATTCAGATGATCACCACCAGTGAGATCAAGGTGACTGTGGTGATTGAAGAGAGGCATGTTGATCAGGCAGTACGGGCTCTGCATACCGCATTCGGGTTGGATAGCGAGTAATCGACTTGCATATTCTCTCATTTAGGTCTATTTAAAGGCAGGGAGAGATTCATCCATGCTAATACTTACTCGAAAATCGGGCGAAACGATCACCATCGGTGAAAATATTCAGATACGCGTTTTAGGTGTCAAAGGCGGACAGGTTCGCATCGGTGTTGATGCGCCGAGAGAGGTGGCCGTTAACCGGGAAGAGGTGTTTGAGCGGGTACAGGCTGAAGAGATTGGCAGTTCTGTCGAAGATGAGACAAAGTGATAGGCGGCAGTTGCCAGTAGATTGAAACAAAAAGGGCTACCAATTGGTAGCCCTTTTTGTTGTTTTTATCCCTTTTCCATCATCTGTCTGCGTTTCTCTTCCGTCCAGACCTCACGATCCGGATCCGTTTTAACCCTTGGCTTGTGATGACCACTGGCGAACTCGGTCAGGAAGAGCGACCCTCCGACAAGAACAATGCCGCCAGAGAACATCAGTAGGTCATAGACATTATCGAAGCTCATGCTAATGGCCAATTCGAAAAACTTCACAATCAGGATCATCATGATCACTTTGCCCAGTCGGCTTTTCAGATCGTCCAGACTGTCGATAGCAAGCATATGGGCAGATGCCTCCTCCTCATAAGCTGCATCAATTTTACTGACATAGAGCTCATAGAGGCCGAAGGCAAAGATCAACAGAACGATTGCCAACAGGAACCCGTCGACGACCTCAACAACGCTACCGATGGCATTTGCGCGGACGCTCATACGCTCGTAAACGTCCGTGAGAGATGCATATCCAACGAGACGCTTGATGACATAGAAGGCATCCACAGCTGCAACATAAAACATGGCAAGAGCTGCTGCACCGCTACAGAAGACAGCTGCCAGCACTGACCATCTTGCCTGCCAGATGGTGGATTCAAAGTTGTGTTCAAATGATTTTCTCATGGGTTCCTCAGGTTAATCTTTGTTCGGCTGTTTCAGCGATTCTATTCTTTGTTGATGGTCGGACTTTCTGGTTTTTAACAGCCCGCTCTTGCGTGCTGCATATTCGGTCATGAAGAAGGAGAGGGCGATCAGTCCGATGGAGACGGCAAAGATGGTCAGCTCTTTTACGCCATCGTACTCCATGGTCATGGAGATTTCGAAAAACTTCACAATTAGAATCATCAACACGACTTTGCCGAGTCGGGCTTTCAGGTCATCCAGATTTTCTATTTTTAACAGGTGGTCTGCAGCTTCATGCTTTTCCGGCCCATCCATGCGACTGATATAAAGTTCATAAATACCGTAAGCGAAGATCAGCAGTACTACAGCCAGAAGGAAGCCATCGATTACCTCTACGACATGCCCGACAGCTTCACCGCGGAGCGCTTTTCGATCCAGCATATTGGTTTCCTGAGCATATTCCGTGGTGATGGTTTCAAGTACGTAAAATGTATCAACCGCTGCCACATAGAACATGATCAGGGCAGTGAAGAGACTGGCGATTACCGCAACCATGAC
Organism: Mariprofundaceae bacterium; assembly: GCA_050301755.1. Lineage (GTDB taxonomy): Bacteria > Pseudomonadota > Zetaproteobacteria > Mariprofundales > Mariprofundaceae > WSZY01. The sequence continues at coordinate 26,144 of JBNKZS010000003.1, forward strand.
TGACCAGCGCAATTGCCAAAGAGAGTGCTCGAACAGGTATTCGAGTTTCGATTGTTTAATTTTCATCTGATTGACCTCAAAAGTGGTTATCTAAAGTATGTAGCAACCAAGGTGCCAAATGTGGCCATGTATTTACTTTAGTGGTTTAGTCAGGTACTGATGAGATGTTGACGCTCTGTGTGGAGAATTTGACGACCATAATGGCTCGACAATTAGAATGCAGATGATATCAATTATTGATCCGGTTATTTGAACTGTTTACTTCTGAGGAACCTGGATAAGGATTTTGTCGACTGAAGCTCTGGTGACCATTCGATCATCAATAAAGACAACCGGCGCATGCGGGCATTGGCTGCGGCAGTCGCCGGCAGAACTCTTTATGCCAAGTGCGTCGAGCTCCTGCGAAAGGCTCCGTCCACCAAAATCACTGCATTTGGGGCCGTGGCACACCTCAATGTGCGCAGTTGCTTTGCAATTGTCCCTGTTCATGCGGGCATCCATTCCGTACTGGAAAATTCAGAGGGTCGCTGCTGCTGTTGCAATCCGGTTAACGGCATCTTCCAGAGTCTCCTGAGAGACAGCATAGGATAGTCGGATCTGGCCGGGAGAGCCGAACTCCGTACCTGGAACCAGTGCCACACCTGCCGATTCGAGCAGCCATTCGCAGATCACCACATCATCGCTGAGGAGGGTGCCGTCAGATGCGGTTTTACCGATCCAGCCTGTAACGGATGGAAACACATAAAAGGCGCCGTCAGGCGTAATGCAGTCAACGCCGGGAATGTTGTTGAGGGCATCAACCAGCCATGTACGACGTGCCTCGTATACCCTGACCATCTCGTCCAGTTCATCCGTCGGTCCCTGGAGGGCCGCCAAGGCCGCTTTCTGGGAGATGGAGGAGGGGTTGGAGGTGCTCTGTCCCTGCACCTTGGCCATCGCCTTGATCAGATGGCGCGGGCCGGCACAGAAACCGATGCGCCAGCCGGTCATGCAGTAGGCCTTGGATGTTCCGTTGAGGGTGATGGTGCGATCCTTCAGGTCAGGATTGACCTGGGCAAAGGTGGCGAACTTCTTGCCATCAAAAAGGATCTTTTCGTACATGTCATCGGTCGCCACAGCCACGTTGGGATGTTTACGCACTACAGCACCGAGTGAAGCCAGATCGTCAGCCGAGTAGGCCATACCGGTCGGATTGGATGGCGAGTTGATAAAGAGGAGTTTTGTTTTCGGGGTGATGGCTGCTTCCAGTTGTGTAGCAGTCAATTTGAAGTTGCCTTCAGCCGTACAGGGAATGGTAACGGGTATACCTTCAGCCAGCAGTACCATGTCCGGATAGGAGACCCAGTATGGAGCGGGGATAATCACCTCGTCACCGGGGTTGATCATCGCCTGAAGCAGGTTGTAGATGCACTGCTTGCCTCCGGTGGAGACGAGAATATCGTCCGCCTCGTAATCCAGATCGTTGTCACGCTTGAACTTGGCTGCAATCTCCTTGCGCAGTTCGGGGATACCCGGAACGGCGGTGTAGCGGGTGAAACCGGCGTTGATCGCTGCAATGCCGGCTTCGCGTGCAGCTTTCGGCGTTTCAAAATCGGGTTCTCCGACGGAGAGGGAGATAATATTTTTGCCGGAAGCTCTCAGCTCTGCGGCTTTGGCCGTGATGGCGAGGGTGGCGGAGGGTTTCACTTTCTGGATGCGTTCGGATAGTTGAATCATGCCCTCATTCTGCCAGAGCTTTACTTCAGGTTAAAGATCGTTTCTCTTTTTCTTTTAATAAACGCAACTTCTTTATCTGTTTTTAATGTGCCGTGACTAGTATGCTTCGCCATATGCAAGACTACGTCATCCATGAAGGCAGGGAGCCGTCGTTTGACCGATAATATTCGTGAAATCCCCTATAACTACACATCATATTCCGACAGGGAAATTGTCATCCGCTTTTTGGGTGAAGATGTCTGGGATGATCTCAACGTCCTCCGCACCCAGCGCCGTACCGGTCGCTCGGCTCGCATGCTCTTCGAAATTCTTGGTGATGTATGGGTGGTTTCACGAAACCCCTTTCTTAAGAATGACCTTCTGAATGATAAAAAGCGACTAAGCAAACTCTACGATCTGCATCAGGATCGTCTGCACCGTATTCAGACGGGAGCCAAAGATAATCCACGGGCCAGCAAGGTCTCCGCCTGTACCGAGCATATGCTTGAGCAGTTCTACGGCTGGTTTGAAAAAGAGCCCAAGCGGCGTCGTAAAGCCAAGAAGGCCTTTGCCCAGTATACCCATGCAAATAACGTTCGTTTCGATGCCTATACGTTGACCCACAGCGCTACCGATGCCACTGACTGGCGCCAGCACCATCCGTTCTGCGTACTTACGCCGGATACGCCAGAAGAGATTCCGGGGCTGATTCGTGCATCTCGTGAACTGGGGCTTGTGGTGATCCCTCGTGGTGGCGGCACCGGCCTATGCGGTGGTTCTGTTCCACTGCAGGACAATGCCGTGATGATCAATGTCGAGAAGTTCGACCATATCGGAGAGGTCGAATTCCGCGAGATCGGCGGCACCATGGAGGCCACCATTACGGCTCAGGCCGGAGCGGTTACCGGCAGGGTAATGGAGGCGGGGGCTCCGCATGTGTTTGCCACCGATCCGACCAGCCTCTGGGCCTGCACCATCGGCGGTAATGTTGCCTCCAATGCCGGCGGCAAGCACGCAGTGATCTGGGGAACCTGTGTCGATAATCTGCTCTCATGGAAGATGGTGACTCCGGATGGCAACTGGCTGGTGACAGAACGTATCAATCATAACATGAGCAAGATTCCGGCTGATGAAGAGGTCGAGTTCAAACTCAGCCGTTTCGAGGCCGATGGGGTTACAGCGATTGGAAATCCCGAGACCATCAGAATTCACGGTTCCTACTTCAGAAAAGAGGGGCTCGGCAAGGATGTGACCCGTAAAGCTATGGGTGGACTTCCCGGTGTTCAGAAAGAGGGCACGGACGGTTTCATTACCGAGGCCACCTTTGTGCTGCACAAGGCCTATGAAGTCACACGTACGGTATGCTGCGAATTCTTCGGACAGGAGCTGACGCTGGCTACTCGGGCGATGGTTTCGATCAAGAACCATGTCGACAAGGTTGATGAGGTTCACCTTGAAGGGCTTGAGCACTTCGATGAGAAGTATGTAAAGGCGATCGACTACATCAATAAATCCACCCGTCGCGAACGTCCGCGCGTGGTGCTGCTGATTGATGTCTCCGGTAATGATGCCGATGCGGTTGCCAAGGTCTGTTCCGATATCTGCCGGATTACCTCGCACGGAAATGGTGAGGGATTTGTCGCTATTCAGGAGTCAGACCGCAAACGATTCTGGAGTGATCGCACACGCATGGCGGCGATTGCCAGACATACGCGTGCCTTCAAGCTCAATGAAGATGTGGTGATTCCGCTGCCACGCCTGTCTGAATATAACGACTACATCGAGCATCTGAACATTGAACTCTCAATCTGCAACAAGCTCGATATTATCGAGTCGATTGCCCGCTATCTGCGTGCAGCCCGCGAGAAACTGGCCTCCAACGATTCAGTGATTATGGCCGAGCTTGGTGTCGAGGACGATGGTTTCCTGGCTGGCAAGCTTGATGAATGTCTGCAGGTGATTACGGAGCGATCCGGCCGCTGGCAGCGCCTGCTCAAAGGGCTGGACCAGCCTGCGGGAGAGGTCGCCGACCTGCTGGAAGAGGCAACCTTCGACCGCAAAGAGGATCTCTTCCGCGTGATTCAGCGGGGAGCCAAGCGCATCTCCTATCGCAATGATGTCGAGGCACCGATTCTCGACCGGTTGCGCGGTCATGAACCGCTGATCAGGGGCGTGAAACAGGCCCATCAGAAAGGGCTCTCCAGCCGTATTGTGATCGCGACTCATATGCATGCCGGCGATGGCAATGTGCACACCAATATTCCGGTCAACTCCAACGACTACGCCATGATGAAAAAGGCGCATCATGTGGTTGAACAGATCATGGCCAAGGCCAACGAGCTGGGCGGCGTGATCTCCGGTGAGCACGGTATCGGTATTACCAAACTCCCTTATCTTGATAAGAACCATCTGGATGAGATGGGTGAGTACCTGAAAGAGGCCGATCCTGAGCAGCTCTTCAATCGCGGCAAGCTGATGCCGGGAACGGATCTGACCCTGACCTATACGCCGAGTTTCAACCTGCTTGAGATGGAGTCGATGATTCTGGAAGCGGCTGATCTGACCGAGCTCTCGGAAGAGATCTCCCCCTGTCTGCGTTGCGGCAAGTGCAAACCTGTCTGTAACACCCACTTTGCCCGCGCCAACATGCTCTACTCGCCGCGTAACAAGATTCAGGCAACCGGTTCGATTATCGAGGCGTTCCTTTATGAGTCCCAGACGGGCGGAGGTATCTCGTTTGAGCAGTTCTCGGGCCTTCACGATGTGGCTAACCACTGCACCATCTGCCACAAATGCGAGTCGCCTTGTCCGGTCAATATCGATTTCGGCGAGGTCACCGAAGGGATGCGCAAGCTTCTGAAGGAGAAGGGGCAGTCACGCTTTAATCTTGCTTCGAAACTTTCGCTTGCCTTCCTGACCACCCAACATGCCGGTGCAGTCAATGTGATGCGCGAAGTGCTGATTCGCTGGGGTTATGCAGGCCATCGCCTGGCCCATTTTGTCGCCAAACGTTTCGGCCTGATCAGAAAGGCGCCGGCCGCCAAGCGCAACCTTACGGGTGTGGAAGCACAGATGATCAATTTTGTCGAGCGGCCACTGCCATCCCTTTCAATCGGTACGGCAAGACAGAAGCTCGGTATCGAGAGTCGTGATGAAAACATGATTCCGATTCTGCGGAATCCGAAGCAGTCCAATGGCCGGGCCGTTCTCTATTTCCCGGGTTGCGGTTCGGAGCGTCTCTTCTCCGAGGTCGGCCTGGCAACGCAGTCGATGCTTTATGATCTGGGTGTCAATGTGGTGCTGCCGCCCTCCTATCTCTGCTGTGGCTATCCATCGACAGCCAGTGGTGATGAAGAGCGTGGCAACAAGATCACCTATGACAACCGTGTGCTTTTCCATCGTATGAAAAATGCGCTCTCCTATCTCGATTTTGAGGCGGTGATTGTATCCTGCGGCACCTGTTACGATCAGTTGACCCGTTATCATCTGGAGCAGGTCTTCCCGGATGCACCTCTGATCGACATTCATGAGTATCTGGTCAAACAGGGCGTGAAGAGCGATGCCGTGGAGGGTGTTCAGTATATCTACCACGAGCCATGCCATACGCCGTTGAAACATCACGGCTCGGCTTCCGCCATCAACTCGCTGCTTGGCAAGGAGTCGGTTGAGTCGGCCCAGTGTTGTGGTGAAGCTGGGACCCTGGCTGTGGCCAGCCCTGCCATTGCCGGTAAGATCAGGGCACGCAAGGAAGAGGAGATGGAGAAGGCCAAGGCTAAGCTTGCAAGTGACGAGCCGGCCAGGATTCTTACCTCCTGCCCATCCTGCCTGCAGGGGCTGTCGCGTCTTGAGGGCGAAACCGGTGTTGAGGCTGACTACATCGTCATTGAACTTGTCCGTCAGCTTAAAGGCGAAGATTGGCAGCGTGACTTTGTGAAGGAAGTGAAAAACGGTGGCATCGAACGGGTGTTGATGTAACGCTACGGAGATGGTTCACTCGCTTCTCCCTCCATCTTCCGAATCGCTACCGCTTGAGGGGCTCTATCTTCGGCTGAATCTTCATCGCGAAGCGGGTGAAGGCGAGCTGTTTATCTACTCCAACTATGTCGCCAGTCTTGATGGCCGTATTTCACGCCTGAATCCTGAAACGGGTGACTACGAAGTGCCTAAATCGCTGGCCAATGAGTGCGACTGGCGGCTCTATCAGGAGCTGGCGGCGCAGAGTGATATCCTGATCACCTCGGCTCGATATTTCCGGCAACTCTCGACAGGTACTGCACAAGATCTGCTTCCGGTCGGCAGCGGCTTCGCCGACCTGAAACAGTGGCGGCTGGATCAGGGGCTGAAAGCGCAGCCCGCAGTTGCCATCCTCAGCCGCTCTCTCGACATTCCCACTGAAGTGTTTGAACTGCTTGGTGAACGCACCATCCATGTGCTGACATCGGCAGGCGCACCTGCAGAGAGAAGAGCGGAGCTGGTGTCGCAAGGGGTTTCGGTTGTCACGGCTGGCGATGTTGATGTCGAGGGGAAGGCGCTGCGCAAGGCGCTGATCGATCTCGGCTTTCGAAGCGCCTACATGATTGCAGGGCCGCAGGTGCATCGCACGCTGATCGAGGCGGCTGTTCTGGATGTCCTTTTTCTAACCACACGATTCACACTGATGGGCAGCGAAAAGAGCCACGGTTTTTGTGAGGGGGCGCTGTCTCACTCATCAGGAATGAATCTGGAGTCGCTCTATCTTGATAGCGACGGAGAGCAACTGTTTGCCTGCTACCGTATGCGGAGGGAGACGAAATGAGTCAGGGTAACATTGAAATGTTCGGCATACCCAATTGCGATACCATCAAGAAGGCACGCAAATGGCTGGAAGCCGAGGGGATCGACTATCAATTCCATGATTACAAGAAAGAGGGCGTTGATCCGGAACTGTTGAAACAGTGGTGCCACGCCGCTGGCTGGGAGACACTGCTCAACCGTCGCGGCACGACCTGGCGCAAGCTTGCCGATGATGTGAAAGAGAGCGTCGATGAAACCAGTTCGATCCGATTGATGGTGGAGAACCCATCGATGATTAAACGTCCGGTGCTGGTCAGCGATGGAAAAGTCACTGTTGGCTTCTCCGCGGCCGTTTATCAGGAGCTGTTCGGATCGTGAGCCAACACCACCACGAGAAGCTGTTCATTGAAGGCCCGGCGGGTGTCCTGCAGTCCATCTATCAGACGGGGGATAGCGGCAAGGCGGCGATTGTCGTCTGTCATCCGCACCCGCTCTTCGGTGGTACTATGCGTAACAAGGTCGTCTATTGGGCGGCGCGTGCCTTTGAGGATCTCGGACACCCGGTGCTGCGTTTCAATTTTCGCGGTGTCGAGCAGAGTGAGGGCATCTGGGATGCCGGCGATGGTGAATCCGACGATGCGGCGACCGCTCTGGAGTGGATGCATGAGAAACACCCCGATGTGCCGTTATGGCTGGCCGGTTTCTCATTCGGCTGTTTCGCAGGGCTGAAGGCGGCGGTTCATGATGATCGGGTGGAGCGGATGTTTGCCATCGCACCGGCCGTCAACCTCTGGGACTTCTCATTCATGCGTAACGAAACGCGTCCGCTAAAGGTGATCCACGGAACAGTCGATGAACTGGTTCCACACGCCATGGTTTCGGCTTGGGTCGAGTTGCTCGATTCAGTCGAATATCACGAGATCGAGGGGGCGGGGCACTTCTTTCCTGAGCACCACCAGCAGCTGCAGGCTGCACTGGTTTCAGAATTGTAATTGATGTCCAAAGAAGTAATCACCAGATCAACCATTACCTGTCCTGAGTGCGGGCACAGTAAAACAGAGACCATGCCGACAGACGCATGTCAGTGGTTTTACGAGTGTGAGTCATGCCATGCACTTCTCAAGCCCAAGCAGGGCGACTGTTGTGTCTACTGTTCCTACGGCGATGTGCCATGTCCGCCTGTTCAACATAACCGGTCCTGTTGTCATTAATCAGGGCTGTTATTGAATAACAGTTGTGAATCAATGGCAGAGTTTCGAAAACGAACCATCTGATTAATTCAGTGATAACCACACAGCTATCTGAAAGGTCTGCTTTATCTCAATCGACTTATAGAACAAACTCAACTTGTTGCCGGATTTAGTCTAAGATAATAGTCGAGTCTTATGTGTGGAATAGGTGGTGCAGATGAGTGGAAACAGGGAAGTGGTTGTGGTTGCAGGTATTCGCACACCGATGGGGAAAATGGGTGGGGCTCTTGGAGGGCTTTCAGCCGTTGAACTGGGTATGCATGCTGTACGTGAACTGCTGGCACGTTCACCTCTGACCCGCGACGATATCGACAGCGTCATTATCGGCAATGTCATCCAGCCTGCCGATGCGGTGAATATCTCGCGTGTCATAGCACTACAGGCCGGCGTACCAAGTCGCATTCCGGCCCATACCGTGCACCGCAATTGTGCCTCTGGCATGCAGGCGGTCACCGACGCGGCTGAGAAAATTCTCTCGGGCCGAGCCGAGGTCATGGTGGCAGGTGGTGTGGAGTCGATGACGCACGCCCCTTTGTTGTTTCATGACCAGTTCCGTTCTGCCATGGCAAGCCTGCAGCGTGCCCGCAGCATCCCCGACAAGGCCAGAGCTGCACTGGGCGTGCTCAAGGCACCGTGGAAACCCCGCGTTGCTCTGATGGAGGGGCTGACCGATCCGGTGGTGCAGTTGAACATGGGGCAGACCGCCGAGGTGCTGGCACGTGAGTTTAACATCTCCAGACGCGAGCAGGATGAGTTCTCCGTGCAGAGTCACAACCGAGCAGAAAGGGCATGGGAGGATGAGTGGTACAACGAGGAGGTGATGCACCTCTTCGCACCGCCGAAATATTCACCGGTTCATTGCGATGAAGGGATTCGAAACGGTCAGAGCATGGAGGCACTGGCGAAGCTGAAGCCAGTATTCGAGAAGCCATTCGGCAGTGTAACCGCTGGTAACAGCTCACAGATCACCGATGGTGCAGCCATGTTGCTGCTCTCACACCGTGAAAAAGCAGAGGCCGAAGGGTGGCCGATTCTCGGTTATCTCTACGACTGGGCCTATACCGGTTGCGATCCCGAGCGGATGGGGCTGGGACCGGTCTACGCCTCTCATGCGGTGCTCTCCCGTTACGGTCTTTCAACCAGAGATATGGCACGACTGGAAATCAACGAAGCGTTTGCAGCACAGGTGCTGGCATGCCTGAAGGCAATGGATTCCAAACAGTTTGGAGCCAAGAAGCTTGGTGTCGATGCAGCCATTGGCGCACCGGATATGGAGAGGCTCAATGTGCACGGCGGTGCAATAGCCCTCGGACACCCGGTTGGTATGAGCGGGGCACGGCTGGTGCTGACACTGCTGCGGCAGTTGAAACATGATACTGGTGGCGGTCTGGGGCTGGCCTCGCTCTGTATCGGGGGCGGACAGGGCGGAGCCGTTCTTCTCGGGAGTGAACCATGGAAGTCGTAACCCTCCAACAGAACAAAGGCGTAGCACGGTTACATCTGGCGCGCACCGATAAATCGGTCAATGTGCTCGATCAGATATGCATTGAGCAATTGGAGAAGCATCTTGATACCTTGGAGAAAATGGTGCCCGATCTGCTGGTCATTGAGAGCGGTATGCCGGGCTGCTTCGTTGCAGGTGCTGATCTTGCCATTATCGAAAGCGTGACCAATGTGGATGATGCTACCCGATTGGCCGAACGCGGGCAGGCGATCTGTCGCCGGATCGAGGTCCTTGCCTGCCCATCCATTGCCGTGGTCAACGGTGCCTGTATGGGCGGTGGCCTTGAACTGGCCATGGGGTGTGACCACATCATTGCCGTCGAGGATAAGAAGACGCAATTGGCTCTGCCGGAGATCAAGATCGGTATTCATCCGGGCTTCGGCGGCTGCGTCAGACTGCCCAAGCGTGTCGGTTGGCCGAAAGCGGTTGAGATGATTCTTACCGGAAGCAGTATCGATGCCAGAAGTGCCCGCCGTATCGGACTGGCCGCCATAAGCTGTCATTCCGAGCAGGTGGAGAGTGGCATTGAACACCTGTCCGGAAAGGGCAAGAAGGGTGGCGGCAGTGTGAAGCCGTGGTGGTTCCACATCTGGCCAATCCGGAAATTCTTCTTCTACAAGGTGCGGGAAAAGGCACTGGCTCGTTTCAAACATCTCGATATCAATGAGGCCTATCCGGCCATACCAACAGCCATTGACCTGCTGGAGGATATCTTCGGTATGAGTGACGGACCGGCCTATGCCCGCGAAGCTGAATCACTGGGAAAGATGGCGGTAACGCCGACCTGCAAGAGCCTGATCAGGGTCTTTTTTCTTGGCGACTCCCTGAAAAAACAGGAGATGGTGAAAAAAGGCAGGGAGGCTGCAGCCCTGTTGAATCGTACGGCAGTATACGGAGCCGGAGCCATGGGTGGCGGTATCGGCTGGGTAGCGACCCGAACCGGTGAGGTTGATCTTCATGAGGTGAGTGCTGAAGCGCTCGGACGTGGCATGAAGCTGCTAGCAAAGCTGGCCAGACGGAACCCTGCTCGATTGCGGCGGATTCGGCCCGTGCTCGATAGCAGCGGATTAAACTCCTGCGATGTCGTCATCGAAGCAGTTCTGGAAGATCTTGAGATCAAGAAGGAACTGTGGTGCGAGGTGGAGAAGCATGTCGCCAAAGATGCACTGCTGTTGACCAACACCTCATCACTCTCGGTCTCTGATCAGCAGGCAGGACTGAAACATCCCGGCCGTGTTGCCGGCCTCCACTTCTTTAATCCGGCACCGAAGATGCCACTGGTTGAGGTGGTGGCGGGTGCCAGAAGCACGAAGAAGAGCGTACAGACCACGGCTGCCTTGGCGGTACGCTGGGGAAAATTCCCCGTGGTGGTGAAGGACAGGCCGGGATTTCTCGTCAACCGCTGTCTGATGCCGTTCATGAGAGCGGCTCTTCAACTGCTGGAACGTGGTCAGAAACTTGAGCACATTGACGGAGCGCTGAAGAACTTCGGTATGCCGATGGGTGCGATAGAGCTGGCTGACCGGGTAGGACTCGATATCTGTCACCATGTCGGAAGTCACCTCTCCGGTTCGTATGGTCAGCGCATGAGTATGCCTGCGTGGTTTGATGCCATGGTTGCCGACGGCTTGCTGGGCATGAAATCGGGCAAAGGCTTCTATATCTACGAAGGCGAGAGGCGTAAAGCTCTGAATCCCGCTCTGTGGAACTATCTGAAACTACAGCCTGAGTATGAAAAGGAGTTCGATGCCAGTCTTGCCGATCATGTCGAGGTCATGACAGACAGGAGCATCATCGATGGCTGCCTGATACCGATGCTGGTGGAGGCATTGGCATGCCTCTCTGAACAGGTGGTCGACAGTGCAGAGCATCTGGATGCGGCAATGATCTACGGCATCGGTTTCCCGCCGTTCCGGGGCGGATTGCTTCAACACTTCTCAACCGTTGAGAGAGATGTGTTATGCCGATCCATCGAAACTTTAGCGATGGAGATCCCATCCAACATAGAGGTGCTTTATGAGTGATGTCGAATATTGCCCCGGCCTTGAACAGGTCAACAGGGCAAACTGCCTCTCTGATCTTCTCTTCCATTCGCCGACCCAATGGCAGCAACTGCCGATGCTTCGTCGTAGGGAGCATGATGGCACCTGGAAGGGGCTGAATCGCATCACCGTTCAACAGCGTGTTCTTCGCTTGTCAGCATGGTTGGAGGATGAAGGAATCAAGGCCGGTGACAGGGTTGGCCTGCTTGGCCATAACAGTATCGAATGGCTGCTCTCGGACTTTGCTATTTTGAGACTGGGGGCTGTCACGGTACCTGCCTATTTTACCGATCCGGCCGAAGCGGTTGAGTATGTCTTTGATGATGCAGGCTGCAGCCTGATTCTGGCTGAGGCAGGCGAGCAGTTTGAGAAGGTGGAATCCCTTGATATCCGGGCGTTTCCCTTTTCCGGTCATCTTCTGAGCGTTGATGCTGTCTCGCGTGATGAGCAGTGGGATTCAGGACCAAAGGCGGAGGCGCCGAATCGTGGTTCTCTGGCAACGTTGATCTATACATCGGGAACAACAGGCAAGCCGAAGGGGGTCATGCTGACGCACGACAATCTTCTGACGGATGTGGCGGCAGGCCTTGGTGGTGTGGCTATCTTTCCTGATGACCGCTTTCTCTCATTTTTGCCGGTTTCGCATGCCTTTGAGCGTACCGTCGGCCATTTCCTGAGTGTGGCCTGTGGCTCCGAAATCGCCTATGCAGAGGATGTCACCACGCTGATGCGTGATATGCCCGAGGTGAAACCGACGCTGATGATTTCGGTGCCACGTCTTTATGAGAAGATCTATGCCGGCGTGAATGCCAAGATGGAAGCATCGGCGGTTAAAAAAATGCTTTTCGACAGAGCCCAGTTGCTCGGCATGGAGCGTTTCGAATTGCGTCAGAAAGGCGATGACCTGTCGGGTATGAAGGCGAAGTTATGGAATGTGCTGGACCATCTTGTTAATGCCAAGCTGCGCGAGAAGATGGGTGGTAATCTGCGTCTGTTTGTTTCCGGTGGAGCGGCTTTGAGCCCCGCTATTGCTCGCTTCCTGCTGGCAGCCGATATCATGGTGCTGCCAGGTTACGGGCTGACCGAGACTTCACCGGTATTGGCTGTGAACACCCTGAAACGAATCAAGCCGGAGAGTGTTGGCAGGGCACTTCCGGGTGTGGAGACGAAAGTGACCGGTGACGGTGAACTGCTGGTACGGGGACCGATGGTGATGCAGGGTTACTGGAACAGGCCCGAAGCTACGGCAGAGGTGTTGGAGGATGACGGCTGGTTACATACCGGCGATATTGTTGAGATTGATGATGAGGGGTTTATCCGCATTGTCGACCGCAAGAAAGAGATCATGGTTATGAATAACGGCGAAAATGTACCGCCTGCTGTCATTGAGCAACACCTGGCCCAGGACACGGCCATTCTTCAGTCGATGGTCATTGCCGATAACCGCCCCTATGTTGCTGTTTTGGTCGTGCCGGATATGGATGGTCTGGCAGTGGCCTGGAGGAAGGATCACGGAAGTGCTCTGCCCGATGACTGGAAAAGCAATGAGGTGATGCACAGGTGGATGCTGGATCGGATGCATAACGATGAGCATGACCTGCCCAGCTATATGCAGGTGAAGAATTTTGCTTTTGTCGATGATGAGTGGACTCAGGCAAATGGTATGCTGACACCGACATTGAAGGTGAAACGCCGAATGATCTGCGAGCTTCACGTGACTGAGATCGAAGCAATGTATGAGGAGTCTGACAGTTGAGGAAGGCATCGATAATGCGATAGAAGAGGGGCTTCCCGGTTGCTTTTGCCTTTAAACAGAATGAATGAAGTATTGTCTGGCCGCAGCGGCTATGCTGCGCCGATTCAGCTTACTCAGGGTTAAACATGAAAAAGAGATTTCAATTAACACATCCGAAGATAAAGCCTGCCAGACTTTTTGAAACGGTCAGGCGGGATATCAAGCGCTATCTGAAGCGTGAACGCGGAAAGGAACTGCCGGAAGGTTTTAGTGCCTGGGAATTTGATTGCAGGTTCGGCGCTTCCGTTGAAGATGCAAAAGTCATCGAAGTGGCCGATATCGCTCAAGCCATCAATGAATCGGAAGCGGAGCAGCTTGAATCATTTTATGTTGAAATTCTGGCCAGGCCCGGTTTCAGGCCGGAGCCATCGAATGAAGTGTGATTAACCTGTGTCCGGTGGCTTTATGAGGCGGGATGATCTGAAAGCCTGATCGGCATGCGGTGGTTGCCGTATGCGCCTTCATAGTGGCCGAACCTTCCTGCAATTACTGCTCCGCATTTAGAGCACATGCCCTGATCCGTCACATGAAATTCAAGGATCTCATACCAGTCCCGAACAATTAATGGTTCCGAGCAGGAGGGGCAATGAGTTGTTCCGCCGACAGTGTCATGCACATTGCCGGTATAGACATAGTACAGCCCTGCCTCTTTGGCGGTCTCGCGTGCGCGGGAAAGGCTAAGGGGTGGCGTGGGGGGAACTTCCTGCATCTTCCAGTCAGGATGGAAAGCGGAAAAATGGAGAGGAATATCCGGCCCCAGGGCATCCATAATCCATTCACTTAATCTGTGGAGCTCCTCATCCGAATCGTTATGGCCGGGAATAATAAGTGTGGTGATCTCCGTCCAGACGTCGGTTTCGTGCTTCAGATAGATCAACGTATCAAGAACCGGTTGCAGGTGTCCTGCACACAGTTGGTGATAGAATGCGTCAGTGAAACCTTTCAGGTCGACATTGACCGCATCCATATGTGAGAAGAACTCTTTGGCCGGATCGGAATGAATGTATCCGGCTGTAACCGCGACGGTTCGGATTCCCAGTTCATGGCAGGCGATGGCGGTATCGACAGCATATTCGAGGAAAATGACCGGGTCGTTATAGGTGAAGGCAACCGACTTGCAGCCATTCTCTTTGGCAGTCCGGGCAATCATCTCAGGTGTTGCCGCATCGCATAGCCTGTCCCATTCACGCGACTTGCTGATGTCCCAGTTCTGACAGAATTTGCATGAAAGATTGCAGCCGGCAGTGCCGAAGGAGAACACTTTCGACCCCGGATAGAAGTGGTTCAGCGGTTTCTTTTCAATCGGATCGATGCAGAAGCCGGATGATCGGCCGTAGGTAGTCAGTACAATGGATTCATGCTCACATTTTCGGACAAAGCAGAGCCCGCGTTGTCCTTCATGCAGTTTGCAGTCGCGCGGACAGAGGTCGCACTGGATGCGATTGTCATCCAGCTTATGCCAGTAGCGGCCTGGAAAATGCTTATTCGGCATGGCTACTCCGAGAACTTCTGTACTTCATACCTATAGAGTAGCACATCACCACTCCAGAAATCAGGCGCGAGTCCCGCCTTCTGTTTCAGATGTGCCATGAACATTCTGGGTGTCGGTAATTGCTCCCACACCTGAGGCAGAAATGTGCTGCGAAACCTTCCACATTCAAAGACAACGCCATCAACATGGGGCTGAAGTTTTGCCAGGGCATCAGCCTCATCCGAAAAGGTGATCGGTCTCGGTTCACTGAGCAGGGAGATTTCAATCGTAATCTGCTCCAGCTCTTCTCTGCTGAGGGGCGGGAAGCGAGGGTCTTCAAAGGCGGCAGCAGCGGCATTGTTCTGCAGATCATTCATCAGAGAATGGTGTGCCTTAAGTGAGCCGATACAGCCGCGCAGTTCACCGTCGATTTTGAGTGTGACAAAGGTGGCTGCCGGTTCGTTGAGCCATGGGTGTCCGGCTGTTTTGGCAAGCGGAACAGAGAGCCCCAGGTGTTTTGTGATGACCGCTCTGGCAATACCCAGGAGTAAAGCACCCTGTTCAGAGGTGAACCGGCTCATTGAGAACTCCCTCTTCGTAAAAGGCGATGGAGGCATAGCCGACCACCTGATCACGCGGTCCCGCAGTGTCGCCGGAGTTACGGAAATCAATCAATTTGGGTATGAGCGGATGTTTGACCATGGCTGCCAACAGTCCATTAATCGGTGTTGCACCACAAGCCTGTTCATGCGAAACAGGCCGCGATTTTTTAATAATGGTTTCGACCGTCTCCAGGTCCATTCTGCGTGCGCTTTCATAGGGATGAAAATGGGATAGATCGGAGCTGATGATGATCACGGTCTCCTTTCCCCCCCACAGGATATCCAGCACTTCCGATATATGTTCCGGACGGGCTTGGCCAACAGCCAGGGGAACCAGTTTGAAATTGTTTAACTGCTTTTGTAAAAAAGGAAGATGAACCTCCAGCGAGTGCTCGTAGGCATGGCTCTCATTATCAATGTGTACCTGATCAAGATCGATAATCTGGCGAATGGCATCTCGGTCCAGTGGGACCTTTCCCAAGGGTGTTTCAAACACATCGATGTCCGGAACGGCCAGTCCCGAAAGAAGAACCCGGTGGGTGGGTCCGAGCAGTACGACACGACTGATCCTGTCCGGCTCAAGAAGCGAATAACCGGCAGCAGCGGTGGGGCCGGAGTAGATATAGCCGGCATGTGGTGCGATCAATGCTTTCGGGGACTTTGTATGAGCACTCTCATCCACTTCGAACAGCATCGCATCAATATTGCGACTAAGCGTATCCGGGTCATCCGGATAGAAGGATCCTGCCACGGCGGCATGGCGTACTCTCATGGTGTTTGCCAACTCCTCTTCGTCTGTGTGCACTACAAGTGTAGACCAGTCGAAAGAGGAGTGAAAAGTGACAGGTTATTTAGAGATTTCTGACCGGGATGCCATGGGTTGTAAGATACGCTTTGGTCTCGGCAATGGTGTATGTGCCGAAGTGGAAGATGGAGGCCGCGAGTACGGCATCGGCTTTTCCCTCGGTCAGCCCTTCAGCCATATGCTCAAGTGTGCCGACGCCACCGGAGGCGATGACATTGGCAGGGATCGCTTCAGCCACTGCCCGGGTTAACGGAATGTCGTAACCGTTTTTGGTGCCGTCGCAATCCATACTGGTAAGAAGGATCTCGCCGGCACCGTAATCGCTCATCTTTTTCGCCCACTCGACGGCATTGATGCCGGTCGGTTTGCGACCGCCATGGGTGAAGCACTCCCAATGGTCGTCCACACGTTTGGCATCAACAGCTACGACGATGGTTGAAGAGCCGAAGCGCTCGGCGGCCTGTTTGACGAATTCGGGATTGAAGATGGCTGCCGTATTGATCGAGACCTTGTCGGCACCGGCGTGAAGAAGGTTTTCGATGTCGCTGATCTCTTTGACGCCGCCGCCAACGGTGAGTGGCATGAAGACATGTTCGGCCACTTCGGTGACCATATGGTAGAGCGTGTCACGGCTTTCATGGCTGGCGCGGATGTCGAGGAAACAGAGCTCGTCCGCCCCCTGTTCGTCATATTTTATCGCCGCTTCAACCGGATCGCCGGCATCGATGATGTCGACAAACTGAACGCCTTTGACAACGCGACCATGCGCTACATCAAGGCATGGTATGATTCTCTTGCTTAGCATTTGATCCGCCTGCGGGCTTCCTGCCCTTCGACTTGAAGCGCTTCGCAAGCGTGCGAGCTTGCTACACTTACGAGCTCAATGTATTCGCTCGCGCTACATCTTGTAGGGAACCGAGTGGTTCTGTTCATGCACGGAGCTCCTTCATCGCAGATGCGAAGTCGATGCTGCCTTCGTAGATGGCCCGGCCGGTAATGGCACCGCAGATACCGTTTTTCACATGTGTGGCACAGGCGCGAACATCCTCCATGTTGGAGACGCCGCCGGAAACGATCACAGGAATGGTGATGGCGTTGGCCAGGTTCACCGTTTCAACGATGTTGGGGCCGGTCATCATGCCGTCACGGGCAATATCGGTATAGATAATGGCCGAGACACCTGCATCTTCGAACTTTCTGGCCAGATCGACCGCTTTTACATCGGTCACATCATCCCAGCCGTGGACGGCTACCATGCCGCCTTTGGCATCAATACCGACACAGATCTGACCGGGGAACGCATCACAGGCATCGGTGACCAGTTGCGGGTTGGAGACGGCAGCGGAACCGAGAATCACCCTGTCCACGCCAAGATTCAGAATACCCTCGATCATAGTCAGATCGCGCAGGCCGCCACCCAGCTGAACCGGGATGGTGAGCCGTTCGCAGATGCTCTGGATAGCTGGCCGGTTGGCCGGTTTTCCGGCAAAGGCTCCGTCCAGATCGACCACATGCAGGCGTGTAGCCCCCATCGATTGCCACTGCTCCGCCATGGCTGCCGGGTCATCGCCGTAATCGGTAGCATCATCCATGCGTCCCTGTTTCAGACGTACGCAGTGGCCGCCTTTCAGGTCGATGGCGGGAATGAGTTCAAATTTCAGGGGTTCCATTGCAGGAATGCCTCCAGCATGGCCAGTCCGGCCTTTTGAGATTTTTCCGGGTGAAACTGCACACCAACCATGTTTTCATGCCCGATTGCCGATGCAAACGGGAATTCACCGTAGGTACAGATGCCGAGAATGTGATCCGGGTTCTCGGGCGCACAGTAGTAGGAGTGCACATAGTAGACCTGCTGGTTTTCCAGCGGTTTCAATACCGGATGAATGGCCTTCTCCGAGGAGAAGATAATATCGTTCCAGCCCATGTGCGGAATCTTGTAGCCTCGCTCAGGATGTGATTCGGGGAACGGTTTAACAGTGCCGCGAATCAGGTTGAGACCGGAGTAAAGCCCGAATTCGTGCGATGCTGTCAGCATCACCTGCATTCCGAGGCAGATGCCCAGATAAGGGGTTCCGTCGGCACACCTCTCCTTGATTGCTTCGCCAAGACCTGACTCTTTCAGAGCGGCGGCACAATCGCGGAATGCACCAACGCCGGGGAGCACAATGCGCTCGGCATGTTTAAGCTGGTCGGGAGTTTTAACCAGTTGCACATCCGTACCACCGGCTTTTTCAAGAGCCTTGGCTACGGAGTGAAGGTTTCCCATTCCATAATCAATTAGTCCAATTGTGTTTGTGCTCATTCGGCTACAGGCTCCTGCCTTCCGCCTTTTGCCACTTCGCAAAAGCGCGGTTTTGCTTCGTTAACGGGCTCATGATATTCGCCCGCCACCCATCCATGGGTGGGGGTGATGATTCTACACATGTTCTACAGAGCCCCTTTGGTGCTCGGGATGTCGGTGACACGCGGGTCTGACTCAACAGCCATGCGCAGGGCACGGCCGAAAGCCTTGAATACCGTCTCAATGATGTGGTGGTTATTGTCTCCGCGAATGGCATCGACATGCAGCGTGATGCGGCCATGGTTGCTGACTGCCTGGAAAAACTCCTTGAACAGTTCGACATCGAAGCCGCCGACTGTCTCCTTGGGAAAGCTGATATGGTACTCAAGGCCCGGACGTCCGGAGAGATCGAGTACGACGCGCGAGAGCGCTTCATCTAGTGGTACGTAAGCGTGGCCGTAGCGAACGATGCCTGCCTTGTTGCCAATGGCTTCACGCAGTGCTTCACCCAGACAGATACCGATATCTTCGACGGTGTGATGGGCGTCGATCTCAAGGTCACCCTTGGCATCGATATTCAGATCAATCAGGCCGTGGCGGGCAATCTGCTCCAGCATGTGATCAAGAAATGGGATGCCCGAAGAGAGCTTTGATTTTCCTGTACCGTCGAGATTAAGAGAGAGTTTGATCGAAGTCTCTTTGGTCGAACGTTCAATGGTTGAAACTCTTTTTCCTAATGAACTCATGCCAATATCTCCTTCAGTGCAGAAAGTAACGCACTGTTTTCATCCTTGTTGCCAATCGTGATACGAAGGCACTCTTTCAGCAAGCCGCCCTGGGGATTCATGTTCTTGATAAGAATGTTCTTCTCTTTAAGTTGCTCGAAGATGGAGTCGGCGTCCTTTACGCGCATCAACAGGAAATTTGCCTGGGATGGAAAGACCTCGATTCCGTCGATCGCCATCAGGGCAGCTATCATGCGGCTTCGTTCGAAACAGATATCCTTCGCCTGCTTCTCGAACACCTCGAAGTGATCAAGGAAGAAATCGGCACTTGCCTGTGTCAGGCTGTTAATATTGTAGGGTAGGCGTACCTTGTTCAGTTCGGCAATGGTTTTGACATCGCCGAGCAGATAACCCAGACGCAGACCCGCCCAGCCCACTTTCGAGTAAGTGCGAAGGATCAGTACATTCGGAGCGATCAGTTTCGTATGAGTGCGATCGGCAAACGGAAGATAGGCCTCATCGATAATGACCATGCCCCGGAAGTTGGTGACAATCTCCTTGATGGTCGCTTCAGACCACATGTTGCCGGTTGGATTGTTCGGGCAGGCCAGAAAGGCGATGGTCGCTTTCTCTCTGGCACAGAGTTGCAGGAACTTCTTCGCATCCAGTGAGAAGTCCGATTCCAGTGGTACGGTGGTCACCGGTCGTTTCAGCCAGCGGGAAATAAGGTCATACATGACAAAAGTCGGAGCTGGCGATGCACACGCACCGGGATCGGCAGCTAGCAGCAGCATCTGGATGATCTCGTCAGAACCGTTGCCGAGCAGTACCTGTTCGGCACTCAAGCCGTCGCGCGCCGCGATTTTTGACCGAAGGTCATGCATGTCGGCATCGGGATAGCGGTTCAGCTCCACCTCTCCCAGTTTGGCTTTCCACGAGCGTTTCAGGTCACCCGGCAGCGGAAACGGGTTCTCCATCGCATCCAGCTTGATCATGCCGGAGGAGTCCGGCACGTGGTAGGCGCCCAACGCCTTGATATCTTTACGTATCAATGGAATCAGTCCTTTTCCGCAAGGCGCAGTTCGATGGTCAGCGCGTGTGCCTGCAAACCTTCGCGGTGAGCAAGGTGTGCAGCAGCAGGGCCGATGGCACGAACGGCTTCCTTGGTGGCACGGATGACACTGCTCTTCTTCTGGAAGTCATAGACTCCCAGTGGTGAAGAGAAACGGGCCGTGCGGTTGGTTGGCAGTACATGGTTCGGGCCGGCAATGTAGTCGCCGAGTGCTTCCGGTACGAAGTGGCCGATAAAGATGGCTCCGGCATGCTTTATCATCGGCAGGATGTTATCGGGGTTTTCCATGGCCAGTTCCAGATGTTCGGGGGCAACGATGTTAACCGCTTCAGCAGCCTCTTCGAGGTTCCGCACCAGAATCATCGCACCATGGTTTTCAACGGATGCACGTGCGATCTCTGCACGCGGCAGGGTCTCAAGGTGTTTCTCAACAGCAGTCTCTACAGCTTCCAGAAGGGCTGCATCGGTAGAGATAAGAATGGATTGTGCAGCCTCATCATGTTCAGCTTGAGAGAGAAAATCAGCTCCCAGCCATTCAGGATGCCCGCCATCAGCGACCATGGCGATCTCAGATGGACCAGCAATCATGTCAATACCACAGGTGCCGAACACCTGGCGTTTGGCTGCGGCAACAAACTTGTTGCCCGGACCAACAATCTTATCAACAGCAGGAATGGTCTCAGTACCATAGGCAAGCGCTGCAACGGCCTGTGCACCACCCACGGCAAAACCGCGCTGGACGCCACTGGCATAGGCTGCTGCCAATACCAGCTCATTGAGTTCGCCGGCAGGTGTTGGTACCACCATGACGATCTCCTGAACACCTGCCACATGGGCTGGTACTGCATTCATCAGTACGGAAGAAGGGTAGGCCGCCTTGCCACCCGGAACATACAGCCCAACGCGATCCAGTGGCGTGATGCGCTGGCCCAATGTCATGCCGGCATCATCGGTGTACTCCCAGTCACTCTGAATTTGGTGTTCGTGGTAGGCGCGAATACGGTCAACTGCCAGTTTCAGGCCGTTGCGGTCTTCTTCCGAGACGGCGTTCCATGCCGCTTCCATCTGTTCAGGCGTGATCTCAATGGTTTCCGGTGTGCAATCCCATCCATCGAATTTGGATGTGTATTCGCAGAGGGCTGCATTGCCGCGCTGTTTCACATTTTTTAGAATGTCAGCCACGAGGTTCTGCACATCATCACCGGTATCGGTTTCGCGTGAAAGCAGTGCATCGAGTTTTGCACGGTAATCGGGTTGAGTCGAATCCAGACGAAGAATAGTCATGAAAGCTCCTTATGCGGCTGCTTTATCAGCACTGTTGAGGGCAACAGCCTCACGTAGTTTCTCGATCATTGGCTGAATCATCGCTTTGCGTGTGGCAAAGCTGGCAGGATTTACAATGAGTCGACTTGAGATATCGTAGAGCGTGGTCTCTTCGACCAGTCCGTTGGCACGAAGGGTACCGCCTGTTTCAACCACGTCGACGATGCGATCTGCCATGCCTACCAGTGGCGCCAACTCCATGGAGCCGTAGAGATGAATGATCTCGGCCTGCACGCCATGAGCTAGAAAGTGCTGTTCCGCCAGATAGTCGTATTTGGTGGCAACCTTGATCCGGCTCCCTTGGCGCGGGGTCCCCATTTCAACCAGTTTCTTCGGCCCGCAAACACAGAGGCGGCACACACCGATCTTTAGATCCAGAGGCTCAAAAACATCGGGCCTGTGTTCCAGCAGGATGTCGCGACCGACTATACCGAGATCGGCAGCACCCTGTTCAACATAGGTGCAGACATCGGCCGCACGGATAATCAGGAAGCGGATCGGTGTTCCGTTAATTTCAGGGCCATCAACCATCAGCTTGCGGGTGGTTTTGACATCTTCGTTCGGAACCAGGTTGGCGTGCCTCAAAAGCGGCAGGGTATCATCAAGGATTCTGCCCTTGGACAGTGCAATGGTCAGTGGTCTGCTATTCGAATCAGTCATGGTTCTAGGCATAGAGGGGCATCGCTCCGGTAATCAGGTGTTCGCTGGCACTCTGGCGTTCAATATCGGCACCCAGCTTCATCAGCTTCTCCTCAATGCGTTCGTAACCACGGTCAATGTGGTAGACGCGGGAGATGCTTGTTTCGCCTTCTGCGGCAAGTCCTGCCAGTACAAGGCTTGCGGAGGCTCGTAGATCGGTCGCCATTACAGGTGCGCCGGAGAGTACTGGAACGCCCTTCACAATGGCGATGTGACCATCCAGCTGAATGTTGGCACCCATGCGCACCAGCTCCTGCACGTGCATAAAGCGGTTCTCAAAAATGGTTTCACTGATGGTGCAGGTGCTGTCAGCAACACACATCATGGCCATAAACTGTGCCTGCAGATCGGTTGGGAAACCCGGGTGAGGCATGGTGTTGATGTTGACCGACTTCAGTCGGTCATTGGCTTTACAGCGAATCCAGTCCTCTCCGGATTCCACCGTGACACCGGCCTCTCTGGCCTTGGCAAGAAATGCTTCGAGTGCTTTCGCATCCGATTGGGTAACGGTGACATCGCCACCTGTAATCATGCCGGCAGCCAGATAGGTGGCTACCTCAATACGGTCAGGAATCGCAGTAATATGTCCCGGATTGATTGATGAGACACCACGGATGACGATGCGGTTGGTGCCATCACCTTCAATGTTGGCACCTAGGTCACGCAGTGAGTCGGCCAGGTTGACCACTTCAGGCTCACGTGCAGCATTTTCAAGCACGGTTTCGCCATCGGCCAGTACTGCTGCCATCATCAAGTTTTCGGTGCCGGTTACGGTGACCTGATCAAAGACAATCGTTGCGCCTTTCAGGCCCTTTGCAGCTTCAGCTTCCACATAACCGTGCTCGACTTTGATCGTGGCACCCATCGCTTCAAGACCTTTAAGATGCATGTCAATGGGGCGCGCGCCAATGGCACAGCCGCCCGGCAGACTGACCCGTGCTCTGCCAAAGCGAGCCAGAAGTGGTCCGAGGACAAGCGCGGATGCACGCATCGTCTTCACAAGCTCGTAGGGAGCCTCCGGCTTGTCGGCGTTGGTGGCATCGATGTGGATGCAGGACTTGTCATCAAAGGTGACCTCTGCCCCCTGATAGGAGATCAGCGTCATCATGGTGGTGATGTCTTTCAGGTGAGGGATACGATGATAAACCACCGGACCCTCAACAAGAATGGAGGCCGCCAACAGAGGCAGCGCTGCGTTTTTCGCACCACTGGCTTCGACTGTTCCTGAGAGAGGCCTGCCGCCCCGAATGATGATGTTATCCATTGAATATCCGCCACATATATGAATCGCGCACGCTACCTGTTGGGGGGCCTGTGAACAACAATGGAGAGACAACGGGGAAGTGTTCATTCCGAGTGGTAAATATCTTTCAATAAACTACCTTTCGCCCATGTCTGTTTATACCGAACTTTCCCGATCCGATTTTGAAACCATTCTGGCTGACTACGAACTGGGTGCCTTGCACGCCTTCGAAGGTATAGCCGCGGGTATTGAAAACAGTAATTTCTTTATCAATACCGATTCAGGCCGCTATGTGCTTACCATCTTTGAACGTATGGCTGATGATGAACTGCCTTACTTCATGCGTCTGATGAAGCACCTCTCCCATAACCGTCTCTCCTGTCCGGATGTAATGGTGCAGGGGGGCGGCGAACTAATTTTCGATGTACATGGTAAGAAGGGGTGCATTGTCTCCTGTCTGTCAGGCCGTACGCTAGATGAACTGAATATGGAACAGTTGAAATCATCCGGAAGGGCGCTGGCACAGCTGCATCTGGCAGGAAAGGATTTTGACGAACATCGCAGCAATCCGACCGGTATGGATTGGCTGGATGATACCATCGATGTCATGATGGCCGATGTTCAGCAGAAGTACGGAGAGGGTTCGGCCCAGCTGCTCTATGACGAGATGAATTTTCAGCGCGAACAGAAGTTCGACCTTCCATCCGGTGTGATTCATGGCGATCTCTTTGTCGATAATATCCTTTTCGAAGGTGATGCAGTAACTGGCATTATCGACTTTTACTACGCCCACGATGCGGCCTATGCGATGGATATCGCCATTTCGCTGAATGCCCAGGCCGTTCTGCTCGGCAGGGATGATCAGGCACGGATGCAGGCATTCCTTGATGGTTATGAGGAGCTGCGTTCACTGGGTGACAATGAGAGGGAGGCGCTGCCAGTATTGCTACGTCTCGGCGCACTCCGTTTCTGGACCTCTCGCCTTTATGACGCTCTCTATCCACGTGGCGGCGCGATGACGCAGACCAAAGACCCGGAAGAGTATCGCAGGAAGTTGATTCAACACCGCTCCAGTTAAACGTATTTGTTTTTAAGCTAATCTCTAAACATTTTATCCGTCATATAGCATATTCATGCTATACCCATGATTAATAAGTGTGTGCAGGTTTCGATGCTCAAATGCATCTTGGGAAGGGGCAAACATGAAGGCATCCAATCTGCTCGTACTAGTAATCTTTGCGCTTCTTTTGATTGGTTGTGCAAAGCCTCCAAAAGATGGTGAGTGGCCTTACGATTCAAAGCCGATGAAAGGCTCGATTATGCATGATCAATTCTATGTGGCAGCTGATGGGTCGTTTAAAATCTTACTTCCTCATCCACCAAAGCTTTCTTATGTTCACAATCTGGAATGGAAATTTTCTTCAATAAGAGAGTTGGACCTTAGTGAGTTATCTTCAAGAAAAACAATATTTTCAATAGGCCCTGGTGCATATGATCAAAACATATATTCACTTTCAGTAAATACATTCAAGGAAAGTATAACCATTGATCAGTATATGATTGAGTATATAAATAATATCGTTCCATCAAAACTGGTTTTGATCAGGGGGAATAAACTGATAAACGGCTTTTCAAAGCGATTTGTTCACCGGAAGGTTTCATCAATATATATGGTCCATGAGTCAAAGAATCATTTTCTGGTAAGCGCTATATCAAAAAAAGAGCAGCGGATATATGCCTTTGATGTTGTTGTGCCAAAAATGATCGCGGTAGGAAAAGATAGTAAAGAATGGCGACCTAAAGATGAGATGGTATACGAAAGGAAATGGGAGCTATTTAACCGAATGTTTAACTCTATTGAGATTTCAGGTTAGTAGCGCTGTATTAATATTTGACGAAATGAATTCTGTTGAAAAGCAATAACCTAAACTCACTGTGTTTTGAAAAAAAAGGAGATGGGAAAATGAAAAGTATTTATAGAATATCATTGATGATTATTTTGGGGGGGGTGTTAAGCGCCTGTGCCTCAGGAGAGGCATTTGTCGGGCTGAAGAAACCTGATGAGGGCAAGTCTAGAGTTTACGCTTACAGGACATTTAATTTACTTCAGAGCGGTATCTATCCGAGTGTTCATCTGGACTCGAAACCTGTTGGGAAACTGAAGAATGGCGGGTATTTTACATTCCCTGTTTCACCTGGAATGCATACAATGTCCCTATCCGGTGACTTTATACAATGGCACTATAAAGATTATTCTTTTCCTGTTGCAATAGAACCGAACAAGACATATTTCTATAGACTTAAAACGATTTCAAACACCGGGTATACGTTTGCTCCCGTTGATGAGGAAGAGGCTTTAGAGGCTTTGAAGAAACTTAATGCTGTAGAGTAAATCACCGGTATTTAAAAAAGGGAGCGTTATCGCTCCCTTTTTTTTGTTTACTTGATCAGTAGTGCATTGACCTTGCGGACGAATCCGGCCGGGTCGTCCGGCAGGGCGCCTTCGGCCAGCAGGGCTTGGTCGAAGAGGATGGAGGAGAGGTCTTCAATCAACTCCTTCTTCCTTGCCTTGACCAGCTTCTCGACCAGCGGATGCTCCGGATTGATCTCCAGAATCGGCTTCATGCCCGGAATATTCTGGCCGGCCTGTTTGAGGATTCGCTCCATATTGCCTGAGAGATCGAATTGATCGGCGACCAGACAGGCGGGAGACTCGACCAGGCGGTTGGTGGTACGCACGTCTTTCACCTTATCGCCCAGTGCCTCCTTGATCTTCTCGACAGCCGGTCCGACAGCCTTGGCCTTCTCTTCCGACTCCCTGGCATCTTCCTCGGCACTCTTGCCATCAGAGGCGATAGCGGAGAGGTCTACTTCGCCCTTGGCGATGGACTGTAGCTTCTTGCCATCGAACTCCGGCAGATGCGAGATGACCCACTCATCGATGCGATCGTGCAGCAGCAGAACCTCGACACCCTTTTTACGGAACAGCTCCAGATGCGGACTTCCCTTGGCGGCTGCCAGTGAATCGGCGGTGATGAAGTAGATGGTATCCTGACCCTCTTTCATGCGACCGGCATAATCGGCCAGGGTGACACTCTGCTCATCGGACTGGGTTGAGGCGAAACGCAGAAGGGCTGCGATCTTTTCGCGGTTGCTGAAATCTTCGATAACACCCTCTTTCAAGGCATTGCCGAACTCGCCCCAGAAGGCGGCGTACTCCTCAGGCTTATCCTTGGCCATCTCTTCGAGCATGCCGAGAATACGCTTGGTTGCCCCCTTCTTCATCGCCTCCATGGCAGGGCTCTTCTGCAGGATTTCACGCGAGACGTTGAGCGGCAGGTCGTTGGTGTCCATGACACCGCGTACAAAGCGCAGGTATCTCGGTAGCAGCTCTTCGTTGGCCTCCATGATGAAGACACGACGGACATAGAGCTTCACACCATGCTTGGCCTCGGCCTGCCAGAGGTCGAATGGGGCATGCTTGGGCAGGTAGAGCAGCAGGGAGTATTCGTATTTACCTTCCAGCTTCTGGTGGATGTACGCCAGCGGATCTTCGAAATCGTGGCCGACATGCTTGTAGAAGTTGTTGTACTCCTCATCGGTCAGTTCGGATTTCGGCCTTGTCCACAGGGCCGAGGCCTGGTTGACAGTCTCGATCGCCGGCGTGGAGACCTCCCCCTCTTCGCTGGCTGCAGCTTCACCCATCATTTTGATCGGGAAGGGAATATGGTCGGCATACTTGTGGATAATGCTCTGCAGGCGGAATGATTCGAGGAACTCGGAGGCATCCTCCTTCAGGTGCAGCGTGATCTCGGTACCGCGTTCGCTTTTTTCGACAGTCTCCAGCGAGTATTCGCCGTCACCGGCCGATTCCCACAACACGCCGTGCTCTTTGGTCAGGCCTGCGCGGCGGGTGGTTAGTGTCACCTTATCGGCGACAAGGAAGGATGAGTAGAAGCCGACACCGAACTGGCCGATCAGATGGGCATCCTTCTCCTGGTCTCCCGAGAGACTGCTGAAAAACTCCTTGGTACCGGAGCGGGCGATGGTACCGATGTTCTCAATCACTTCATCGCGGTTCATGCCGATGCCGTTGTCGCGGATGGTGATGGTGCGGGCATCCTTGTCGATGCCGATGAAGACATGCAGATCGGAGTCGCCTTCAAACAGTGCATCGTCGGTGATCGCTTCGAAACGCAACTTGTCGGCGGCATCGGATGCATTGGAGATCAGTTCGCGCAGGAAGATCTCCTTGTTGGAGTAGAGTGAGTGGATCATCAGATCCAGCAGCTGCTTTACTTCGGTTTGAAAACTTAGCGTCTCTTTGGTTTCGGTCATGGGTTCCTCTCTCAAAATAGTTCAATGGTTTAAAGGGCGTTTCAACCTATATGGGGATGCCCCCTTCTGATTTCAAGGGGGGCTAGTAGATACGCCTCGGAGCAGCCTTCCTCGGCTTGCGTGAATTTGAAAGTTGTTATTTCAAATGCTTACTAAGGGCATCTATCCATGGGCGGGAAAGGAGCGCTGCAATCAAATGCCTTTGGGGATGATGAATTCGGTGGTTTTGCAGCCCTTCGGTTTCAGGAACTGCCACTCGCTCCCGGTTTCAAGCATGACAACGCCGCAGGTGGGAACATTGTCGATTCGCCTGTCGCCCAGGGCATTGGCCAGCGAGGTGATGCCGGGATTGTGGGTGACCAGTGCGAGGTGCCGGATCGAATCATCGACCCTGTGGATGATGTCGAGTATGGCGCCGGCCGAGGCAAGGTAGAGATCGCGATTCTCCTCAATATCTTCCTCGGCATAGCCAACAGCTTCACATATGGCTCTGGCCGTGGTGATGGCGCGGTTGGCTGTACTGGCAATGACAAGATCAAACCGGATGTCTCGCGACACCAGTTCGCTTCCCATGCGCGGCGCATCGCCCATGCCCCGCTCATTGAGCGGCCGATCAAAGTCGGAGAGTTCGGGATGACCCCAGTCGGACTTGGCATGGCGGATCAGGGTGAGTGTTCGTTTCATCCCGTTAGCGTAGCAATAGTTTGGCGAACCAGCGACCACTGTTTTAATTTCTCATCCCGACTCAGGCATGCATGGGCAGGGCTGGTGGAGGGAAGGGTATATCGGGGTAGTGACTGAAACTTCTCAGGTAAGGTTGGTCCGACCAGTCGCCGATAGAGCTGAGACGCTTTTTGACCGTTAAAGAATATGGCCCTGATTTGCGGGGAGGATTCAAAAAGAGTGTTGAAGTCGTTGGCGATCACCGATCCGATCCTGATGTTGCTGTCCAGGCTGCCGATACGTTCGCATTGATGGGCGACATCCCATAACGCCACTCTGTTCTGCTGGAGCAGCCGAAGCCGTTCAGGGTAGGGAAGGTTATGCCCGAAGCCGAAGATTTCACCCATCAGACTCCAGAACAGATTACGCGGATGGGCATAGTACTGGTGAGCCCTCAAGGATGCCACGCCGGGCATCGAACCCAGAATGAGTACCAGTGCATTATCTGCCGCCACCTTTTCAAAACCCCTGCCTCTACTCATGCAGTGATGCTAACGAATCAATTGCAAAACCGCATGTTTATGCGATACCCGTAATAATCTGATGGGGATACTGTTTGTTCGGCTGAGACTTTTTGGGGGTGGAAATGAGCAAGCGGGTACTAAGTCAAAAGATGTCACGCCGAGAATCGCAATTCTGGAAGATGATGCTATTGGTGGTGATTGCGCTGTTATCATTTTTACTCACGACTGTTCAGGGATGGATGTTTCCGCTCGACTGAACCCCGATTAATCTTTTCCGGTTTTTTACCGATAGCTTATTACTGATTATTCCACTATTTTTTTGGAAAGTTGATTCACTGGCGTCTCCAGTAAAGAGGTTATCAAGCTGTCAGTTCGTTTAAAGAAACCCGCTCAATATGATGCCGTTATGAAAGTGCTCAACGCTGTTATGGGGGTGGAGCATCAGCGTGAGTTGTCTCTATTGGCGCTCTATATCTGTAAAGAGGATTGCCCTCAACCACTTCCGGAAATCCTTCTTTCACTGTTTCGTGAGGGATGCAGTGTCACTCGGCTACTGGCAGCGCTGCTTCGCTGTGAAAGCCTTCGTATGCAGGCACTGTTTACAGGGCACTCCAAGATGCCGTTACATGCCCAGTTTGAAGATCTGAGGCATATGGTTCACGATTTTAACGATCTTCAGGATGCGGTGATGGCAGCTGGCGAGAGCTATCTGGCAGAGACCGAATCACGAACAATTCGTGGCCTTGGCAGTTACGATGCCATTGATCAGGGAAGTGACAGAATCTCGGGGTATTTCGGGATGGGTGATGAGGAGGCGGAGCAGCACCAGAAGAACGTGCTTCTGGCCACGGTTATGGAGTGGAAACAGACAGGTAGAGCCCGTCTTTTCAATATTTTTAGGGGAATACCGGTCAGTGCATCCGTAGATGTCATCTCATGTCAGGATGGTGTGGTTCGGATCAGACTGGATCGGGATGTGGGGAAAGTTTTTGCCAGCCATCCATTTCAGAATCATGCCTATATGGCCTGTGCTGGAGGGAAAGATCAGGTTGGAGTCTCCATCCAGACGGTCAGGGAGACGCTTACACTGACACTGGATGAAGTATCGCCATCATTTCTGGACCGAAGAGGCGATCTCGGCGTGCAGGTTATTGAGAATGTTCCAGTTGAGGTTACCCGGCGAGGTAAGCGGATCGGCATCGTCAAATTGTTCGATGCATCTGTTACGGGCCTCGGATTTGTGATTCAGGAAGGTGAATGTGAGCCTCTTGATACCGGCGAAGAGATAGGCTGCCGTTTTCGTATTGGCCAGAAGGAGATTAAGGCGACCGGATGGATTCGCTGGTCCCAGCAGTTTGCCGGAGGTGTCCGGATCGGCATGGAGCTGAAGAGCGATAAGGCGATCCAGCAGACGTTGCAGAGAGAGATTTTCCGGATTCAGCGACAGATTATTGTTGAGATGAACGAGCTTGATATGCCTGAGGCATTTCTTCCTTTTCTGAAATAGAGCTTGAGAAGCTGTTAGCCATCGAGTTCGGAATGGCGAAAGCAGCTGACAATATGGTCGTTGACCATGCCGACAGCCTGCATATGCGCATAGATAATGGTTGAGCCGACAAACTTGAATCCCCGCTGTTTAAGGTCTTTGCTCAAAACATCCGATTCGGGGCTGGTGGCGGGAACTTCCGCCATCGATTCGAAGCGGTTGATGATCGGTTTGTGATTGACGAATCCCCAGATGTAGTGATCGAAACTTCCGAACTCCCTCTGAACCTCAAGAAAGTGTCGGGCATTGGTCACCGAAGCGGCGATTTTCAGGCGGTTGCGGACGATGCCGGGATTGATCAGCAGTTCGCCCATTATTGCTTCGGTGTAGGCGGCAACCTTTACCGGATCGAAGTCCGCATAGGCGGTACGGTAACCCTCGCGCTTGTTGAGAATGGTGCTCCAGCTTAAGCCGGCCTGAGCACCCTCCAGAATGAGAAACTCGAACTGTTTTCGGTCATCGTGGACCGGAACGCCCCACTCGGTGTCGTGGTAGGAGCGATACATCTCGCTGCCCTCACTCCATGGGCAGCGTCCGGGTTCACAATAATCAGGCTGCGGCAAGGTGCCCATGGCTGGTATGGGTGATGGCATTATCACCATCGACATAGACCAGCATCGGTTTGAAGTGCTCGGCTTCCTTGGCCTTCAGTTCGGCATAGGTGCAGATGATCAGTAGATCGCCGGGGCTGGCCTTGTGGGCCGCTGCACCATTGACGCCGATGGTGCCGGAGCCTCTGGGTGCCGTGATGGCGTAGGTGGTAAAGCGTTCGCCGTTGGCGACGTTGTAGATGTGAAGCTGTTCGAACGGAAGGATGTTGGCCTCATCAAGCAGATTCTGGTCAATGGCACATGATCCCTCATAGTCGAGTTCGGCATGGGTGACCGTGGCACGGTGAAGTTTCGATTTCAGCATAGTCAGCTTCATAACAGGGTCTCCATAACAGGCTCGATGACACGATCAGTCACATGCTCGAGTGCAATATTATCAATCAGGCGTGCATTGCCAATTTTTGCGGCAATAAGGATACGGCAGGGCACATCGATAGTTTCGGTTTTTTCAAGAGTGGCAGCATCGCGAATCTCCAGATAATCCGGTTCGATGCCGGCATCGGCCAGCCTGGCACAGCCCCTTTTTATCAGTTCTTCTGGCAGGGTTTCACCCTGATCCAGCAGGTCGGCCATCTCTCGCAGTGCTTCATAGAGGCGAGGAGCCCTGTTGCGGTCCTCGTCACTCAGATAACGGTTACGGCTGCTCATCGCCAGACCATCTCGCTCTCTCAGGGTCGGGGCTCCGACAATCTCGATACCCATCTGCAGATCGTTGACCATTCGGGTGATAATGGCCAGCTGCTGCCAGTCCTTCTCGCCGAAGATGGCGATGTCCGGCTGTACGATATTGAAGAGTATGTTGACCACCGTGACGACACCGTCGAAGTGACCAGGGCGTGAAGCACCACAGAGGCAGTTATCCAGTTCATCGACTTTCAATGAAACCTTGATGCCATCGGCTGGATAGAGGTTCCTCGGATGGAAGATGATATCGACACCCTCTTTTTCACAAAGGGCTGCATCGGCTTTAAAGGTGCGCGGGTAGGCATCGAAATCCTCATTGGGGCCGAACTGCATCGGGTTGACGTAGATACTGACCACAACGATATCGGCAAGCCGCTTGGCTTTACGGATCAGGCTCAGGTGCCCCTCATGCAGGCAGCCCATGGTCGGTACGAAGGCGATACGGTCGCGGCCACGCACCGGGGCAAGGGTGCGTCGTAGCTCTTCAGTGGTCTCAATGATGTTCATTTCGGGAATGAACCGTTTCTGACATCAGATGACCATGCATGGATGGCTGTGGTGATCCGTTGACGCAGATCGGTGTAGGCAGGGGCGAAGGGCGGGTTCTTCTCCGATAAGCCGAGCAGATCGTGCCAGACCAGTACCTGAGAATCGCAATCGCCACCTGCACCGATACCGACAGTCGGGATGGCAACGGTTCCGGTGATGGTTTTAGCCAGCTCTTCAGGGATACATTCAAGTACCAGTGCTGCAGCACCGGCCTCGGTCACCACCTTCGCATCGGCGAGAATGGCGTCGTACTCGGCGGGGTTGTTGCCGCGAGCTCTGTAACTGCCGAACTTCTTCACCGATTGCGGTGTCAGACCGATGTGCGCCACCACAGCAATGCCGCGCTCGGAGAGGAAGTGGATGGTCTCTGCCATCGGGATACCACCCTCCAGTTTTACCGCATCGCAACCAGTCTGCTGCAGTACGCGCACAGATGATTCGAATGCCTGCTCTTTCGACTGTTGGTAGGTGCCGAAGGGGAGGTCGCAGACGACCCATGCTTTGGAACGTCCGCGCACAACGGCGGCGGTGTGGTGGATCATCTCATCGAGGGTGACGGGAATGGTGGAGTCGTACCCCAGGGCAACCATGCCGAGGGAGTCGCCGACAAGCAGCACATCTACACCGGCAAGCTCGGCCAGTTGTGCCGAGGTGGTGTCGTAGGCGGTCAGCCAGACAGATTTTTCATTCGCACCCTTCGCCTTTGCAAGCGTGGCCGCAGTGATTCTTTTGTGCATCTCTTCCTTTCCGCTTCAGTCCGCTATCCGTGGTACCGTCTTTCAGGAATGGTGAATCCTAGTGATGCAGCGGGTTTTACTCAAGGTAATGAAATTTGAGCGTTTTTTTTACCCTGTCCTTGGTGTTGGTATCTGATCGGGAATCACTGCTTTGCAGTCAGAGAAACAGATATGCTACAGTAAGAGTAGTTAGTGATTACATTGGGGAAGCCGTTGAAAGCAGACGAAGAGATAATTCGGACAATAGTGGACTCATCTCCTGACACCATCATGCTTCTTGATAAGCATGGCTTCGTGGATTGCAATCCGGCCACACTCAAAATGTTCGCCTGCTCTACAGTCGATGAATTTATTGGTCGGCACCCCAGCGAGTACTCCCCGCCGACCCAGCCAGATGGCTGGAGTTCTCTGGATGCCGCCAATGAAAAAATTTCAACGGCCTATCGAATAGGTACAAATCTCTTTGAGTGGATGCATCAGAGAGCCAATGGGGAGATTTTTCCTGCGGAAGTCCAGCTGACTCTTCTGACATTGAAAGAGGGAAATCTTCTTCAGGCTACAGTGCGGGATATCACCGGACGCAAGCAGGCAGAGAGCGAGCTTCAATTAAAAAACCTCGTGTTTGAACGTTCCATAGCTGCCAACACAATTGCAGACAGTTCAGGTACAATCAGGCATGCCAATGAAGCCTTTGTAACAATGTGGGGTTACAAAAACATCGATGAGGTGATCGGCAAGCCAATCAGTGCTTTCCTCAGTTCTGATGATGAGGCCAATAAGATTATGCATGCATTGAATGAAGAGGGCGAGTGGAAAGGGGAGTTCAAGGCCCTGAAAGAGGATGGCAGTACATTTGTTGCGCTTGGTTTGGCCTCGACGATCCAGGACACTTCCGGAGAAGTGATTGGCTACCAATCTTCGAATCTGGATGTTACCGAACGAAAGCAATTTCAGGACTCCCTTTTACAAAGTCAGAAGAGTCTTAAGAATAGCCTTATTGGTACTATTGCAGCTGTAGGTAAGGTTGTTGAAGCCAGAGATCCGTATACAGCAGGTCATCAGCAGCGTGTTTCGAGGCTTTCCAGAACTATAGCTCAGAAAATGGGGCTCGATAGCTATCGTATCGAAGGGATTCGAATGGGCGCCACCATCCATGATATCGGAAAAATTCAGGTGCCTGCAGAAATTTTGACCAAGCCGACGCAATTGAACGAACTGGAGCTTGAGTTGATGAAAGCTCATACACAAGTTGGTTATGAGATTCTGAAAGATATCGAATTTCCCTGGCCGGTTGCTGATATAGCTTATCAGCATCATGAACGTATGGACGGTTCAGGTTATCCGCAAGGGTTAAAGGGTGAAGAAATATGTCTTGAGGCGAGAATTGTCGCTGTGGCTGATGTGGTTGAAGCCATCGGTTCACATCGCCCTTATCGACCATCTTTAGGCATCGAGGCCGCTTTAAAGGAGATCGCCGATCATCGAGGCGTACTCTACGATTCGGATGTGGTGGATGCCTGTCTTGAGTTGTTTGAAGAGAATATTTTCGATTTTGACAATGTCCGAATCCGCGGTGTGGTCGGCTGATAAGTCAGTTTTTTTAAATCACACTCCCTCCCCCCCAAAAAAAAGGCGGGCCTTAAGGCCCGCCTTTTCAGGTGAGGTGTTAACCTCCTATCAATAGAAGTCGATCATGGTCTCAAGGGACTTGGCTGTGATCTTCGAAGCGTTGCCGGCAGCACCGAATGCTTCGTAACGAGCCTTGCAGATATCCTTCATGGCAGCGGTTGATGCCTTGAGGAATTTGCGTGGGTCGAAGTTGGATGGGTTCTCAGCCAGGAATTTACGAACCGCGCCGGTAGAAGCCATGCGAAGGTCAGTATCGATGTTCACTTTACGTACACCGGATTTGATGCCTTCAACAATCTCTTCAACAGGAACGCCGTAGGTCTCGCCCATGTCGCCGCCATACTCGTTAATAGTCTTCAGCCAGTCCTGAGGAACAGATGAAGAACCGTGCATCACAAGGTGAACGTTCGGGATGCGAGCGTGAATCTCTTTGATGCGGTCGATACGGAGCACTGCACCTGTAGGTGGCTTGGTGAATTTGTATGCGCCGTGAGAGGTGCCAATTGCGATTGCCAGTGCATCAACACCGGTCTTGGCTACGAAGTCGGCAGCCTCTTCAGGATCGGTCAGCAGCTGATCCATGTCGAGCTTGCCTTCGGCGCCGTGGCCATCTTCTTCACCCATCATGCCGGTCTCAAGAGAGCCGAGACAGCCCAGTTCGCCTTCAACAGATACACCGCCGGCGTGAGCCATGTCAACGACTGTCTTGGTCACTTCAACGTTGTACTCGTATGAGGAAGGGGTTTTGCCGTCAGCCATCAGAGAGCCGTCCATCATCACTGATGAGAAGCCTGACTGAATAGAGCGCAGACATACTGCTGGCTCAGCACCGTGATCCTGATGCATACATACAGGAATGTGCGGATACTGCTCGATTGCAGCGGTGATGAGATGACGAAGGAATGCTTCACCAGCGTAACCACGTGCACCGGCAGAGCCCTGCATGATTACTGGAGAATCAGTCTCGTCAGCAGCCTGCATGATTGCATGTACCTGCTCCATATTGTTTACATTGAATGCCGGCATGCCGTAGCTGTTTTCAGCTGCGTGATCCAACAGTTGTCGCATTGAAATAAGTGCCATTTTCTTCCTCCGATAATTTATCTAAACCAATTTGAACAAAGTTTGGGCTTCTAACCCTCAAAAATCAATTTCTCAATCACCCACAGCGAAAGTGGGTTCAAGCCTGTTTAAATGCCGTCACCGACACGAATGATCTTCATCGCGTTGGTTCCACCTGATTCGCCCATCGGTGTGCCGAAAGTCATGATGATCAGATCATCAGGGTCGGCAAGGCCATCTTCGATCATTTTCTTTTTCACATCGATGGTAGCCTGAGGCGCATCATTCGGTCCGTAATCCACAGGCATGCAGAGCGGAATAACGTTGCGGAAAAGCGTTACGCGACCAAGGGTCTCCTTGGAAGGGGTTAGTGCATAAATCGGCACATCTCCCAGGTGACGTGACATGTAGAGTGTGGTGTTGCCTGTTGCTGTAAATGCAGCAATGGCACGGATCGGCATGTTGTGAGCGGTCTCCATCGCCTGACGCGCAATGCACTCATCCACCGAGTGGGGCGGGAAGCGGGGATCACGAGTCGAACTTGAAGGCAGAACTTTCTGCTTCTCTGTCTCAAGGCATGTACGGTGCATAGCTAGCACTGCTTCAATCGGATATTTACCGGCTGCCGACTCACCAGAGAGCATGACAGCATCAGTCCCATCCAGTACAGCATTGGCAACATCATTCACTTCCGCACGAGTCGGGATCGGGTTTTCACACATCGATTCCATCATCTGCGTAGCAACAATCACCGGACAGTTGAACTTAGGAGCCAGGCGTAGCATCCGTTT
The DNA here is from genome assembly GCA_050301755.1 of Mariprofundaceae bacterium. GTDB lineage: Bacteria > Pseudomonadota > Zetaproteobacteria > Mariprofundales > Mariprofundaceae > WSZY01. The sequence goes on from JBNKZS010000003.1 coordinate 62,558, forward strand.
CTGAATCGGGGGAACAGCGGCATCACCGACTTCCACACCGAGATCGCCTCGGGCAACCATCACAGCATCTGATGATTCCATGATGGTCTGCAGGTTGTCGGGTTCGACAGCCTCAGCACGTTCCACTTTAGCGATTAGACCGGCATTGGAACCTTCGGCTTCAACCAGTGAACGAGCATAGTCCATATCCGCACCATTGCGTGGAAACGAGATGGCGATGTAGTCAACACCAATGGCACATGCCGTTTTGATGTCTTCCTTATCTTTTTCAGTCAAGGCTGCAGCCGAGAGGCCACCACCGGCACGGTTAATGCCCTTGTTGTTGGAGAGAACACCACCGATCACCACGGTGCAGTGAATCTCCTGTCCTTTTACCTCATCAACATCCATGACGATCAGGCCGTCGTTGAGCAGCAAACGCGCGCCGGCTTCAACATCACCGACCAGCTCTTTGTAGGTTAGGCCTACGCGTTCGTCATCACCGTCATCAAGGCCAAGGGCACCATCAATGATGTATTTCTGGCCGGGCTCCAGAAAGGTCTTACCGGTTTTAAATTTTCCGATACGGATTTTTGGCCCCTGCATATCGGCAAGAATACCGACATAGACACCATGTTTGGCAGCAGCTGCACGGACATTGTCCGCGCGCTGTCTATGCTCTTCCGGAGTGCCATGTGAGAAGTTTAGGCGGACAACATTGACGCCTGCACCAACCAGCTTGTCCAGCACCTCAGGAGATTCCGAGGCTGGACCGATGGTTGCTACGATTTTGGTTCTGCGAATAGGTTTTGTCACTTAAGCAGCACGCTCCTCAAGCATTACGACGGCAGGAAGCTTCTTGCCCTCAAGGAATTCAAGGAATGCACCGCCACCTGTAGAGATGTAGGAGACCTTGTCTGCAATGTTGTACTTGTCGACCGCTGCCAGCGTGTCGCCGCCACCAGCGATTGAGAATGCAGGGGACTCAGCAATGGCCATGGAGATGGCTTTTGTGCCTTCACCGAACTGGTCGAATTCAAACACGCCAACAGGGCCATTCCAGACGATGGTACCGGCTTTCTTCAGGATTTCAGCCAGAGCAGCTGCCGAATCAGGGCCGATGTCGAAGATCATGTCATCATCAAGCACTTCAGTTGCACCCTTCAGCTCTGCAGCTGCAGTAGGGGAGAACTCTTTTGCACAAACCACGTCAGTCGGTACAGGAATACTGCCACCGTTTGCCTCTGCATCAGCGGTCAGGCGTTTGCAGGTATCAATCAGGTCTGCTTCATAGAGTGACTTTCCAACAGGATTACCTGCTGCCGCAATGAAGGTGTTGGCAATACCGCCGCCAACAACCAACTGATCCACGATCTTGGAAAGAGATTCCAGCACGGTAAGCTTGGTAGAGACTTTAGAGCCACCTACGATCGCCACCATTGGACGAGCAGGGTTATCAAGTGCCTTGCCAAGTGCTTCCAGTTCGCCAGCCAGCAGCGGACCGGCACAGGCAACAGGTGCATAGACGCCGGCGCCATGTGTGGAAGCCTGTGCGCGATGAGCGGTACCGAAGGCATCCATTACGTAGACATCACAGAGGGACGCATACTGCTTGGACAGGGCTTCATCGTTACTCTTTTCACCGGCATTGAAGCGGACATTCTCAAGCAGGACGACTTCACCATCTGCAACGTCAACACTCGTGCCTACGTAATCTTTAACCAGACGAACATTCTGGCCCAGCAGGCCCGACATGTGTGTGGCGACAGGGGCTAAAGAGTACTTATCTTCAGGCTCGCCCTCAGTAGGGCGTCCCAGATGAGACATAATCATCACTTTTGCACCGGCTTTAACACAGTGTTCGATGGTTGGCATGGAAGCACGGATACGCTTGTCGCTTGATACCTTGCCTTCAGCGATCGGGACATTCAAATCCTGACGGATCAGTACGCGCTTACCAGCCAGGTCAAGGTCGGTCATTTTGATTACAGACATTCTCTTACTCCTATAGTTGCAGGTGTCAGGCTGTCACTAACGGGTGACATGAGGGTGACATCATGCGGGTTTTCAACAACGGTCGGTGAATCAATGAATTGTCGATCGAACGTTTGTCGCTGCCGGCTTCTTAAGTCTGTTGGGAAAGAGAAAAGAAGCGGGCAATGACAAACGTGGGGGTTCCGGAGAACCCCCACGATATGTTACTTACTTAGCTACGTGACGAACCAGGTTCATCATGTTACAGGTGTACCCATACTCGTTGTCATACCATGCAACAAGTTTGACGAATGTGCCGTCGAGAGCGATACCAGCGCCTGCATCGAAGATGGAGGAGTTGCTTACACCACGGAAGTCAGTTGAAACAACCTTCTCGTCTGTGTAACCGAGAGTGCCTTTCATTTCGCCTTCTGAAGCGGCTTTCAATGCAGCGCAGATCTCGTCGTATGATGCTTCATTTTCAAGCTCACAGGTCAGATCCACAACAGAGACGTCGGAAGTAGGTACGCGGAACGCCATGCCGGTCAACTTGCCGTTCAGTGCTGGAAGAACCACACCTACTGCCTTAGCAGCACCGGTAGATGACGGGATGATGTTTTCCAGAATACCACGACCACCGCGCCAATCCTTCATGGATGGGCCGTCTACGGTCTTCTGGGTAGCAGTTGCAGCATGAACAGTGGTCATCAGGCCACGTTTAATGCCGAACTTGTCGTTCACAACCTTGGCCATCGGTGCCAGGCAGTTGGTGGTGCAAGAAGCAGCAGAAACGATGTTCTGACCAGCATATTCGTTGTGGTTTACACCGTATACGAACATAGGGGTGTTGTCCTTAGCTGGAGCAGACTGAACCACTTTCTTAGCGCCTGCATCAATGTGAGCCTGGCAGGATTCTGTGGTCAGGAAGAAACCGGTACAATCGATCACGATCTCTGCACCCACTTCATTCCACTTCAGGTTTGCCGGGTCACGCTCAGCAGTCAGGCGGATGGTTTTGCCATTCACAACCAGATTGTTGCCGTCAACAGCAACATCACCGTCGAAACGGCCGTGAACTGAATCGTACTTCAGCATGTAAGCCAGATAATCAGCATCGAGCAGATCGTTAATGCCTACGATCTCCATGTCAGTGTAATCCTTGGCTACTGCACGGAATACCATTCGACCGATACGGCCAAATCCATTAATACCAACTTTAATTGTCATATTTATCTCCTCTCCGAGTGTTATATTTATTAATTTAAGCTACTTCGTTTACAGCTGCGACAACGGCCTCAGTTGTAATACCAAACATTTTGAACAGCTCACCAGCAGGTGCTGATTCACCGAAAGTGTCGATGCCGACAACTTTACCGTTCAGGCCAACATATTTTGCCCAGAAACCGGTTACACCTGCTTCTACAGCAACGCGTGCAGTGACTGAGGACGGCAAAACAGACTCTCTGTAGGCTTCATCCTGCTTATCAAAAGCATTGGTTGATGGCATGGAAACGACGCGAATCTTCTTGTCAGAAGCAGCAGCTGCTTCCATGGCAAGAGAGACTTCAGAGCCTGTTGCAATGATGATTGCATCCGGTGTGCCGTCACAGTCCTTCAGGATGTAACCGCCACGCTCGATCAGTTTGATCTGCTCAGCCGTACGCTCCTGATGAGGCAGGTTCTGACGTGAGAAGATCAGTGAGGTCGGGCCAGTCTGATTCTGGATGGCAACTTTCCACGAGACAGCTGATTCAACTGCATCACAAGGACGCCATACATCCATGTTAGGGATCATGCGCAGGGTCGCAGTCTGTTCAACCGGCTGATGAGTAGGACCATCTTCGCCCAGACCGATAGAGTCATGGGTGAAAACTTCGATGTGGCGAACCTTCATCAGTGCCGCCATGCGCAGGGCGTTGCGAGCATATTCAGAGAACATCAGGAAGGTTGCGCCGTAAGGTACGAAACCGCCGTGCAGTGCAACACCATTAATCATTGCAGCCATGCCGAACTCACGTACACCGTAGTTGACGTAATTGCCGGCAGGATCCTTGATTACAGGTTTGGCCCCGGACCAGAGGGTCAGGTTGGAGCCAGCCAGGTCAGCAGAACCGCCGAGGAATTCAGGCGTGATCTTGGCCAGGCCTTCAATCGCATTCTGAGAAGCTTTACGTGAGGCAATGGTTTCACCCTTGGCAACTACTTCAGCAATGAAAGCATCTGCGCCAGCTTCCCAGTCAGAAGCCAGGTCGCCATTGATGCGACGCGTGAACTCAGCAGCCTCTTCAGGGTATTCTGAAGCGTAGGAAGCGAAACGTGCATCCCAGTCTGATTCTGAAGCTGCTCCGGAATCTTTTGCAGACCAGCCCGCATATACATCTTCAGGGATTTCGAAAGGTTCGTATTCCCAGCCCAGTTCTTTACGAACCAGTGCAATCTCTTCGTGACCCAGAGCTGCGCCATGGCAGTCGTGCGTGCCAGCCATGTTTGGAGAGCCAAAGCCGATCACAGTCTTACAGCAGATCATAGTTGGTTTGTTAGGCTCAGCTTTTGCGGTTTCGATAGCAGCCTTGATCTCGGCGGCGTCATGGCCGTCAACATTGCGAACCACCTGCCAGCCGTATGCCTCGAAACGACCAGGGGTGTCATCAGAGAACCAGCCCTCAACATGGCCGTCAATCGAGATGCCGTTGTCGTCCCAGAATGCAATCAGCTTGCCCAGGCCAAGTGTGCCGGCCAGTGAACATGCTTCATGAGAGATACCCTCCATCAGGCAACCGTCGCCGAGGAATACATAAGTGTTGTGGTCAACAATGGTATGGCCCGGCTTGTTGAACTGAGCAGCCAGCGTCTTTTCAGCCAGTGCCATGCCGACACCATTGGTGATGCCCTGCCCCAATGGGCCGGTCGTGGTCTCAACGCCCGGTGCGTAACCATACTCCGGGTGACCAGGTGTGCGAGAGTGAAGCTGGCGGAACTGTTTAAGATCTTCGATACCCAGATCGTAGCCAGTCAGATGCAGCAGAGAGTAGATCAGCATAGAGCCGTGACCATTTGAGAGGATGAAACGGTCTCGGTCAGCCCACTTAGGGTTGCTCGGATTATGTTTCATGTAGTCGTTCCAAAGTACTTCGGCGATATCCGCCATGCCCATTGGTGCGCCTGGATGACCAGAATTAGCTTTCTGAACACCATCCATCGCGAGTGCGCGGACGGCGTTTGCCAAGTGTCTACGGTCTGCGTTGCTCATATGCTATCCTCTTTGTAAATCAATATTTTAAAAGTCTCTTATATTTAAAAAGATATCGCACACTACCTTCGGAATGCATAATATCTAATTAATACCTATTATCTTTTCCATAAGTTTGGCTTATGGATGGGTGACCAATTTTAACCGGCCAACCTGCCGAACAGATCAGACGTGAAGTGTCGTCTGAACGCGGCGGATATTGCCGACTGAACCTGAAAGAACAACGGTATCAGTGGTCATGTAACGGCCAGCTTCATCGTTGCCGGTTTTGACATGGTGCACATAGGCGCCGCTGGTCAGGCCGGTGGCAATGAACATCACATCATCGCTGGTGACCAGCTCATCACGGGTCAGGATACGCTTGGTATCGATTCCCTCTTTCTTGCAAAGCTCAATCTCAAAATCTTTCTGTGGCGCCATGCGACCGAACATCTCGGCACCCATCGCACGTGCGGCACACGCTGTTACAATCCCTTCCGGCGTACCGCCGATACCGAAGAGGGCGTCGGAACCCATGTTCAGCACAGCCTGAATCGCTCCGTTCACGTCACCATCGGTAGCCAGACGAACTTTGGCACCGCATGCATAGACGTCACGAATCAGCTCCTGATGACGGGGTTTGTCGAGAATGAAAACGCGCAGCTCTTTAATATCCTTGCCCAGTGCTTTAGCCAGCTGGCCAAGACGATCAGCTGTCGGCGCTTCCGCATCGATCTTGCCGCGGGCGGCTTTAGGGTAGACCTGC
>JBNKZS010000004.1:0-10937 GCA_050301755.1 Mariprofundaceae bacterium
TCTCGGGTTGATACTTCCAGCTCCAGAACGTCAATGAGCTTTTCATCTTTGTCCAGAAGTTCAAGGAGGGTGTTGAGCTGGTTGATGAGCGGATGCAGGTCGCCAACACTGTTGGTGCTGGCCGACTTAAATAACCGGGCGGTCAGCTGGGCACAAGCCGTTAGCCAAGAGGATATGTTGATGTGATTGCCTGATGACCTGGGCTGAAGAAGGGGGCTGGTCTCAGTTATCGTTTCTTCAGCAGTCTCTTTATACGCGCTCTCCTCTTCATCAGCCAGTAGTGGATTGCTTGAGAAGGCATCGATTGGAGGGTGCTCTTCACCGGTAAAATCAGGTTCATCGGCAATCATCGATTCAAGGTCGGTATGATGGCTTTGAATGTCATCGGACTCTGTATGGTCCGAAGTTTTCGATGCAGGTACGGACAGCTTTTTTGAGCTCTTCTGGTGCTGTCGTAATAGGTCAATGTACTTTGCCATGTCAGCAAGGATACCGTTGCATGGTGGCTGCGACCAGCTTGCTGTCAATCAGCGGGGCGGCTTCTCGCTTGCCCACAAGAAGACAGCGATCCATTAAATGGTTAATGCGCCTTGGTACGCCGCTGGTGTGGCGATGGATGGCGGTGATTGCCTGGCGCGTAAGAATGGGGCGGCTGCAACCGGCTTTGCGAAGGCGGTGCAGGATATAGTGCATGCTGTTTTCGAGGTCGAAATGACTCAGGTTAAGGTTTAACGCTATGCGCTGCTGAAGCTGGGGAAGTTTGGCGATTTTTCTCTGTAGTTCGGGTTGGCCGACAAACAACAAGGATATGAGGAAGTGGTTGCCAAGTTGAAAATTCAATAGCAGGCGCAGCTCTTCGAATGTTGCCAGTGTTGGTATGCTTTGGGCTTCATCAATGCAGATAAGCGTACCTCGACCCGATTCAGCATTGCTGGACAGGTGCTGTTGCAGTGATCTCAGGACGGTGTTTTTGTCCTGGGAAACAGGAAGGCCAAGCTGTTGGCTAATCTCATTGAGCATCTCAATGGGCGTAAGGCGGGAGTAGGTGATCAGGGCAATGTCGAACTGCTCTTCAGGGATGTTGAGCAGGATGCGCTGTGAAATGGTCGACTTTCCACAGCCGATATCACCAGTCAGAACAATGGCTCCTTTGCGACGAAGAATGGCATCCTGTAAGTCTTCACACAGGATTTTATGCCCTGATGACTGGTAGTAGTACTGAGGATTGGTTACGTTTTCGAAAGGGAAATCGTTTAATCCCCAATGCTCAAGATACATGTTCACCTTCCGTATAAAGTAAGCGGCAGGATGTTAATCCCCCCCTCCACCTTTTTTGCAGCGATATGGTGTGATCTGGATCACTTTTATCGGGTGATGCTGATCACATAGTGTCACTTCAGCAATAATATGAAAAGGATGATCCCTCATGTCAATTTCTTTCGCCTTTTCAGTAAGAAAGATTGCATATGCTGATGTAGTTCATTCTGAAAGTAGCGTAAATCCTTGACAAACAAAGAAGAATATAGTTTATTCCCCTCCAGTATGAACGGTTTTTCAGCCAATAAAATGCTTCTGGCACTCTGCGCTACTTTGTTGGTGCTTTCTGCATGTCGTGCGACTGTGCCTCAGCCGACCATGTCTCTACAACACAAGCACTCTCCGCTTCCATCTTACAGCATGCATAATATCGGCCCCCAGCATGTTTTTGAGTCGCGGGCCGTTCGTTTTGCTGATCTCAATCAGGATGGTCATATTGATCTTCTTGTCGGCAGCCGGGGTTCTGCAGAAGGTTTCTACGTTGAACTTGGTGATGGTAACGGAAACTGGACCATGAAGTCCGGGCCGACCACAAGTATGCAGCCCAGGTCTTTTGCCGTAGCTGATGTTGATGGCGCTGAGGTTCCAGAGATTCTGATTGGTGGCGAAGGAGACCAGAAGGGTCTACAGGTATGGGAAAATGATACCGGCTCCGATGAGTGGAGACTGCAATCCGTGCCTGTTGAAGGTGGAATCTATCATGATGTGAAGCTGGTGGATGTGAATCACGATGGTTGGCCTGACGTGGTGGCCGCCAAGTCTGACAGTGAAACCGACGGCGGCATCTACGTTTTTCTGAATGATGGGCAGAGAGGCTGGATGGGCGTGATGGGGCCGATGGTTTCAGGCATATTCACCGGTTTGGCAGTCGGAGATATTAACGGAGACGGTAATCCGGACATCGTCTCATCAAGGCGCAGGGGTGTTGGTGCTGATGTTGCTAAAAGGGGCGACCATTGGCAACAGCTGGGTGGCGTGCAGGTCTGGTACGGTGATGGAACGGGACGATGGGAGCCCGAGGTTTTTTCAACTACGACTGATGCAGAGTCCGTGGCGATTGCGGATGTGAATGGTGATGGAAGGCTTGATATTGTGGCCGGCCTTTATCAGCAGGGTATTGCGCTCTGGTTGAACGGTTTGAAATGGAAATTGCAGACAGTGGCCCATAAGGGCACCTGGTCTGATGTTAAGGTTGGTGATCTGGACGGTGATACTCACCGTGAGCTTGTGGCTACATCAAGTGACGGACAGGGCATCGGTGTCTGGAGCTGGAACGGGTATGCTTTTGTAGCCAAGCCGGGCGTAGTGCCCAACTACGGTGTCTACCACTCCCTAGATTTGGGCGATGTGCAGAATGTCGGTCGTCTGGATATTGCAGCGGTCAGAGGCGATGGCGGCGTAGAAGTGTGGTCCGGTTTGAAGGCGGCACCGATAGAAAAACAGAGTTTTGTTGGAAAAGCGATTGGTGAGAAACACTCAGTCTTTTACGATTCAGCCTCAGCCACTATTAATGAAAACGCTTTAGAAGGGTTGAAACGCTGGTTTTCCGGACTTGATCATGATGTCAGCAAGGTTCGGTTTGAAATCGAAGGGCGGGCTGATATCCGCCCGATCCACTCTGATCTCTATCCCAATAATGCAGCGCTTTCGCTGGCCCGCGGAGAGGCTGTAGCAGGGTGGTTGCTATCCAATGGTGTCAGGGAAGAAGCGGTAGAGATCAAGGCTCTCGGAGATGCAGACCCTCTTCCTGAGGGGACGGATCCTATTGCCTTGCAACAGAATCGAAGAGTGTTCGTCCGTGCTTTCGAAGTTAAGTCAGTCAGTTTGCCAGAAGTATCCGGCAATAAGGTGAATCGTGATCTCTTTCATGTCGATGAGAATAAGATATTCAAGATGATTGACGGCATTGCAGGCTATAAAGTCGGGGCAGGGGACGAGTTGTCTATGACTTTCTGGCAGGGAGGAAAGGGAACCGAGCATAAGGTGACCGTACAGACTGACGGGACGGTCTCCCTTCCATATCAGGAGGCACTTCAGGTTTCAGGGCTGACACCGAGGGAAATAGATCGCCATGTTACGCAGGTGCTTTCCAAGTATGAGCGTCATCCGCGTGTCGATGTGCAGGTCTTAAAAGCGCACAGTAAAACAGTCAGTATCTTTGGTGAGGTGCAGAACCTTACCCGCCAGCCGACCGGCCCGGGCACCTATTTTGTATCCGGCAAGGAGAGCCTGGTTGATTTTCTCTCCCGGGCCGGTGGCCCTGGTAAGGATGCCGATCTGACAAAGGTTCAGATTATTCGAAACGGTAAGACGGTCGTGCTGAATCTTGATCGCGCAATCAAGCAGGGCGACTGGGCAGAAAATGCGATGATTGACCATGGGGATACCATCTTTATTCCTTCTCTGGCACAGTCAAAACGACAGGTCTATGTACTGGGCGATGTTGCGAAGCCCGGCATTGTTGAATTTAACGGAGATATCCGTTTTCTTGATGCGATCGCCAAGAGTGGCGGGTTGGGTAAGGATGCCTATTTGCCGGATATTCGCATTATCCGAGCTGATCGCGATTCACCGCAGATACTTGCTGTCAATTTCGAACGTTTTATGGAGCAGGGAGACCTGACCCAGAACCTGGCTCTCCGGGACAAGGACGTTCTGATAATTCCAACGCGCCCGATCGCTAACTGGAACAAATTCATACAGGATATTAATCCTTCACTCGGTTTGATTATGCAGCCAATAAACATGATGTATCAGCTGCAGACACTCAGAGTGCTTTCAAAGCAGTTATAAACATGGCGAAGGCAGCAGCAAACAGCGGTTACGAACTCAATCTGGAAGAGTATTGGCAGGTTATTCTTCGTCGCAGATGGATTATCGTTTTCTGTGCGATCTCCATGGGCGTTTTCAGCTGGTTGTTTACCTGGGTCAATCAGCCACCACCGCTGTTTAGTGCCAGTGCCTCGGTAAAAGTCGAGCAGGCGAGTAATATGGCAGACCTGCTGTTGCGTGGCAGGACATATCGTGCCCAGAGTGATATGAGTACGCACTTGGCAGTTGTCCAGTCTTACGCCCTGATGGAGCGTGTTGCCAAACGGATGGGGATGATTCCTCAGGAGTTGACGCCGGAAGAGGTGCGAGCCAACCCGGATTACATCGATGAGGTTCTGAGTCTGAAAGATGGGATCACCGCTACTCAGGATGGTGATAGCGGTATTATTGATATTGCCGTTATTTCAACCAGTGCCGAGTTTGCCAGGGATCTTGCTCAAGCCGTGGCCGATGAGTTCAAGATTTTTAATATTGAAGAGAAGAACAAGCAGGTTTTTGAGGCCAAGAAGTTTATTCAGCAACAGCTGGTGATTGTTGGTGATCGATTGAAAAAGGCTGAAGAAGCCGTTCGGGACTACCGGCAGCTCCATAACCTCTCTCTGAGCAATACCGATTCAGATGTCATGTCGCGTGTAATTTCTGATATGGAGCAGGAGTACAGGCAATCGGTTTCACACCTGAACGACCTTGCCTTTGCTTTGAAACAGTTGCGTGAAAGGGTGAAGAAGGGAAGCTGGGATTATCAGGCTGTGACCGTTTCTGGAAAAGTGAGCACCTATTTTGATGAGCTGAACAAACGTCTCGTAGAGATGGCCCTCAAACGTACAGAGTTGGCTACCAGTTTTACCGATGAACATCCTCAGGTTCAGGAGCTTCGGATGCAGGCATCCGACATTCTCGAAAGTATGGTGAGTGAACTTGATAAGCAGGTCGGCCTGACTCAGCGCCGTATGCAGGATCTTCAAGATAGTATGGATCAGGCCGAGAGGAAGTATCAGGGGTTGCCCGAGCAGGCTCTGGAGTTGGAGCGCATGAAGCGGACAGTCCGTATCAATGAGGAGCTTTTCGACCTGCTGGAGAAAAAATATCAGGAAGTGCTGATTCAGGAGGCGGAAAAGGTTCAGGAGGTTTCTCTCGTTCGTCCGGCGATGCTCTCATATATGCGGGTCAATCCGGTGCGGACGGGCCAGACCGCGATGGCCGGTTTGATTCTTGGCTTGGTTCTTGGTTTGATTATTGCCCTCGTTCTGGAAGCAATGGATACATCTGTTGGGACTATTGAAGAAGTGGAGAGCTTCCTGGAAGTTCCGGTCATCGGTTTTGTACCGCATCTGACGCATGATGAAGCGATGGAACTCTTTTCCGGTGTGGAGGAGCTGGTGACCAGCGGTCATGCCCTTGAGAGGCAGATTCGTCTGATCAGCCACTTTTCTCCCCCATCGACGATCGCTGAGGCGTATCGAAGCCTGAGAACGAATCTTCTCTATTCGCAGACGGGGGATCATCGGGTCATTCTGGTATCAAGCTCTACCGTGAAAGAGGGTAAAAGTACGATTACAGCCAACCTCGCCGTTGTTGTGGCTCAGCAGGGGGCTCGAGTTCTTCTTATTGATGGTGATATGCGAAAACCTATGCAGCACCATACGTTCGGTCTGAAACGGGACCCTGGATTGAGCGAATGCCTGCTTGGTCAAACCGAATGGCAGGATGCGGTTAAACGTTTTTCTGATGTGATGTTGGGAGATATGGGCATTGATCAGGCTCTTCTGACGCCCGGTCTTGATCAACTGGATATCCTGACTTGCGGTAGAGTGGCGGCCAACCCCCCAGATCTTCTGGCTGCACCCCAAATGTCCAAGCTTCTGGAAGAGGCGCGTCAGGAATATGATATGGTCCTGATTGATATGCCGCCGATGCTGCATACGACCGATGCAACGATTCTTGCCTCAAAAGTCGACGGTGTCCTGCTTGTCTATCATATCGGTTCAGTAGTTCGTGGAGCGCTGAAACGCGTTAAATCAAATATTGAAAGTGTAGGCGGCAAGGTTCTGGGCGTTGTATTGAATGGTGTGCGTGGAGAGCTGTCGGCTGATTACTCAACGTACAAGATGAATCGTTATTATGCTTACAGTTATGGTAAGGATGAGAAGCTTCGTAAAGGGGCGGTGTGGAAATATATTGACCTGGCTGAGAAGAAGGGTCGACAACTGCTTAAAATAATTCAAAAGAGGCTTGGTGGTTAGAGATGATAGATAAAAGATTATCTTGTCGCATCGGCCTGTGACTGGTTAAGTGCAGAAGGATCTTGATAGGCTTCGCAGAAGCAAACGGCGGATGCATCGCATCATGGCAGTGTTGGCCATATCAGCGGTTGCAGCACTCATTATCGTTGGTGTGAAATCATGTTCGGAACAATTTCAACAACCATACAACAAGGATTATCGTCCTGTGGATAGTCAGGATCAAAGTGTAGTGAGGCCAAAAAGCTGAGTATTCAGTCGATTCGGGTTCCGTTTCCACCCTCCGTTCTTATAACCTTTGTGTTAACAATGCTGCTGCTCTACGCGGCCTATATGGTTGCACCGGGGGAGGTGCGTGGCCCTGTACTTCTGGTGGCAGCCCTGATGATCATTGTTGTGGCGTTCACCAGTGTCGAGTTGACGCTATATCTACTCATTTTTGCAACACTGTTGTCACCTGAACTTACCTTCGGCGGAGGCACTGCTGCAGATTTGGCTTCCGGACGGGTTACAACGACAGAGTCTCGTGGTGTTACTATTCGACTCGATGATATTCTTCTGACGCTGGTTTGTCTGACATGGTTCTTCCGTATGGCGATCTACAAGGAACTCGGGTCAGTAAGAGCGACGCCGATCAACCAGCCTATTGCCTGGTACTGGATGATCACCTTCTTTTCGACACTGATCGGTTTCTATTATGGTAAGGTTGGAGCATACGGATTCTTCTTTGTACTGAAGTATTTAGAATATTTTTTACTCTTCTACATGGTTGTTAACCATCTTCACGACCATGAAACAATCAAACGCTTTCTCATTGTCATGCTGTTTACCTGCTTTCTGGCGAGCCTGGTGGGATTGAGTCAGATTCCCTCGGGAGCACGAGTGTCAGCGCCATTTGAAGGCTCGGAGGGTGAGCCCAATACCTTTGGCGGATATCTGATGATGATGTTTTCATTGGTGCTAGGTATTTTTCTGTATACACCCAAGGGCAAGCGGCGCTTAATCTTATTGGTGATGATGGGAGTTATTATTGTTCCGTTTGTATTCACCGAATCAAGAAGTTCTTATCTCTCATTTGTGATAGCGATGGGTGCATTTCTCTTTTATTCCGAGAAAAAGCGCTTTCTTATCGTTGCGGCTTTGATCAGCCTTGTCTTGGCCCCTGTCGTGTTGCCTCAGAATGTGGTCGATCGTGTCATGTTTACTTTCAACCAGGCCGAAGAACCGGGTCAGCTCAAGGTTGGGGGGCTGAAAATCGACACATCGACTACGGAACGTTTGAAGTCCTGGGAAGATGTGCTGACCAAACAGTTTCCTGCCAATCCGATGCTGGGTGTTGGCGTAACAGGTGGCGCATTTCTGGATGCGCAATATCCGAGAGTGTTGTTGGAGACAGGATTGATCGGGCTTGTGCTGTTCTTGTGGTTCCTGCGACGGATTTGGGTGTTGATTCGCCAATGTTATGGGGAGATAGAAGACCAGACGTTTAAGGGTGTTGCATTGGGGGCACTCTGTGGTTTTGCCGGGTTGCTGGTGCATGCTGTTGGTGCCAATACGTTTATTATTGTTCGTATTATGGAACCGTTTATGATTATTGTCGGACTGCTGTTTGCGGCATTGATCGTGCAACAGGATCAGGTTGAGTCATCACAGCAGGATGAGGACTTGCAAAGTGAACCGCTGAGGTGAGGATAACATCATCATGAAGTTGGTCGCAAACCTATCAAGATTCGGTTTTATGTTTCTGGCCATGCTATGGTTGGTTCAGCCCGTTGCTTTGGCACAATCCTCCACTATCAATGATGTCCGATTATGGACGGCGCCGGATCACACTCGCCTCGTGTTCGATTTGAATAAGAGTATCAATTACAAGGTGTTTCCTCTACATCATCCGGAACGGATTGTGATCGATGTTGAGGGAGTGCGTTTAAAGGCCGACCTGAACCGGCTTGAAATACCCGATCCGGTAATCTCAAGTGTTCGCCACGGATCGCCGGAAAAAGGCGTTTTGCGGATTGTGCTGGATGTAAAAGAGAAGGTTAAACCCCGATCATTTTTATTGAAGCCGATGCAGGGCAAGCCACACAGACTGGTCGTTGACCTTTTGCGAGCAGATGAAGGCAGCTCTGAAAGCAGTGTGATGACGGCAGATCAACTGCGTTCAAAGAAAGAGGTGATCATCGCAGTCGATGCCGGGCATGGTGGAGAGGATCCAGGGGCGATCGGCAGAAATGGATTGCAGGAAAAACAGCTGACCCTTGCTGTGGCGAAAGCTCTGGCAAACAGGATCAACTCACGACCAGGAATGCGAGCGGTACTGATTCGCAATGGTGATTATTTTGTTCCTTTAAGAAAACGGGTGACCCTGGCCAGACGAGCAAGGGCGGACCTGATGATAAGTATTCATGCTGATGCGGTAAAAAACAGAACAGTGAAGGGAGCAAGTGTTTATACGCTCTCCGAACGTGGCGCGACTCCTGACAAGGTTGCTGCAGCTTTGGCCGCACGTGAGAACGCTTCGGATCAAATCGGTGGATTTGATTCGGGAGAGGTGGATGACCCTACAGTTCATATGATCCTGGGGGATATGGCTAAGCGGGACAGTTTAAATAGCGCCTACCTTTTGGCTGAAACGATTTTGAAGGACTTTAAAGGTGTAGGGCCTGTCAAATATGATGAACCAAAGCGGGCAAGGTTTGCCGTGCTTGGAGCTTTGGAGATGCCAAGTGTTCTGGTGGAGCTGGATTTCATCTCCAATCCAAGTCGTGAACGACTGCTTCGATCCCGTTCGCATCAGAAGAAGCTTGTCAGTGCCCTGCTTAACTCCAGTATCTCTTTTCTTCGTCGACAGGGTCGTTTGAACCAGGCTTCGATGGATGGCGGGTTTCCTGTTATGGCCGGGCTTACAACTGCAGAGATGGCTGCGAATCTGAATTCTAGCAAGGAAGAGCAGGTCCAGCTGCTAAACACCAAACATGCCACCACTTTATAAACGACTTTTACAGTTCTTGATCCCATATCGCGGCAGGCTTGCTGTCTCGATGCTATGTATGGCTGTTCTTGCTGCGTGTACCGCAGGGCTTGCCTGGATGTTGAAAGATGCACTGGATGGAGCTCTTGGGGGGGCGGACCCCAAAATGATATATATCATTCCATTGGTCATTATCGTTTTATATGTAATCAAAGGCATTGCTTATTACGGACAGGCTTATTTGATGGGGTTTATTGGCCAGCGTGTCATTTTTGACTTACGCAACGCGCTGTATACCCGCCTGGTCGGGCAATCCCTCTCCTTTTTCTCTCATCGCAAAGTCGGCGAACTGATGGCGCGCATCACCTATGATGTTACGCTGGTACAGGCGGCTGTCAGCTCCTCAGTCGCAGCGTTGATGCGCGACTCAATGACGATTGCATTTTTGCTGGTGGTGGTGTTTGTCCGCGACTGGATGCTGGCGATCATGTCTTTGGTCGTTGTGCCTTTGATTCTCTATCCGATCGTACAATTCGGTCGAAAGATGCGTAAGGCAAGTATGGCGGGGCAGATTTCGATGGGTGAGTTCTCCAGTCTGGTTGAGGAGACAGTGGGTGGTATCAGGGTCGTGAAGGCTTTCGGAATGGAAGAGTACGAAAAGTCGAGGTTTAACAAATTGACAGAGGCCTTCTTTGGACACCAGATGCGTATGTTTCGTGTGCATGCGCTATCGTTTCCGATTATGGAGTTGATCGCAGGATTCGGCATCGCAGGGGTGTTGTATTATGGCGGTATGCGTGTGGCGAGTGGAGAGACCACGCCGGGAACATTGATGTCATTTTTGGCTGCACTGATTATGTTGTATGAACCTGTAAAACGCTTGTCCCGTGCCAACAATGAGATCCAACAGGGGCTAGCTTCTGCCGAACGGATTTTCGAGGTGCTGGATGAACCTGTGGCTGTGACGGATGCCATCGACGCTGTTGTTATGCCACCCTTTGAACGGCAGGTTGTATTTGAACATGTCGGGTTACGTTATCCGGAAACCGAAAAGAATGTATTGAGCGATGTCACTTTTGAGGTCGGGTGTGGTGAGATTGTGGCTTTGGTCGGACGCAGTGGAGCGGGCAAGAGCACCCTGGCGAATCTGGTGCCGCGCTTTATGGATGCCACTGAAGGACGGATCTTGATTGACGGACTGGATGTGCGCGAGGTTAGCCAGTCATCGCTGCGCGAGCAGATTGCACTGGTTACACAGGATGTGATTTTGTTTAACGATACCGTCTTGAACAATATCGCCTACGGCCATTCGGATGTTGACCAGGCCACTGTCGAAACGATTGCCAAAGCAGCTAATGCACACGAGTTTATCGAGAAGCTTCCAGAGGGCTACCATACCCTGATAGGTGAGCGTGGTGTCATTCTTTCAGGCGGACAGCGCCAGCGCTTGTCTCTGGCTCGCGCACTGTTGAAAAATGCTCCGATCCTGATTCTTGATGAAGCCACCAGTAGTCTTGATACCGAGTCTGAACGGCTCGTACAGCAGGCCATCGACCGCCTGATGCAGGGGCGCACTG
>JBNKZS010000004.1:10947-65639 GCA_050301755.1 Mariprofundaceae bacterium
GCGGTGCGGATGGTGTCCGGCGACGCTCCGTCTCCAAGGACTCCTCTGGCAATGACGGTGTAGGTGGGGGCTCCTCCTCCAAGCGTCAGATTGGACCGGGAGGCTCTGGTGTAGCGGCTAGATGGCGGTGGCGTGGCTCAGATGGGTGGGCATGACGATTTGCTTGCTCAGGGCGGGCTCTATTCCGAACTCTATCATATGCAGTTTGAGTCGCAGGAGCCGCAGGTTTGAGGTTTGTGTGAAGCAGCATTTTCTTGGCTGGATTGTTCCGAGAGTCATCTTATTAATATGTAAAATTCTCCAGATGACCATTCGTTGGGAGTATGTCGGTGAGCGTTATGATGCTAACAATTCAGAACGCCATATTTTTGCTTTCTGGCATGCACGGTTGTTGATGATGGGCGTTGGATTGAAAGGTTGCAGGGGTTATGCCTTGATCTCAGAACACAGGGACGGTGGGTATATTGCTGATGCACTGCAGTTGATGGGGTTTCGAACCATTCGTGGCTCTTCGACACGCGGCGGTGCAAAAGCACTGTTGCAGATGGTGCGTAAGTCCAGAGAAGAACATTGTGATTTCGGCATTACGCCCGATGGTCCTAAAGGGCCTCGTGAAAAGGTTCAGCTCGGAACCGTGCAGTTGGCAATGAAAACAGCACTGCCTGTTCAGCCTGTCATATGGGCAACCAGAGCGCATTGGCGGGTTACCTCGTCATGGGATCATTTTTATATTCCGAAGCCTTTCACCAGGGGCGTTTTCGTGTTCGGTGAAAAGGTTGAAGTTGAAGCCGATGCAGACATGCAAGATGCATTGGCACGTGTACAGCACGCCATGGATGAAACGCAGCTCAGGGCCGACACCTATTTTTCCGGGGGGTCGTAACTGGCCAGCCAGTTTCCTTCAAGCAGACCTGCATCTACGGTTATAAAGTCACTGTAGTCCCACTTTTCCATCATGGCTTCGAGAATCGCAAGACCGGCGATAATCAGGTCGGCACGCCCCGCCTCAATGGTCGGAACATGTTGGCGCTCTTCGTGGTTCATGCCGAGCAAACGGTTGCGTAGTTTCTGAAAGGATCGCTGGCTGATCTTGTGGTTGTTGACCCGCCCGGCATTGTAAGGAACCAGATTCATCTCTGTTGCAGCCAGTGTGGTGACAGTTCCGGCAGTTCCAACCATGAAATTCGGGGTGTTCGGGTTTGTTTGTTGCCAATACGCCTCGATCGCTTTCAGATGGGAATGAACGCTCTCTTTCATGGCGTTAAAATCTTCGTCCGAAGGTGGATCGCTTTGCAGGTATGCCTCGACGAGTCGGACGACACCCAGCTTCCGGCTGATGGCATCGACCACTTTTCCATGGTTAACCCGGATGAACTCTGTGCTTCCGCCGCCGATGTCAAAGAGAAGCATGTCATTACGGGTTTCCGGATGGAGAACCGATGCTGCCCCCATAAGTGACCTGGCAGCTTCGGTGTCACCATCAATGATACTGATACGGATCCCCGTCTCCGATTCAACGCGTTGTTGAAAACCGAGGCCGTTGGTTGCTTCACGGACGGCGGCAGTCGCTACCGCATGAACCTGTTCGGCCTGAACCCGATGCTTATCTAGAAGGGTTTTAAAATTTTTGAGCGCCTGAACGGCCCGTTCCATTCCTGCATTGGAGAGTTTTCCCGAGGTGTGAAGCCCCTCGCCGAGCCGGACAATA
Source organism: Mariprofundaceae bacterium (assembly GCA_050301755.1). GTDB lineage: Bacteria > Pseudomonadota > Zetaproteobacteria > Mariprofundales > Mariprofundaceae > WSZY01. Next base: position 12,656 of record JBNKZS010000004.1, read on the forward strand.
CAGTGGCTGTAGGCGATCTCCTGCCATGGTTGCCCGTTATCAGAAACCGATGATGGGCGTGCAATCAGAAGGCGGAATGTATTCGAACCGATGTCGATGGACGCGTGGACGTCGCTATCCTTATCAGACATGGTTACCGATGGGTTTTGGAAAGCTCGACGTAGTGCGTTGCTGAGCGGTGAAGAAAGGCCCTCTCCTCATCAGTCAGTTCCCGTATTTCACGGGCAGGCGATCCGGCATAGAGATAGCCGCCACGCAGCACTTTGCGTTCTGGCACCAGAGAGCCTGCTGCCAAAAAGCATCCCGATTCCAGGACCGCCTGATCCATTACAATAGAACCCATACCGACCAGAGAATCATCCTGAACTTCACAGCCATGCAGAATAACCCGATGGCCGACAGTAACATCATCACCGATGACGCAGGGTGAAACCCCGTGGCTGGTGTGAAGGGTTGAGTGGTCCTGAATGTTGCTGCGTTCACCAATGACAATATCGTGAACGTCGCCGCGAAGAACCGCTTGGTACCAAATGCTGGAATCGTTGCCGACAGTAACCCGTCCTATCACCTCTGCCGAGCCTGCAACAAATGCAGAATCAGCAATTACAGGGTTCCAGTGACGGTAGGCTGAGATCATGCTGTAGCTGGCGCGGTCTCTTTAACAGGTGACTGATGCTCTTTTTGGGGCGCAGTGGCGGCCTGTTGGTCGGTGATTCTTGAGCAGCGACCGTTAACAGCCGCACCTTCAGCCAGCGTAATAACCCGGTACTCCACATCACCGTTGATGCAGCCGGTTTCACCAATCCTGAGGCTCTTGCCAGTATGGACGTTGCCTTTAATCAGGCCGTGTAGAATAAGGTTTGGAACATGAACTTCACCGGACACTTCGGCACCATGGCTGATAATCAGCGTGCCGTCTTTTGTGGAGCGGATGTTGCCGTCAAATTTACCATCAATGCGGACAGCTCCTTCAAAGGCCAGTTCTCCGGTAAAAGATGAATGGACACCTATCAGTGTGTCGATATGTTGGTGCTCCGAAGCTGTTCTCGGGGTGTCATCTTTTTTGCGCATCATAGTGGAGCTCCTTCCAGTGCAATTTCGGTTCGCAACAGCTCTTTACCTCTGTGATTGAACACAACAACCAGAATTTTATCCGGATGCCAATCCTGTTCCCACTTGGCCAAGCCACGCAGGAATGTATGGGTTTCGATACGAAATGGCAACTTGGTTTTCTGGTTTTCAAGTTTGATTTCAACGGGTTCAATCTCAGGGGATTGAGCGGATATTTGAACATGTCCGGAGAGGTATCTTGGGTAGTTCCCCCCCTTAACCAGAGTCAGATTGTACTGGATGCTCTCTCTGTCAGTCCACTTAGCCGTTGCGCTCAAGAGCTGAAGTCCATTCGCCTTTCTCGCCTCCAGAATGCTTTCAAACATGCGTAGGCGCTTAATAAGCTCACTGTTGTTGCTCTGCTGTGTCAGTAACTCCTGCTTCATGCTTTCGAGCTGCTGCTCCTTGAGGTCATTCAAGGCATTCGCTTCAGCAAGCTCGCTGTGGAGCTGGGCATACTGCTGCTGAAGCTGAATATGTTGTGGAATAAGTGATTGGGCACTGTTACCTGGGACAAGGCGGGAGCCAAGGACGAAGGCGATTAAAAATAGTGCGAGAATAAAGAGAATGATTGAGACGGGACGAATTTTTATATTCCGTGTCTGTTTCCCTCCATGACTGTCCAGAAGCATCACCTGTCGTGGTTCGACAATCATCTTCCTGAGTCGTTGGCGTAAATCCATGGTGGAACTTTATGGCCAGAGTGCAGTTGCTGAGAGTCCCAACTGTTCTTCAAATCCGAACATCAGGTTTGCATTTTGAACCGCCTGACCGGAAGCGCCCTTGAGCAGATTGTCGATGCAGCTGACTACAACAGCCTCTTGCTCACCGATGACGACGATGCCGATATCACACCGGTTGCTACCTTTCACGCCCTGGGTGGAAGGTAGCGTGCCTTGTGGCAGGACGTTCACGAACATCTCATCGGAAAACTTCTCTGAAAGGATCGAGTGCCAGCTATCCGGCTTCTCACCTGTCAGGTGCAGGGTGGTGAGCATGCCTCTTGTCATGGGGATGATATGCGGTACAAACCTGACCTTCGTATCCTGTTGGCCAAAGGCTGTTGCCCACTCCTCCATCTCCCAGGCATGCCGATGTCTCGGCAGGCCATATGCCGAGAGGCCCTCATTGATCTCACAGTAGAGTAGCCCGGTTTTGGCTGACCTTCCCGCTCCGGAGGTTCCGGATTTCGAATCGATAATAATGCTTCTGCTATCAAGCAATCCGCTATGAAGAAGCGGAACCAGAGGCAGAAGGGTGGAGGTGGGATAGCAACCGGGGTTGGCGACGAGCCTGCTTCCGGACACTTTATCTCTGGAGAACTCTGTCAATCCGTACACTGCCTCTTCAAACAGTTCGGGGCAGGGGTGATCAGCCTGATAGGCTGCCTTGTATGTACTGTGGCTCTTGTGTCTGAAGTCGGCAGAGAGGTCGACCACTTTCTTGCCTGCATCCAGAGCATTTTTAACACTTGCTGCTGCGGCTCCATGAGGAAGCGCTGTAAAGACAAGTCCGACGTCATCAGCAAGCTCCGCGTCGGATGCTTGCAGTATCATCGATGCGATTTTGCCACTGATCCCGGGCAGAACCTCACCGGCACTTTTACCTGCCTGGCTGTGCGCGCCCAGATGAACCACCTCAAAGTATGGGTGGGTTTCGAGTAACCGGATAAGTTCTGAGCCTGTATAACCTGTGGCTCCGAGGATGGCGACGGAAGTTTTCATAGTGCTTGCATGTTACTGATAATATTAATCGGGTAAAGGAGTTGCCATGGAGGGCGATGTTCATCAATCGAAAAGGTAAATGCATTACCCCTGCTGTGATCTCGATGTGGCAGACAGAATGGTTGATAAGATCACTTCCGGATTAACAGGCTTGGTCATGAAATCATCCATCCCGACTTCTCTGCACTCCTTCGCGACCTCTTCCAGGGCATGCGCACTGAGTCCGACAATAATCATGCGAGTTCTACCTGATTCGCTTTCTAATGACCGAATCTTTCGGGTCAGTTCGATGCCGTTCATGCCGGGCATCCGGATGTCGGTCAGTAAGAGGTCATAGCTTTCGCTTTGAAGCTTCTCCCAGGCGTCATTGCCGTTATCAACCGAATCAACATGGATACCCGCCCGTCTGAGTTGCTTTATGGCGATGCGTTGTCCGATAGGGTCATCTTCGGCCAGTAGGGCTTTGATTTCTGAGGTGTCATCATCTATTGGTGTGGCAGGGGTGCTTATTTCGGATGAGATAATCAGATCTAGATTTTCGGTTGATACATCAATGGAGCGGGTAATGAATTCATCATCGACAGTGGCACTTGGAATTTTAAAGGTAAAACTGGTTCCATGACCGATCTTACTCTCTACTTCAATATCACCCTCCATCAGTTCGACGAAGTGTTTAACAATACTGGTTCCAAGACCGGTTCCTCTCTGCTGTGGCTGTTGAGACGAAGGGACTTGCCTGAAAGGTTCAAATATGGTTTTGATGCTTTCACTCGGGATACCAATGCCGGAATCTTTTACTGAGAAGAAGATTTGGTCGTCCATGCCGTTGACCGTTACCAAAACATATCCATGTTCGGTAAATTTCACGGCATTACCTACAAGGTTCAAGAGCACTTGCCGCAAACGTGACTCATCTCCGATCATGAATAATGGCGCATTGGTCATTTCAAGTTTAAGTGAAAGACCCTTTTCGCGCGCACTATGAACAAAAGGAATCAGGGCATCTCTAATACATTCGTAGAGGTTGAATGGTTCTTTAATCAGTTCCATGTTACCGGATTCAATTTTTGCCAGATCAAGCACGTCATTAACCAGCGAGCGTAAGGACTTGGCCGATTGTTGAGCCAGCATCAGGTTTTCACGTTGCTCTTGGGTGAGGTTGTGGCTGTCCGATGAGATGAGGTTCTGAAGGCCGATAATGCCGTGCAGCGGGGTGCGTAATTCATGGCTCATGACCGAAAGGAATTCGCTCTTGGCATGGCTGGCCGCTTCCGCCTTCTTGATAGCTGATCGAAGATTTTGCTCGGATGTGGAAAGTTCCCGGTAGAGAAGCATCTGATTTAGGGCATCTTCTATGCGCTTGGCAATGTCCGTAAACAATCTTGTCTCTTCTGCTGTCCACTCTCTGTCATAGTCGCACTGATGCATTCCCAGCATCCATGGAACCTCCGCCTCTCTGTTCAAGGTGATAACCATCATGGCTCGGATCGAATGCTGCCTGGCAATTTCAGGGTCTCCCGGAATAGGACGTAACCTGCTATAACAGACCGCATTATTTGACTTGAGCCCATCAAGAAAGATTTGACGACTCATGGGCGTGGAAGGGATCTCAGTACCGGCTGGAAGGTTCCCCTGAAACTCCTCTTTACACTTCTCGAACTGGACCTGATAGGAGGGGGTGTCCGGATGGGCGGGGAAGACCATCCAGGCCCTGCTGCTGTTGAAAATATCAAGCAGGCACCCAAGTGCATGCTCCATTGAGCGTTCCAGGTCCAGATCGGCATGAAGGGCTCGTTCAATTCTGTCGACACTCTCCAGATAGTGTAGATGCAGCGTATGTTGCTTTTCGGCACGTTCACGGTCTGTCACAAAGAAGTATCCAATAGCCGTGAAAATAATCACTTCGGCAAATGCCAGCCCGAGCTGCATGTGGGTGTGGTAAAGTGTCAGGTATCCCTGGTGGGCAAGTTCGATGCCGGCCAGAAGGGTGAGGCAGTAGATAAAAGTCCACTGAAAACCGGAGCGCACACCGAGAAAAAAGAGAACAATCATCGGATAGCCGAACATCCAGTAGATGCCGGTATCATCAATGGTGGGAACAAAGATCAGCGGCACGAAAATCACCATGGTGTCAAACCCGATCAGGTGTTTGATAATGCCGTGAGGCGCTCCTTGCTTCAGCCATGAATATGCAAAGGGCAATGTGAGAAGAACCGATCCCTGTACCAGCGAAAGGGTTACAAGGCCCTGTGAGAAGTTGAGAATGGAGAAGAATGCCAGAACAACCATGGAGAAGAGTAGAAAACGCGACAGCGACTGGCTGACAAGTTTTCTCTCTTTGATGAGCTCCTCTCCCTTTGGTTGCATCATGCCCTCAGTGTAGTCATATGGGGGCATTTTTTACAAACAAAAAGGGAGGGCACCAGGCCCTCCCTCAGGAAGTTGTAAAAAACTTTGATTAACGCTTTGAGAACTGAGGCGCGCGACGAGCCTTTTTAAGGCCTGCTTTCTTGCGCTCGACAATACGGGCGTCACGAGTCAGGAATCCTGCAGCCTTCAGCTGTGGGCGAAGTCCCGCATCATATTCCAGCAGTGCGCGGGCGATTCCATGACGAATGGCGCCGGCCTGGCCTGAAACACCACCACCGTTTACGTTAACGCGAAGGTCAACACGGCCGGAAAGCTGTACCTCTGTCAGTGGGCGAAGCGCTTCCTGACGAATGATTTCGATCGGGAAGAAATCTTCAACGGTACGACCATTGATATTGATTTCGCCTTTACCTGATTTGAGCATGACGCGAGCTACGCTGCATTTGCGACGGCCTGTGCCACGGTAAAATGTATCTGCCATTTGTATAATTCCTCGTAACTCTTAGTTCAGCTTCAGTGCTTCTGGCTGCTGTGCAGCATGCGGGTGATCACTGCCCGCGTACACTTTCAGCTTTTTCAGCATGGCACGGCCCAGTGGATTCTTAGGCATCATGCCCTTGACCGCCAACTCGATGATACGCTCAGGGAAGCGCTCGCGCTGCTTCTCAAGCGTGATGCTCTTCAGGCCGCCTGGATACTGGGAGTGGCGGTAGTAAGTCTTCTGAGCCTCTTTGCGGCCGGTTACTTTTACCTTCTCGGCATTGATCACAATCACGTGATCGCCACAGTCAGCATGCGGGGTGAACTGCGGACGGTGCTTACCGCGCAGAATCTTGGCAACTTCCGTTGAAAGACGGCCGAGAATTAGATCCTCAGCATCAACGATATACCACTTACGTTCAATGTCTCCAGGACGGACGGTCCAAGTACGCATGGTTAAAACTCCATTCCAAAAATCAATCAAAAATCAAAAAGCCCGAATCGGTGGGCGGCGCAGTATAAAACGGGGGGCATTGATGTCAACTCATTAGATACGGTCTCGGAGCATCCTGCCCACGACCTTTTGAAGCAATCGAAAATACGATTTCCGGTTGCATGTTGAAGCCCCCATCCATGGGTAAAAGGGGATTCCATATAATCTGTTTCTGAACTCTGCGGCGCTTCTCCGGCAAGGTTGTTGTACGAATCCCTCAGGATTCGTGAGTATCGGAAAAAAAACATGCCTTTTTGATGCCAGTCGGACATGGATGGCCTGCTTTTAGGCGTTTGGGGAATTTCGCATCATCGGTGGAACGTCAAAGGGTAAGGTCAGGATGCCCGCATCCATCAAACAAATTTGCCAATAGCACTCTGATCATTAGAGTGCCAACTCGCTTGGTCGACCAATTCTATCAATTTAAAAAATAACAGGATGAACCATTGAAAGAGCGTCATGAACTTATTCTCGGTGAAGTGGTAAAAGCCTACCTGGATACGGGCAGTGCTGTCGGCTCTCGCATGCTGTCGGAGAACAGTGAGATAGGCTTGAGCTCCGCCTCCATACGTAATGCCATGGCAGATCTGGAGCATATGGGACTGCTCTGTTCCCCGCATACTTCTGCAGGACGGAAGCCGACAGATAGCGGCCTCCGCTATTTTGTCGATTCGTTGATGGTCGTGGATAACGACCTTGAGCAGCGGATGATTCATTCGGCAGGTACAAACCTTTCACACGGGAGTGACCTCAACCGGGTATTGCAGCAGGCGACTTCGGAACTGGCCAGTTTAACCCGTTTTGCCGGGCTTGTTTCAGTTCATGAGCCGGATTTTAAAAGGATTGAAAAGATTGAGCTTGTTCCGATCTCGTCCGAGCAGGTGCTGGCTGTGATTGTATCCAGTGATGGTGAGATTCAGAACCGGCTGCTTCGTCGGGCTGACGGCATGAGTGATGAGAAGCTGCATGATATTTCAGGAAAACTGACCGAAATGCTTACTCAATGCGACCTGCAGCAGGCGCGTGAACGTCTCGTGCGTGAGATAGAGCAGGACCGGCTCAAGATACGACAACTGTTAGAAGAGTTGAAACAGTGGACTGAAGACCCTACAGAGGGGAAGACGGACCTGATCCTGAGTGGTCAGAGCCAGTTGTTGAATATGCCGGAGTTCGGTGTGATCGATACGGTTCGCTCACTCTTCACCGCTTTTGAAAAAAAAGAGGATCTGTTGAAGCTGGTTGAGCAGGTGGAGCGATCCGAGCGCGGGGTGAAGGTTTTTATCGGTCACGAGCATGCACTGGTTGATATGGAAGAGGTGTCGGTGGTGCTCTCCCGTTATGAGAGTGATGGCAGGGTGCTCGGGACATTGGGTGTAATCGGACCGAAACGGATGCACTATGATCGGGTATTGCCGATTGTTGACTGTACAGCTCGCTGGGTCAGTCGGATGTTAGGCAGAAATTAGGAGAAAATCATTGAGTCATAAGAAAGATGCGCACAAGGGCGCCAAACATAAAGATGATGTTGCTGAAGAGACACTAGCCAAAGAGACGGAAGAGACGGCTGAAGTTAGCGAGGAGGATGCACTTGCGCTGGCCCGTGACGAGATTGCAGGACTCAATGACAAGCTTCTGCGTATGCATGCCGAGATGGATAACCTGCGTAAACGTACGGCTCGGGAAATTGAAGATGCACGCAAATTCGCTGTGGAACGTTTCTCTACGGCACTTCTGGACATCGTCGATAATCTCGAACGGGCTCTGGAAGTTGAAGAGGGCAATGAGGCCGGGTTGCGTGAGGGCGTGAAGCTTACTTTTGATGCATGGCACGTGATGATGGAGAAGTTTGAGCTCAAGCGTATCGATGCGATCGGTGAGGTGTTTGATCCTCATAAACATGAAGCATTGTCACAGATGCCGAGTGACCAGCCTGAAGGAACTGTGATCGCTCAGCATGTGGCCGGTTACACGTTGCACGGTCGATTGATCAGGCCGGCAAAAGTACTGGTTTCCAGCGGCCCTGCTTGATTTTATAGATACGACTTCGGGCATCCTGCCCTTCACCTTGATCGTTCCGCAAGAGCGTGGTCTTGCTTCACTTACGACTCACGCTGTTCGCCGCCCCACATCATGTGGGGTTGGAACGATTCTGGAAACCGAAAGCGCTCTTGGAAATAAAAAAGAGTCGGGGGGTTGAAACCCGAATCGGGTGACCCCATAGAGTGAGTAAGCAAGTTTTTAAATTGTTCGGCCAAGGCCGATTCAGGAGATATGAAATGGGTAAAGTAATTGGAATTGACCTCGGCACCACCAACTCGTGTGTGGCAGTCATGGAGGGCAATAAGGCCAAGGTGATTGCCAATAGTGAAGGCGATAATACCACGCCTTCCGTTGTGGCGTTTGCCGGCGACGAGCGTCTGGTCGGTGCACCAGCCAAGCGTCAGATGGTTACCAATCCGGATAAGACCTTCTATGCCGTCAAGCGTCTGATCGGGCGCAAGTTTGATTCGGCTGAAACCAAGCATCATCACGAGCTGGTATCCTACCCGATTGTGGCTGCAGACAATGGCGATGCCTGGGTTGAGTCGGATGGTAAAAAGATGAGTCCTCAGGAGATCTCTGCGATCACACTTCAGAAGATGAAGAAGACCGCTGAAGATTATCTGGGTGAAGAGGTCAAGGATGCGGTGATTACCGTACCCGCCTACTTCAACGACTCTCAGCGTCAGGCTACCAAGGATGCTGGTGCCATTGCCGGCCTGAATGTGCTGCGTATCATCAATGAGCCGACTGCTTCCGCGCTGGCTTATGGTCTGGATAAGACTGAAGAGAACCACCTGATCGCCGTTTACGATCTGGGTGGCGGCACCTTCGATATCTCCATTCTCGAGATCGGCGATGGCGTCTTCGAAGTGAAGGCGACCAACGGCGACACCTTCCTTGGTGGTGAGGATTTCGACCAGGTGCTGATCAAGTATCTGGCTGATGAGTTCAAGAAGGAGCACGGTGTTGATCTGACCAAGGACAAGCTGGCACTGCAGCGTCTGAAAGAGGCTGCCGAAAAGGCGAAGATGGAGCTTTCCTCCAGCACCCAGACCGAAGTGAACCTGCCGTTCATCACGGCTGATGCATCCGGTCCGAAACATCTGCTGATCAAGTTGACCCGTGCCAAGTTCGAAAACCTGGTCGGCGACCTGGTTGAGAAGTCTCTCAAGCCATGCGCGCAGGCCCTCAAGGATGCCGGCGTGAAAGCTTCCGACATCCATGAAGTGGTGCTGGTGGGCGGTATGACCCGTATGCCACTGGTGCAGGAGAAGGTGAAAGAGTTCTTTGGTAAGGAGCCGCACAAAGGCGTGAACCCGGACGAAGTGGTTGCCATCGGTGCTGCCATTCAGGGTGCTGTACTGACCGGTGAAGTGACCGATGTGCTGCTGCTGGATGTGACGCCTCTTTCTCTCGGTATCGAAGTGGAGGGTGGCCTGTTCAACAAGATCATCGAGAAGAACACCACGATCCCGACTAAGAAGAGCCAGACCTATACCACCGCGGCGGATAACCAGACAGCGGTAACGATCAAGGTGGCACAGGGTGAGCGTGAGATTTTCTCGGCCAACAAACAGCTGGGTCTCTTCAATCTGGAAGGGATTGCACCGGCACCACGCGGCATGCCGCAGATCGAGGTTACCTTCGACATCGATGCCAACGGTATTATGCACGTGCATGCCAAGGATAAGGGCACCGGTAAGGAGACCTCTATCCGCATCGAGTCAGGCTCCGGTCTTTCCGAAGAGGAGATCAAGCAGATGCAGCAGGATGCTGAAGCGCACGCCGCCGAAGACAAGGAGAAGAAAGAGAAGATCGAAGCGCGTAATCGTGCCGATCAACTTGTCTATGCTACTGAGAAGTCCCTCAAGGAGCACGGCGATTCGGTGGATGAAGCGACCCGCAAGTCGATCGAAGAGGCTCTGGAAGAGTTGAAGAAGACGCTGGAAGGCGATGATGCCGATGCCATCAAGAAGGCTGAAGAGAATCTTGCCGAGAAGTCGCAGAAGCTGGGCGAAGCGATTTACAAGAAGATGCAGGAGTCTGAAGCCGGTGGTGATGCCGGTGCTTCAGCCGATTCCGGTTCATCCAGCAAAGCAGGTGACGACGTTGTTGATGCCGAAGTCGTCGACGAAAATGATAAAAAATAAGGCGTAATGCCTATTCATATGGGAGCGAGGTGCATGCCTCGCTCCCTTTGTTGTTTATTAGGAATCATTAGGGAGTAGCTGTGTCAACGAAACGGGATTATTACGAAGTGCTGGATGTGGCCAAGGACGCCGATACCAACACCATCAAGCGCGCCTACCGTAAGCTGGCGATGAAGTACCATCCTGACCGCAACAAGGATGACGATACGGCGGCAGAGAAGTTCCGCGAAGCAACTGAAGCCTATGAAGTGCTGACCGATGAGACCAAACGCTCCCGCTATGATCGTTACGGCCATGCCGGTGTCGATGACCAGATGGGCGGATTCGGAGCCGGTGGTTTCCAGGATTCACATGCCTATCGCGACTTTGGCGACCTGTTCGGCGATGTCTTCGGTGAGGCCTTCGGTTTTGGCGGCCGCCAGCAGACCAATCGCGGCTCGGATCTTCGTTATGATCTCTCCATCTCCATGGAAGAGGCGGCAACCGGAAAAGAGGTTGAACTCTCCATTCCCAAACACGCTCAGTGCGATACCTGTGATGGTTCCGGTGCCAGGCCGGGCACCAACCCTGTACCCTGTTCAACCTGTGGCGGCCATGGCCAGGTGCAGATGAATCAGGGTTTCTTTGCTGTCAGAAGAACCTGTCCGGCATGTCATGGATCGGGCAAGAAGATCGAGTCACCATGTATTACCTGTGGTGGCGCCGGCCGTAAGCGAGTCACCAAAAAGCTGAAGGTGAAGATTCCTGCCGGCGTCTATCATGGTGCGCAGGTGCGCGTCTCCGGTGAGGGCGAGGCTGGAGAGCAGGGAGGCCCGAGTGGTGATCTCTACATTGTACTGTCGCTGAAAGAGCATTCGATTTTTGAGCGCGATGGCGGTGATCTCCACTGCACCATGCCGATTACTTTTCCTCAAGCGACCCTGGGCGCTGAAGTGGAAGCGCCAACCCTGACCGGCAAGGTCAAGATCAGGATTCCGGCAGGCACCGAAAGCGGTCGCGTTTTCCGTCTGCGCGGGAACGGTGTGCCTGATGTGCGTACCGGCCATACGGGCGATCTATATGTGCGAGTTCATATCGCTGTACCGAAGAAGATGAGCAGCAAGCAGGAGGAGCTTCTGCGTCAGTTTGCCGAGGAGGCAGGCGATGAAGTCTACCCCGAACGTTCATCATTTCTTGGTAAGGTGAAAGATTTCTGGGATGATCTTGCCAAAGAGGTAAAGTGATATGGGTGAGAGTCGTGTAAGAGTCATTGTAACAGGTGCTTCAGGTCGCATGGGTCGCATGCTGGTGCGCGCCGTGTCTGAGGCCAAAGGCATGGAGCTGGTGGGAGCAACCGAGCGTCCGGGCTCCGAATATATCGGGCGTGATGCCGGGGAAGTGGCAGCAATCGAGACACTGGGCGTTGCCATAGTCAATGATATCAACGCCATCCATGGAGCCGATGTTATTATCGATTTCACGGCACCTGAAGCAACTCTGGCCCATGCACGTTTTGCCGCAGCCAATGATGTCTGCATGGTGATCGGTACCACTGGATTCACCCCTGTAAAGCTGGGTGAGTTGCAGACCGTTCTTGCCGACACGCCTACTGTCATGGCTGCCAACTACTCTGTCGGCGTCAATCTTGCACTGAACCTGATCAGGCAGGCCGCTGAAGTACTGGGTCCTGATTACGATGCCGAGATCTACGAGGCGCACCATAAACACAAGGTGGATGCCCCGAGCGGCACGGCGCTGGCCATGGGGCACTCGCTGGCCGAGGGTCGTGGCGTTGATCTGGAGCAGATGGCCGTCTATGCCCGCGAGGGAATCACCGGCGCCAGAAAGCCGGGAACTATCGGCTTTTCGGTAGTGCGTGCAGGCAATATCGTCGGCGATCACAAGGCGATGTTCATCTCCGATGAAGAGCGAATCGAGATCGGCCACATTGCGGCAGACCGGATGGTCTTTGCCCGCGGTGCCGCGCGTGCGGCAGGCTGGCTGAAGAGCCAGAAGGCTGGCTGGTACGATATGCGCGATGTGTTGGGGCTGAACTAGTTCAGTATGTCTGGGGTGCTTATCCCTTGCTGAGAATAATCTTTTCGGCGGCTTTCAGGCCGTCTACGGCTGCCGAAACAATACCGCCGGCATAACCGGCTCCTTCGCCGGCCGGATAGAGGCCCTTGAGATTGACCGATTGCATATCCCTGTCGCGGGTGATGCGGATCGGTGAACTGGTGCGCGACTCCATGGCCAGAATGTTGGCATCGTCGGAGACAAACCCTTTCATTTTACGGTCAAACGCGGTCAGCCCTTCAGCCAGCGGTTTGGCAAGCCAGTCGGGAATCAGTTGCCAGAGATCGGCGGCCTCCACACCGGGTTTAAAGCGTGTCGATGCGAGTGTTCCGGTCGCTTTTTTCGACACATAGTCGGCGATGCGCATGGCCGGTGCCGCATAAGGCTGTGAGGTCATCTCGAACGTTTTTCGCTCAAGTTCCCGCTGCATGCGGATGCCGCACAGAGGATCGTCACCCAGCCCGTGCCTCAGAATGTCCGAGGGTGTGACCTGCACGACGATACCGGAGTTGGCCAATGGGCTGCGTCGTTTGGCATTGCTCATACCGTTAATCGCCATATGTCCTGCTTCGGTCGGTGAGGGCACAATCAAACCACCGGGACACATGCAGAAGCTGTAGATGCCTCGTTTTTCCATGAATGGATCGTTGGCCTGATGGGTCAGCGAGTATTCAGCGGCACCGAGTTGCGCTGACTCCTTCGCCGGCCCGAACTGGCACTCGTTGATCCACTCCTGGTCATGTTCGGCCCGTACGCCGACAGCGAATTCTTTGGCCTCCATGGCAATGCCGATGGACTGTAGATGCTCGAAGGTGTCGCGGGCAGAGTGACCGATGGCCAGCACGACATGGCTGGCGGCAATCTCTTCACCTGAAGCGGTACGCACGCCTGTGACATTTCCATTTTCTGTCAGCAGGGCATCGACCCGTATCTCGAAGCGATAGTCGACTCCCTGCTCAATCAGGTATTCTCGCATGGTGCGGATAATGCGTACCAGCCGGTCGGTACCGAGATGCGGATGGGCATCAATGAGGATATCGCGGTCGGCACCGAAACGGACGAACTCGTTCAGCACCCAGCGTACGAAGGGGTGCTTGATGCGGGTATAGAGCTTACCGTCAGTGTAGGTGCCGGCACCTCCCTCGCCGAAGCAGATGTTGCTTTCGGGATTAAGTTCGCCACGGCTTCTCAGTTTGCCGATGTCGCGCATGCGTGCCTCGACCGGCTTGCCGCGTTCCAGCAGGGTGACTTTCATGCCAGCCTCGATCAATGCCAGTGCCGCAAAGAGGCCTGCCGGGCCGCTGCCGACCACCACGACATGTCCTTTGGATGGGACTTTCGATGGTGCAGGGGTGTTCAGTGTTTCCGGTTTTTGAACCATGAGCCGGGAGTTTTCAACGATCTCTGTCTGTGGCGGCAGTTTCGGAATCAGATCATCTGAGATGGCGCACTCAACTGTGCAGACAAAATGGACATGGCTCTTCTTACGGGCGTCAATCGCCTTGCGGACGATCTTCCATTCGACGATCGCTTCCTGTTTGATTTTCAGAAGCGATGCGATTCTCTTTCCAATGGATGCATCGGAGTCGTCCAGTTCAATGGCGATATTGGTGATGCGGATTAGTTGGTTCCGATTGGATGTTTCAGGCATCCCGCAACGCTATGCGCTTTTCTTATTCTTAGGAATGACTGCGTTTGATGTCACCATCAAACGATATTTATCCTGTGTGATCCGCCCAGAATTCAGTACCGGAACGCATATTGCGGATGCGCTCAATCAGGGCGTCGATGGCTTCATCGCTCTCGGCAAAGTTGAGCTTGTCAGTTTGAACCACCAGCAGCGGTGTCTCCTGATAGTGAAAGAAGAAATTGTCATAACCGACCATCACGCGTTGCAGATAATCGGGGGTTAGACCGCGCTCCATGCTCCGGTTCCGTCTGCGGATGCGTTCCATAATGATGTTGTGGTCCGATTGGAGGTAGATCACCAGGTCCGGTTTGGGGATGTCGACCGATACCAGTCGAGCTACCTGGTCGTAGAGGATGAACTCCTCATCGGTAAGGTTGATGCTGGCAAAGAGACGGTCCTTGGCAAAGAGGTAATCGCTGACCATGCCTTGCGAGAAGAGATTGAGCTGATGGATGCTCTGCCACTGTTTCAGGCGGGAGAAAAGAAAGGATAGCTGGACGGCGAGGGCGTGGCGGGACGGGTTCTGGTAGAAGAGTTCGACAAACGGATTGTCATCAACACTCTCCATCAGGGTGCCGGAACCAAGTCTGTCGGCCAGTCTCTGGGCAACGGTGCTCTTGCCGACACCGATGGCTCCCTCCACGGCAATATGGCACTGCTCCAGTGGTTGCCCTATGCCCATATCCCACTCTCTGTCGTTAAAATCACCATGCCTCTCCCCTCGGTAACGGCGGTTCACCCTTCATGATCAATTCGTTCATGAGCTGTTCTGCCGATGCCTTCAGTAGCGGATGTTGCCAGTTTGGATTGATGTCGCATAGAGGGCAAAGAACAAACATGCGCTGCTGAAGCATGGGGTGGGGGATGGTCAGTCGATCCAGGTCCACCTGGAATTTTTCATAGGTAAGGATGTCGAGGTCGAGGGTTCGGGCACTCCAGCGAGGTGGTTCGGGGTAACGGACGCGTCCATGCTTCTCTTCAATCAGATGCAGCTGATCAAGGAGTTCCAGGGGCTCAAGTGTTGTCTCTATACCGACTACGGCATTGAGATAGTCGGGCTGTCCTGCAGGCCCGACGGGCGGGGTCCGGTATAGCTTGGAGCTGACGATGACGCTGATGCCATCTGTTTCATCGAGATCGTTGCGGGCATGAATAAAGGTCTCTTTGACGCGACCCATATTGCCGCCGAAGGCGATGAACGAATTTATTCGCTCCATGCTACACTGCCACCACGTCTTGGATCACCCGTCCCGTGTAGAAACCCTTTGTCATCCATGCATATTGCATGGACGCCGCCAAAATAGACACCCTGTTTTTCCCAGTCCCGGATTTCCCAGCCCAGTTCGAGCAGTCTGTGTCGTGCTTCATCGGAGAGGGTATCAGGCTCGGCATCAAGCAGGTTTCCCTCATTGTGCAGGCGTGGTGCATGGACAGCCTCTTCAAGTGGCTGCTGGCAGATAATGTGACGGGAGAGTACCTGCAGGATGGCACCGCGGAGTCTGTTGGAGCCACCGCTGCCCAGCGTCAGAATCGGCCGTCCCTCCCTGACAAGAATCGAAGGTGCCATCATCGAGGAGAGGGTTTCGCCAGCAGGCAGGCGGTGGAAACCCATCGGATTGATATCCTCTTCACCGAGCATGTTGTTGAGATGGATGCCTGTACCGGGAACAACAATGCCGGAACCCTCACCATTGCTGGTGGTGAGTGAAACTGCCATGCCATCGCCATCAACAACACTGATATGGGTGGTGCTGCCATGGCGGTTTTCGATCTCTGAAGTTGAATTATGCAACTGGCCATTCAGGCGATCGCAGACATGTTGGAGGCTCTCTCTGATGTGCTTATCTGCCAGGAAGGTATGCTCCATGTCGGTTTTGTGAACCCGGTCATCAAAGTCTTTCCCTCTGGTTCGGCTGGTTTCCCTTAGCGCTTCGGCAATCAGCACAGCGTGAGGATGGTCGGGATAGAGCCGTACAAGTTCCTGTAACAGTTTGGCTGCAAAGGTAATCAGTGTACCGCCCGAGGAGGGGGGTGGGTTGGTGAAAAGGGTCCCTCCGAAGAGATTGTGGGCAAGCGGATTTCGAACATGCACCTGATCGGCAACCATATCCTGCATGGAGAGCAGGCCACCGGGCTGAACGGCATCAACAATCGCACGGGCAAGGTCGCCCTCATACATCTCCCTGATTCCTTCATGGCAGAGTATCTCGAGCGTGTTGGCAAGATCAGCGTTGGTGAACGGTTCACCCTTGCTCAGCAGGGTGCCATCGCTGCTGTGAAGTTTTCTGCACTCATCCTCTGCCGTAAGAATCGGCCTGAGCAGCTTGATAAAGGAGGCCTGCAAATCATTGAGCCGGATACCTCCTCGTGCTGCATCCATGGCCGGTTCCAGCACGGCATGCATCGGTAGCCGGCCATGTTTTCCGTGTGCTTGAAAAAGCATGGCCAGAAGCGAGGGGGTGCCAACCGAAGCCTGTCCGACATGAAAGATTTGAACTGTATCTCCAAAGTCGACAGGAACAGCCTTGAAATCAGGTGTGAAGAGGCTGTCGATGCGTTTCTGGGGCATGCGTGAGAAGCCGTCATAAAGCAAATTCTGCCTGCCCTGATGCAGCAGCATGAAGCCGCCGCCACCGGCGCCGGTCAGTACGGGCTCTGCCATAAAGGAGGTGCAGACAGAGGCGATGGCAGCATCAACGGCATTACCACCATCCCTGAGGATGTGAGCACCGGCCTCGGCTGTGGCCGGATGACCGGCAGTAACGACACCGGCTTGTTTGGAACCCTTCCTGCTGACCGCTGAAGGCATCAGTTTTTAACGATAAAACCTTTGATTTTGGTACGCATGGCGATGGAGTTTTTGGCTGCTGTAGCCTCTTTAGAATTGCTGTACGGGCCTGTCCATACTGCGTACAGGTTGTTGCTTTTCTTTTTGACCACTGTTTTCCAGTTGACCGAAAGTTTTTTCACCAGCGTTTCAGCCCGCTTGCGATCACTGAAGGCACCGGTCTGCACGTAGTAGCCGACTGAGTGTTCGCTTGATGGCTTCACCTGTCTGGTGATTGCCGGTGGGGCTGTTACAGCTTTCGGGGTGATTGCCGTCGCCTCTTTTTTGATGGCAGGGGCGGCAGCCTCTTTCGCCAGCGGCCGGGTGACAGTGATCGAATTCGTTTCGGCCTTGATCTGGTGCTTTTCGCTGCTCTGTACCTTGGCAATGATCTTTTCGATCGACTGCTCTTCCGGCTGTTCTTTAACGACTGCAGTTGTCTCCTGTTCCCGGCTTTCCAATAGCGGCCAGAGGAAGGCGCCGATCACAAGAAAGAGGGTGCAGCTTGCAACTATCCAGGCGATCTTTGTTTCAGTCGGGGTGGCAATCCAGTTGCGATGCTTATTGCTCATGCAGTGATTGGTGTCGTTGGGGTGATCGGCGAATTCCGGTTATCCGAGCTTGAGGATCTTGCCCATCTGTTCTGCGAGGTTTTCGTAACGAAATGGCTTTTGCAGAATATTCAGATCCATGTCGGGGAAACGATCGGTGAGATCGTCAGCATAGCCGGTAACGAAGAGCACACGTTCCAGAAGATTGGGGTTTACATGGATGAGGCTGCTGTAGATCTCGTCGCCGGTTAGCTTGGGCAAGCGAACATCGAGTAGAATGAGCTGGTACTGGTCGCCCTGAGTGGTGAGTTCGAACAGCCCCTGAACAGGGTCGCTCAATGTCTTGATGCTTCTTTCATATCCTTTCTCATCAAGATAGCGGTTCACAAAAGCATTAAGAATACTCTGCACAGTATCCTCATCATCCACCACCAGAACCTTGATTAGATCACTCATAACACCCATCTCCATGATCAATAGCCTTACTTTAGAACAGTTATAGCAGCTCTAACGATACAACACATTTTTTATATTGCCAGCGGCCAGTTTTATTCACGTGAATCGGGTTGTGAATGTTTCGCTTTGCCGCGCATCATGGAGTGGGGATTGATGCGTGCCTGCTGGAAACGAACCCCCCAATGCAGATGAGGACCGGTGGCACGCCCGGTCATGCCAACATCGCCGATCTGTTGTCCTGCTTCAATCCACTCCCCTTTCCTGACCGAGCGCCCTTTCAGGTGCGAAAAGACCGAGACCAGTCCGAATCCGTGCCCGATGACAATCGTGTTGCCATTGAGATACATCTCTTCAGCTACCAGTACTTTTCCGGCAATGGGTGTGATCACAGGTGTTCCCTCGGGAGCGGCGATATCGATGCCGGAGTGGGGGGAACGGGGTTCGCCGTTGACGTAACGCTGGGCTCCGAATGGCGTCGACTCAATGCCTTCGGTCGGTAGCAGGGGGATATGAATAAAGGGGGAGGCATCAACTCTGGCAACATAGCTCTCCTTGAGCTGTTTCTGGTCGGCCCGGATGCGCTTCAACTCCTCCTTGCCGAATACAGCCATCTTCTTCTCAACAGTGATACGGGAGATGCGGAAATCACCTTTGTTAACGATCAGTTCATCCTTCTGTTGCCAGTTGCCTGCTTTCCAGATGATCGGGTGGGTTCCCGTTCCTGTTTTCAGGTCAACGCCGATCCATGCCCAGACCTTTCCGTCCGCCTCCCGTACCACTGGCCACTGTTTGCCAAGGCAGGTGAGAGTTGCGTCTCCATGCGGGATCTCCCTGTGCAGGGTCAGTAGATCACCCTGCGTAACCGCATAGCTCTCTGCTCCGGTCACGAACGGGAAGAGCAGCGCGATGATTGGAAGTAGCAGGGTATAAAGTTGTTTCACGATGGATCCTCGATGGTCACTGATCTGGTCTCGGCCTCGACTGCACCGTCATGGAAATGGAGATGGATGGCATCACCGGCATGCAGCTGCTTTGCCGAAGAGAGTAGCTTGCCATCGCGATTGGTGCTCATGGTGTAACCTCGCTTGAGTACCTGCATCGGTCCCAGATCGTGGAGTTGATGGGTCAGCGTGCTGAGCAGGTTTTTCGGTTTTACGATCTGTTTTTCACTGAGCCACTCTATGCGTTGAGTCAATCGTTCAAGACGCTGCTGCTCTCTATCCAGCCCATGCTGCCTGAACGTGGCCAGCTGTTGTTGACACCGGTTCAACTGTTGCTGCCTCTTGCGAAGCTGCCTGCGCGGTTCCACTTCAGCCAGGCGCTGGTTGAGCAGGTTGACCTGTCGATGCTGCAGGGCCAGCAGCTGACGAAAGGCGGAGGTGAGCTGGATGGAATGTCGGGCGCTATGCTGATGGCGACTATCCTGAGCCCGTTGCCAGAGATATTGAAGCTGTGATGCCTTTGGCACTCTGATGCGTAACGTTTCACGATCCGGGCAGGCGAGTTCCGCCGCATTGGATGGCGTGGCCGCACGAATATCAGCGGCAAAATCGGTCAGTGTGGTATCAATCTCATGGCCGACCCCCGAGATGATCGGGATGGTTGAATTAACAACGGCCCTGACCACTTTCTCATCATTGAAACACCAGAGATCCTCCATGCTGCCGCCGCCCCGGGCGAGCAGGATCAGGTCGGGTCTCTCGGCCATGGCGTTAAGTTGTTCAATGGCATGGGCAATGGATGCGGGCGCGGCATCGCCCTGCACAATTGCCGGAGCGAGTGTCAGCCTTAACCATGACGGGCGTGTAGAGAGCACCTTTTTGACATCTTCAAAGGCAGCCGATGTCGGTGAGGTGACGATACCGATGTGGGATGGAAGTTCCGGCGGCCTGGTTTTGCCTTCCACATCAAACCAGCCGCGCTCGGCAAAGAGAGCCTTACGGCGCTCGAATTCGGCAGCCAGTGCTCCGGCACCGACGGCTTCAACCTTCCGTACGACCAGCTGATAGGTGCCACGCGGCTCATAAACACTGATGCTGCCGGTGAAGAGAAAAGCCTCTCCCTCTTTGGGCTGGAGCTTCAGTCGCAGCGCGGTGGAGCGCCAGATCACCGCCGAGATGGAGGCATGGGCATCCTTGATGGTGAAATAGATATGGCCGGATGACTGACGGGTCAGGCGGGAGACTTCACCGGTCACCTCGATGCTGGCGTAGTTCTGCTCCAGAAGCTTTTTAATGCCGGCGGTAAGCTGGGTGACGGTAAGGGGTTTTCCGGATTGGAGAGGTTCCATGCGGGTATCTCAGCAGTAGATCAACGTCAGGTCAATTGCCGACGATGCTCTATTGCGTATCAATTCAAATTGTCATCATCGTGTCATGTTGCTCATCCACGCTTCGCATCAGCAGAAAAAACATGTGTAAACGAAGTGGGTCCGATATATCGGGCCCATTTTTATTTTTGCCAACCGCTTCATTGCCGGTTGGCAAAGTGCTATGTTCTGCTCGGATTAAGCCTGTTTGGCCAGGAGAGAGAGCAGTTGGAAATGGATTTAAGCAGTAGCGAATATTACTTCAACCGTGAGTTGAGTATGCTCGGTTTCAACAGGCGCGTGTTCGAGATGGCCGCAGACCCCTCATTGCCACTGCTTGAGCGGCTCCGTTTTCTCTGTATCAGCAGTTCCAATCTTGACGAGTTTTTCGAGGTGCGCGTGGCCATGCTCAAGCATCGCATGGCCATGGGTATCGATAAAACCTCTCCGGACGGACGGACGACCACGGAGACGCTTTCTGCCATTCGCGAAACAGTCGATTCGCTGGTCTTTGATCAATACACACTGCTGGAGCAGGAGCTGCTGCCTGCCATGCATGATCAGGGTATTCATATTCTCCGCCGAACCGACTGGACGGAGAAGCAGGAGCAGTGGATCCGTCGTTTTTTCAGATCCGATCTGCTGCCGGTACTGACGCCGATTGCGCTCGACCCTGCGCACCCTTTTCCGCAGCTGGTGAACAAGATTCTCAATTTTATCGTCGCCCTTGAAGGCAAGGATGCCTTTGGACGTGAGATGCAGCGCGCCATTGTTCAGGCGCCTCGTTCCTTGCCGCGGCTGATTGAGGTGCCTTCGGATGTCTCCGGAGTTGCGCACGGATTTGTTTTTCTCTCATCAATCATTCATGCCTATGTTGGCGAACTTTTCCCGGGTATGAGTGTGACCGCCTGCCACCAGTTCCGTATTACCCGTAACAGCCAGCTCTACCTGCATGAGGAGGAGACGGAGGATTTGAAGAAGGCCGTTGCCGGTGAACTGCTTGAACGGCGTTACGGTGCTGCGGTGCGTCTGGAGGTCTCGACCCGTTGCCCGCATGAACTCTCTGACTTCCTGTTGCATCAGTTCAATCTGAAAGAGCAGGATCTCTTCCGTGTTGACGGATTGGTCAACCTCTACCGCCTGGCCTCCATCTCCGATCTTGTCGACCGGCCGGATCTGAAGTTCGAGCCCTTTGTGCCGGGCTTGCCGGAGGGGATGCGTACCGATGTCGAGAACGAGCCGGGCTCGCTGTTTGATGTGATCCAGCGCGGTGAGGTGCTGCTGCACCACCCATACCAGAGTTTTGCCCCGGTGATGGATCTGTTGCATCAGGCGGCAACCGATCCGGATGTGCTGGCGATCAAGCAGACCCTCTACAGAGTGGTGCCTGATTCACCGATTGTTGATGCCCTGGTGAAGGCAGCCCGTAATGGCAAGGAGGTGGTCGCGGTTATCGAGCTGCGCGCCCGCTTCAATGAGGAGATGAATATCGGCCTGGCCGACCGTCTGCATGCAGCCGGTGTACAGGTGGTTTACGGCGTCGTCGGTTATAAGACCCACGGCAAGATGATGCTGATCGTCAGACGCGAGGGAAAACGGATGCGCCGATATGTGCATCTGGGGACGGGCAATTACCACAGTATCACCACCCGCTACTATACCGACTTCGGCCTGCTCTCCTGCGACCCTGATCTGGGAGAGGATGTGCATAAGGTGTTTCAGCAGTTAACCGGCATGGGAAGAGTGCAACGTCTGAAATCGATGAAGCAGGCACCGTTTACCCTGCACAAGGAGATGATCAACCTGATTGATCGGGAGGCGGAGCATGCTGCGAATGGAGGGCAGGGCAGGATCATTGCCAAGATGAACGGGCTGGAGGAACCGGAAATTATCCGTGCTCTCTATCGTGCTTCACAGGCAGGTGTGAAGATCGACCTTCTGGTGCGCGGTATCTGCTGCCTGAAACCCGGTATTCCGGGCGTCTCGGAAAACATTCGGGTTCGCTCCATATTGGGGCGTTTCCTGGAACACCATCGGATCTACTATTTCGGTAATATGGGAGAGGATGAGCTCTACTGTGCCAGTGCTGACTGGATGGTTCGCAATCTTCTGCATCGGGTCGAGACCTGTTTCCCGGTGGTGGAGAAGGGCAGTAAGGAGCGGGTGATGAAGGAGGGGCTTCGCCTCTACCTGGCCGATAACTGCGGTACATGGAAACTGCTCTCCAACGGGCAGTATCAGCGTGTTAAAACGACCGCCAAACCACGTTCAGCGCAACAGGAGCTGATGGATCTGCTTGGTAGCCGGGATCATATTTAGAATGGTGGTTCGAACGGTTTATATTTGAGAAAGAAAAAGGGCGGTGAAAACACCGCCCTTTTTTAATGAGCTCTTTAAATCAATCAGCTGAACATTCCTTTGAATGTAAAGAAGAAGAAGATCGAAAGAATGGCACCGGCTGGCAGTGTAACAATCCAGGATAGGAAGATCGTCTGAATGACACCGATGTTCAGTGCGCCGATACCGCGGGCAAGGCCGACACCAAGAACCGCACCTACCAGTGTGTGTGTGGTTGAGATCGGCAACCCGGTTCCGGATGCCACGACAACGGTTACCGCAGCACCCAGCGTTGCGGCAAATCCACGGCTGGGCGTCAGCTCGGTAATGCCTGAGCCTACGGTCGCAATGACCTTGTGCCCGTAAGTCACCAGACCGAAAACAATGCCGCCGCCACCAAGCAGAAGAATCCAGACCGGAGTGGCCGATTTGGAGGCAATCTCACCGGCACTCTGCACAATGCCAACAACAGCTGCTACCGGACCAATGGCATTGGCAACATCGTTGGAGCCGTGGGCAAAGGCCATGGCAATGGCGGTGAAGATCATCAATACACCGAAGATCTTCTCCATGTTGGTGAAGTGAAATTTCTTGTCCTCTTTCTTGCTGAACTTGAGTCGCTTGATCATCACCGTGCCGATCAGGGCAACGATGATGCCGATGATCGCGGCATAGATGATGTTTTGCTCAAAGGGGAGTTTGACGCCGACATGCTTCAGCCCTTTAAGAAGGGTGACCATGGCCATCGTGAAGCCGACAAGGAAGATGTAGTAGGGGACATACTTTTTCGCCTTGGCGATCGGGTCGTCGGTATCGATAATCAGTTTCTGGATGCTTCTGAACAGGGCAAAAGCAATTGCACCTGCCAGTAAAGGAGAGGTAACCCAGCTAAGAGCGATGGTACCTACTTTACCCCATTGAACAGCTTCCATGCCGATGCCGACAGCGCCAAAGCCGACAATGGCACCAACGATGGAGTGGGTGGTTGAAACGGGCCAGCCCATACGGGTGGCAACCATCAGCCAGATGCCTGCTGCAAGTAGCGAAGCCAACATGCCATACACCAGAAGTTCCGGTGTACTGCCAAGGGATGAGACATCGACGATCCCTTTTCGAATGGTTTTGGTCACCTCACCACCGGCCAGAACGGCACCTGCACATTCAAAAATGGCAGCGATAATGACTGCCTGTTTGAAGGTCAGGGCCTTGGATCCGACAGAGGTTCCCATGGCATTGGCAACATCGTTAGCACCAATGCCCCAAGCCATAAAGAGGCCGAAGACGACGGCCATACCAATTAAAATGGTTGAGTTTGAAACAAGAATATCCACGATTTTCTCCTCTAATTATCGTGCTAGCAGCAGTTCGAGACGGGCGCCTACGCGCTGGGCAATGTCGGCAACCTCTCCCACCTCATCAATGGCGCGATAGAGGAACATTGCTTCAATGGGGTCCATGGTTTTTTCAATGGTAAAGAGAGCATTGTTGATCTGGTTTTCCAGTTTGTCCGCTTCATATTCGATTTTATCAAGATCGTTGATCATCGCCTCTACAGAACTAACTTCGCGGCCACGGAAGCCAACTTCAACGAGTTCATCCAGCTCGTTGATAATACGCTTGGCCTGACGCGATGCAGCAATGGCACTGTCGACAAAAAGCAGCATCATTTCTGCGATTTCATCCGGGATGGCCATCTTGCGGGCACTGATCATACCTGCGACATGTTTCGTTCTGTTGGCCAGCTTGTCCTGAACCGTGACAATATCGAGGATGCGTTCGCGCGGCATCGGCATGAATAGAGAGTTCGGAAGGTGAATACGCAGTTCATGCTTCAGGTCATCGGCTTCAACCTCAAGCTTGTGAATCTCTTTTTGAAGTGCAGTTGCCTGATCGTAATCCTTTTCAACAACAGCCTTGAAGAAAGGTTCCATTTTTTTCACGCACTCGTGAATCTTTCCCATATGCTGCTGAAGCGGCCTGATCGGCGACTCGGCAAACATTTTTGCAATCGGACTTTTTCTTACCATTTTCTCTCCTCCATTTGCCACGGTTTCATGGCCAGGTGTTTTTTTTAAACAGTTTCCGCTTATGGCATCAAGTATGTGACATCTTTATGACACCTTTGTGACATCATCGGAATAATTTACTTCTTCCTCTCTTGCAATCGCTACTGCTTCTCTTTCTTACGCAGGTCGGATAGCAGTTGAATACCCTTTTTCCGCTGGCTGTGAACGATCTTCAGCTCCTGCTCAATCAACTCCCGATCATCCGTCTCGGATTCGTTTTCCAGCTGTTTTTGAAGTTTCAGCTCCTTGCGCTTGAGCTTTTTCAAGACCTTGGCAAGTCCATCAGCAGCTTGCATATCCTGCTCTCTCTTCCTGTCGATATGTGCATTCAATTTCTTGAGGAGTTTTTTCAGTTTCATAACCTCTCCCTTAAATCGTCGTTACCGTTCATTATAGATATCGGTATCATGAATTCTTCTCACTTAATACAGTGTCGATCTCATCCTTGTCGAGTGCAACCATATGTTCGGCTTCGGTTTCTACCTGTTCTTCGGATTTCAGATAGTTGCTGTTCACTTCAATCAATTGACGAATAATCTGGTTGGCATAGTTGCCATCTTTCATCAGTGAGATGGCCATTTCTGTTGATATGCTTCTTTCCCTGATCAACTGTTCCAGGCGCTCATGCAGAAGACCCTCATTCTTCTTCAGTGTCAGTTTGAGGGCATCAAGTGCCAGAATCGATGTTTCCGAGTCTTCATCATGCCTGATTTTCTCAAGCCTGCGCAGTACTTTGGTGATGCGGGTGCGAATGTGGTTGTACTCGTTGGCGATTTGCGGGTTGTCCGAGTCGATAAAGAGCAGCAGGTTCTTCTGCAGATGCTTTACATCCTTGAGCATGATGACGATGGCCTGGTTGGCCATATGGATACGGTTGAGCTGCTTCGAATGGGAGGTGTCTCCTGGTAACTGGTTGATAAAGTCGAGAATGGCACCATAGAGGCTCTTGATCTCATAAGCGTAAGCTGCATCAATATCAAACTGAATCGGTTTGCTGTGCTGCCTGACCAGTTTTTTTGCTTTGGCCTCGGAGAAGATCTGCCCTCTGTCCAGCGACAGTCCTTTGGCAATGATATCAATCGCTTTTTCATAGATCCGGTCGGTTTCCAGGCGAAGTGCCTCAATAGCTGTATCGGTAAACTCAAGGGCGGAGGCATTGAGATACTTTGGTGTTGAGGTAAATATCTCTTCATCCCTGGATGGAATGATCGCTGAAACAACCGCCACAAGCCGATTCAGAAGCGGTACCATGATGATGACGCCGGCAATATTGAAGATGGTGTGAAACACCGCAAGCTTGAGAGTGTAGTCATCAGCTGCCAATCCAATAGTCCTGGCGATTCCGTCAATAACTCCGATGATCGGCTGAAGCATGACCATAAAAACAATGCCGGCAGCTACCTTAAACAGGACATCTGCCAGTGCCAGTCGCTTGCCGTCGCGGTTGGACGTCAGTGATCCCAGAACTGCCGTGATGGTCGTACCGACATTGGCGCCGATAGCCAGTGCCAGAGCGTTTTCATAGGTGAGCTGCTGAACTGAAAGGGCGGTAATGATCAGCACCAGCGTGGCATGGCTCGATTGCATGATGATGGTGGCAACGATACCGATCAGGGTGAAGACAACGACACCTGCGAAACCCTCCATGGCGTAATCGGTCAGGGTGATGGTGTGCTGGAAGGCTTCAAACCCCTCCTTCATGTGGTGGATGCCAAGGAAGAGGAAGCCGAGCCCGGCGAGGATATAACCAATCCCGTTAAGTGACTTTGCCTTCTGGAAAATAAGGATGACACCGAAGACCAGCATCGGCATGGCATAGGCTGATATTTTCACCTTCAGTCCAAATCCTGCAATGAGCCATGCGCCTGTGGTGGTTCCGACATTGGCGCCGAAAATTATGCCCATCCCTTCGACCAGGCCGATGAGACCGGCGCTTAAAAACGAGATGGTGATGACACTGACCAGAGAGCTGGACTGCATGATGGTAGCGGCAGTAAATCCGAAACTCAGGCTCTTCCACATCCGGTCGGTACTGCGACGCAGAACCTTTTCCAGAATGCCGCCGGTGAATGCCTTGAACCCCTCTTCCAGTGCGATCATGCCGAAGAGAAAAATGGCAACGCCTGCGGAGATCTCCTTGAAATCGGGGCTGATCCAGAATCCGTATGCCAGAATAATAAAGATCGTAGGCAGTAAAATTTTACGCAGGGTATTTCTCATAGTGTCAGGTTCATTCTCACTTTATTAGATTGTTTTTTTACAGGTGCCCTGGACAGTCAACCGATGAATTTCCCGTTCATCAGTCGTTGTTGCTCCAGTATCTCAATCTCCCTGGCGCCCGAGATGACAACCGTTTCATCGGTCGAGTAATCCATGCTTTCATCACGGTTTTCGTAATCGACCGCATTGAGAATGGCCTTGATTACGTTAAGCCGCGCTTTGTGTTTATCGACTGAGCGGATTACGGTCCAGGGCGTTGCGTTGGAATGAGTCCGTTTGAGCATCTCATATTTCATGTTGGTGAAGTCGTCCCAGCGCTCTTGAGCCTGCATGTCCACCTCGCTCAGCTTCCACTGTCTTAAAGGATCGCTCTTGCGACGGTCAAAGCGTTTCTTCTGCACATCCTTTGTGACGCTGAAGTAGAGTTTTACCAGGATGGTACCCTGTCGGATCAACTCCTTCTCGAAGCCGACCACGCCACGGATAAAATGTTTGTACTCCTCTTCCGAGCAGAAGCCGAAGACAGGCTCAACCATGGCACGGTTGTACCAGCTTCGATCAAAGAGAACGACCTCGCCTGCACGAGGAAACTGTGAAATGTATTTCTGGAAAAACCATTGGCTGCGCTGTTCTTCAGTCGGCTTGCCCATGGCGATAATTCGGTAATGTTTCTCATTCATGTAACGCGTGACGCGTCTTATGGTTCCGCCCTTGGCGGCCGCATCCCTTCCTTCAAAAAGGATGATCATGCGTTGTTTGTGGTTATCCAGGTGCTGTTGCAGCTTGATAAGTTCTGCCTGATAAGGCTTCAACTCCTGCTCCTGCAGGTAGTTCAGGATGATCTTTTGTACTTTTTTGTCGCTTAGACCGAATTCGTTGATGAGTTGTTCATAACCCTTAAGGTCATCTGGCGGCATGGTCTCCACATTTCCGATCAAGGAATTGATGGAGCGTGCCAGCATGTTCATTTTCTTCTCCTTCCAGTGTCTGGACCCTATCGAAGATGTTCACCTCGAAAAGGCGTAGCAGCATACATAATTCCCCTAGAATCGTAAAGGGAATTATCCCGTAATTGTTAAATGGTTAATCTGAATGGGTGATACAAAAGAGCGTTGTAATAACGAGCTGTTTGCACTGCTGTTGAAGGTCGGCAAGCCCGGATAAAGAAGAGGTGTCCGCCCTAAGCCGGTAAAGGGCGGACACTGTGGTTGGCACTGGCCTGTTTAGCTTTCGTCACCGGATAACAGCTTCGATGCCGCATTGTGGTCGACGTGGCGGATATCATGACCTCGGGCCATGTAGACCACCATCTCTGCAATATTGGTGGCATGATCAGAGATGCGTTCCAGGTTCTTGGCCACATTCGAGACAATAATGGATGGTGTGATCTCCTTGGGGTCCTCCAGCATGTATGTGAGCATCTCGCGGTACATGCGTTTGTAGAGCTTGTCGATCCCTTCATCTTTACCGATAACCTTCATAGAGAGGTCGGTATCAGCCCGCGAGAGGGCATTAAGAGTGCGTTTTACCTGCTTCTGAACCTTCTCGCCCATGATATCCAGGTTGGAGAAGTTCTTGGGAGGATTGCTCCTGGCATTGAGCATGCCTTCGGCAATGCCGGCAGCCAGATCACCCATCCGCTCCAGGTCCGTGACGACTTTGATGATGCCGAGGATAAAGCGAAGGTCACTGGCTGCTGGTTGCCTGCGCACCAGAATGTCCCGGGTGAGTTCATCACACTGAACTTCCAGAGCGTTGATCGCCTTGTCGCGTTCTATGGTCTTTTTGGCAAGCTCCTCGTCCTGCTCAAGCATGCATTGCACGGCATGGCCGATGGCCCTTTCAACGAGACCGCCCATGGAGAGTACAAGCTCCTTGAGTTGATCAAGCTCTTCATCAAATCGTTTGATCGTATGTTGATGCATATCCCTCTCCTTATCCGAATCGACCGGTAATATAGTCTTCTGTCTGCTGTTTCGCAGGCTGCGTAAAAATCTTTCCTGTTTCTCCAAATTCAATCAGGTCGCCCATGTAGAAGAAGGCGGTCTGGTCGGAGATGCGTGCGGCCTGCTGCATACTGTGGGTTACCATGATAATGGTGAACTCTCCCTTTAGCTCGTCAATCAACTCTTCGATCTTGGCCGTGGCAATCGGATCAAGGGCAGAGCACGGCTCATCCATGAGGATAACGTTGGGTTTGACGGCAATGGTTCGCGCAATGCAGAGACGCTGCTGCTGTCCGCCGGAAAGAGATGTGCCCGGCGTGTGAAGTTTGTCTTTCACCTCATTCCAGATGCTGGCACGGCGCAGGGCTGTTTCGACAATCTCATCCATGTCCGAACCCTTCCCGGCAAGGCCGTGGATACGGGGTGCATAGGCAACATTTTCATAGATGCTTTTCGGGAACGGGTTCGGTTTCTGGAAAACCATGCCGACATGGGTGCGCAGCTGCACCACATCCACTTCAGATGCATAGATATCATCGCCATCGAGAAGGATTTCGCCTTCGATACGGCAGCCTGAGATGCGGTCGTTCATACGGTTCAGGCAGCGGAGCAGAGTCGATTTTCCGCAGCCTGACGGGCCGATCAATGCGGTGACCTGCTTTTCGGCAAACTCAACGTCGATGCCGTGCAGGGCCTCGCTTTCACCGTACCAGAGCTTGAGATCTCGAATACTGATTTTGGGCGTTTTCATTCTACCACCTTCTCTCAAAATGTTTGCGCAGATAGACAGCCAGACCGTTCAGGCTGAGAAGTACGGTCAACAGCACAAGAATGGCTGCTGCCGTGCGCTCTTCATAAGCGCGAATCGATTCGCCGGCCCAGGTGTAGATCTGCGCCGGAAGCACCGTTGCTGCTTCAAATATGGAGCCCGGCGCATCGGGAACATAGGCCATCATGCCGACAATCAGCAGTGGAGCGGTTTCTCCCATGGCCTGCGCAAGCCCGATAATCGAGCCTGTCAAAATACCCGGCATGGCCAGCGGTAGTACATGGTGCCATGTGGTTTGCCAGCGTGATGCACCGAGTCCGAACGCCGCTTCACGGATGGAGTCCGGAACCGCCTTCAGCGATGCGCGTGTCGTAATGATGATGATCGGCAGCGTCATCAGCGCAAGTGTCAGGCCGCCGGCCAGTGCCGAGGAGCGGGGGGCGCCGAAGAAGTTGATGAAGATGGCAAGTCCCAGCAGGCCGAACAGAATGGAGGGGATGGCAGCAAGGTTGTTGATATTGACCTCGATGGTCTGGGTGAGGCGATTATCGGGCGCGAACTCTTCAAGGTAGACCGCGGTCATTACACCGATCGGCAGGGCGAAGGCGATGGTGAGAAGCAGTACGTAGATGGAGCCGACCACAGCCGACTTGATGCCGGCTAGCTCGGGCATCTTGGAATCGCCACTGGTGAAGAATCCGGTGTTAAATGCCAGTTGAACTCTGCCTTCACTTTTCAGCTGATCAATTTGCTTCTGGTACTTCTCTTTGAGTCGGTGTGCCTTGCCCTTCAGGTACTGGTCGACATCACCCGTGGCAATGACCCATTTCTTTTCAGTGGTTCCCATCAGCTCAGGATGATCTTCCATGTAGAGTGGCAGGGTGCGCAGATAGCCACGGCTGACAATATGCCGGTAAGGTCTGTCGACCGCCTTCTTGTAGCTCTTCATACTCGTTTCACTGTAGTGCACATCGACAAGAATCTCCGCCTGTTGAAGTGCCGGTAATCCTTTGGAGATGATGTCGGTGAAGAAGAAAACAAGAAATGCCCCTGCCAGAGCCAGAGCTGTGATCGCAAAGGCTTTGAAGCGTTTCTCGGCTGCATAGCGGCGTTTCATGTTGTCGTTGATTTGCAGGCTCATGATTTTACTCGTAGTGCTGGCGGAAGCGCCGGATGACATAGATGGAAATGACATTCAAAATCAGGGTGATGACCAGAAGTACAAGACCGAGGCCGAAGGCCGAGAGGGTCTCAGGCGAATCAAAGGCCTGATCACCGGTGAGTGCATCGACAATACGCACGGTGACGGTGGTCATGCCTTCCAGCGGGTTCCAGGTGAGGTTCGGACGGAGGCCTGCCGCCATCACCACGATCATGGTTTCGCCCAGAGCCCGTGAAACAGCCAGCAGGAAGGCGGAGACAATGCCGGGCAGTGCCGCTGGCAGGAGCACCTGTTTGACCGTTTCCGACATCGTGGTGCCGAGCGCTAGCGAGCCTTCACGCATGCTTTGAGGAATGGAGCGAATCACATCATCGGAGAGCGATGAGATGAAAGGGATGATCATGATGCCCATCACCAGGCCGGGTGCCAGTGCATTGGTGTAATCAGCCTGCAGACCTACGGCATCGGCGAACTTGACCACCAGAGGACTTACCGTAATGGCCGCGAAAAATCCGTAAACAACGGTAGGGATACCTGCGAGAATTTCTAGCGCCGGTTTGGCAATGTTTCTGAAGTTATCCGAGGCGTACTCGGCGATATAGATGGCCGAGAGCAGACCGATGGGAACGGCCACCAGCATGGCAATAATGGTGATCATGAAGGTGCCGGCAAAGATCGGAATGGAGCCGAACATGCCGTGAACATTCTTTCCTGTGGCGGCATCGGGAGACCACTGGGTTCCGGTGATGAAATCCCAGATACTGACGATTTCGAAAAACTGGATCGCCTCGAAAATGATGGCGACAACAATGCCGATGGTGGTGAGGATAGAGGTAAGGGCAGCGGCTATGAGCAGGCCGCGAATGACCTTCTCGATGCTGTTTCTCGCCCGTAAAGAGGGGTGAATCAGCCTCAGTCCCTGCCAGCAGCCGACTGCGCCGGCGATAAAGGCGATGGGTAGAAAGAGAAGGGGGGGAACCGAATAGATACCTGTCAGGTGCAGCAGGCCGGAAATCAGGGCTACGGCAATGGCCGGAGCTGCAAGCCAGATAACACTGAACCAGCCGTAGTGGTTGGGACGGGAGTTCCATCGTTCACCGGAACGATGCTCAACTGCCTTGTTGCGTCCCAGCATCCAGGCCATGGCCGAGAGTGGCAGCAGCCCCGCAACAAAGTAGAAACTCAGATCAGCCATGTTCAATGTTCAGTTACCTCGTTCATTATCATGCTCTTTAAACGCAGAAACTGGCCGGATCTCTCCGGCCAGTACAACATGAGTCGTTGTTTTTCTTGCGTCTCTTTTTACTTAAGTGCGTCCGCAGTCAGCTTGCTGTGCTTGGCAACATGTTCACGTGTTGCCTTACGCTCCGCTTCCGGCAGAGGGATCAGGCCGATCTCGGAGAGATTGCCCTCTTCACCGATCATCGCTTCACTGGTGAACAGTTTTACGTAGTCGCTCATGCCCGGCACTTTGTCAGCATGAGAGTTCTTGGTGTAGAAGTAGAGCGAACGTGATACCGGATATTTGCCGGATGAGATGTTTTCAGGTTCAGCTGTGACACTCTCAATGGTGGCTGCCTTGATGCGACCGGCATTCTCTTCCAAAAATGAGTAGCCGAAGATACCGAAGGCATTCTTGTCCTTGATCAGCTTCTGCACGATCAGGTTGTCATTCTCGCCGCTGGGTACGTAAACGCCGTCCTGACGGATGGTCTTGTACTTTTTGTAGCCCTTGTTCTTCTTAGGGTCGGCCTTGTAGAGGCTGGTGTAGACATCCATCTTCTTGGTCAGGTGCTTCATCACCAGATCGGCGAAGGCGTCACGGGTGCCGGAAGAGGTTGGCGGGCCGTAGAAGAGAATAGGACGGTGAGGAAGAGATGCGTTGATCTCGTTCCAGAACTTGTATGGGTTGGCGATCAGTCTGGAGCCGTCTTTACTTGGGACTTCAGCTGCTACAGCCAGCAGAATCTCTTTACGGGTCAGGTTGATGTCCGAATTTTCACTGCTCTGGGCAATAACGATACCGTCGAAACCGATCACCACTTCGGTGATCTCCTTAACACCGTTCTCGGCACAGAGTTTGAACTCTTTGGCCTTCATGCGACGTGATGCGTTTGTGATGTCGGGGGTGTCCATGCCGTCACCGGCACAGAAGAGCTTCATGCCGCCGCCGGAGCCGGTGGATTCGATAACAGGGGTCTTGTAACGTGTGGTCGCACCCAGCTCTTCAGCGACATAGCTGGCAAACGGGTAAACGGTGGAAGAGCCGACGATGCGGATCTGATCGTTGGCTTCAGCCTGCCCGATGAAGGGAAGGGTTAATAATGCTGCTGCCATAAGCATGGCGTTCTTATTTTTCATCTTTGGTATCTCCCAATTGAAATTTGAACGAACTTTATGACCCGTTTGTGACAACCCTATGTCACTTATATGACATGTTTGTGACAGGCGGAAGTTCCCGAAGGTTGGGAGATCGAAACAAAAAAAGGACAGCCGAAGCTGTCCCTTTCAGTACATCAGTGGATGATGTTTTTTTACATTTTCACTTCAGAGAAAAGACCGAAGCGGGTGTTCTTGTTGGTGTTGGCAGCAACACCGCCGACATTGGTCAGCTTGGTTGAGTCGACAACAAGCGCGAACTTCACGTTTTTAATCGCGTTGTATTCAACACCGGCCACGTAGCGTGTCAGCTTCTCTTTGGTTGCTGCGTTGTTGAGTTTGGTGTTCATGTTTTCATAACGGCCGAACGCGCCGAAATCGTTTGCAAACTTGCCCCATGCCCACAGTGCATAAGCGCTGTTCTTGGCTTCATCACCAATTGCTGCGGTGCGGTAGAGGCTTGCAACATTGCCACCATGTGAAAGGGACGCTGTTGCAGATTTGGCGGTATCCTTGTTGCTGATGTAGTTGCCACCAACGCGCCAGTCGCTGGTGCCGTAGGTGACCATTGCCTGCATCAGAGCTGATTTCACGCCTGCTACTGCGCCGGTACCTAACGTCTTGGTTCCACGGTGTCCGTCACGGAACTGGAAGTCGAGGGTCAAACCTTCAACCGGATAGATGCCGATACGAGAATTAAGGTCAACCGAACCGGAGCGGCCACCATCTGCATAGCCGGTACCGTTGGTTTCAGTGATGAAATATTTCACCATGCCGTCGGCCAGCGTGCCCTTTAGGCCAAGGCCGAGATCGAATGAGTCGTCAAATTTGTATTTGTCAGTGAAAACCTGGGATGCATAGCGGTGTTTCCACAGGCCCTGCTCATAGTCGATCCACGGAGTGTGAGACTGGCCGACACGCAATACAGCGGCATCGCCTACCAGCTTTCCTTCAACGTAGGCTGCTTTCAGGAAGACGTTCTGCTTCTTACCCGCAAGGTTTGCATCGCGACCGGCATCAAGGGTGATGCGCATCATCCAGTCGTCGTTGAAGAAGTATTTGGCAGTGAAGTAGGCGCGATCAACGGCCAGACCAACAGTCTTGTTTGTTGTGTTGGTAGCGCCTGTGATGGTTTCAGCCTTTTCCGAATAGGTGTTCAGGAACATCAATGCTTCCAGCTTCAGTTTGCTTTCACCCTCTTCAGCAACGGTTACACCGCCGGCAAATGCGGACGATGCGGCAAACATGGTGGCTGCCGCAAGTGAGATGATCGATTTTTTCATAGTGTTTCTCCCAAGTTCTAAAAAATGCGCGAGGGAGTTTGGCGTTTTTTTTCAAAACCACAATAAGAAAAGGGACGGCTTTGGCCGCCCCTTTCCATCGGAATCAAGTTTTTATGCAATTTTTAGAGCTTGAGATCGGTAAATAACCTCTTCCTTTTACAGAAATGGGCAGCCGAGGCTGCCCATTTCCTATCCATCAAGAGGTGATGATTTTTACAGTTTGATCTGTGTGAACAGGCCTACGCGAGACTTCTTGGTAGAGCCGCCAGCAACAGGGGCAACCTTGTCTTCTTCCATGGCCAGGGCGAATGTCACACCCTTGGTGACAGTGTATTCAACACCTGCAACTGTACGGGTGTCTTTAGCAGTCTTTACGCCGGCATTGTTTTTGGTATTGATGACGTCGTAACGGGCAAATGCACCGAAGTTGCCTGCAAATTTGGCATTACCCCATACAGAGAAGCCATCTTCTTTGGTGCTAACGCCTGTGGTGGTCTGCTTGTTGTTCAGGTAGTTCACACCTACGCGCCAATCTTTACCCATGCCGTAAGTGACCATCGCCTGAGTCAGCTTGTGCTTGGTGAAGGTGTTTGCAGCAGCAGTAGCCAGAGTCTTGCTTCCTCTGTAGCCGTCGCGGAACTGTACGTCGAAAGTCAGGCCTTCGATTGGATACACACCCAGACGAATATTCAGGTCGGTTCCCTTTGTGCTTCCAGCGCTGTTACCGTAACCGGCACCCGTGGTTTCAGTTACCCAGTACTTGACCATGCCGTCAGCCAGCTTGCCTTTAAGGCCGATGCCGAGATCGGAGGAGTCGTCATATTTCTGGTAGTCAGAAGTAACCTTGGCCACATAGCGGTGGCCCCAAAGACCCTGCTCGTAGTCGATCCATGGAGTGTGGGACTGGCCCAGACGCAGAACAGCTGCATCGCCAGCCAGCTTGCCCTCAACATAGGCGTACTTCAGGTAGATATTCTGCTTCTTGCCAGCCAGAGCGGTATCCCGATTCATGTCGGTGGTGAAGCGCATCATCCAGTCATCGTTGAAGTAGTGCTTTAGTGTCAGGTATGCACGGTCAACTGCTAGGCCGGTAGAGTCGGCGGTTTTAACACCATTCACCTTGGTGGTGTCCATGGTGGTGTTTAGAAAGAACAGGGCTTCAAGCTTGGTCTTGCTTTCGCCATCAGCAGCAACAGTGACACCGCCGGCAAATGCCGGAGCAGTGAAAGCAAACATTGCAGCAACGGCAATTGTTTTCAGAATCGTTTTCATTTTTATATTCCTCTCCTATTGAGATTTAAAGTGCGGCGGAAGGTAGAGGGGGAATATGTCATCAATGTGACAGAAAGCTGTCAGGCCCAAGCTGTCATCAACGTGTCATAAAAGGGATTCAGGCTTCTCCCTATTATTAATAAGGAGAAATATATGAATAACACCGAAATGGGTCGGTATGAGTACGATGCACGATATGAGTTCGGCTACGAGGCGGCAATAGCAGCAGACCAGGACTTTATAAAGTTCCGCGGCATGCCGATTGCCAGGACGATGAAAAGCGAAGATGCGATGCTGATGTTCAGCTGCATGAATGTGCGCACCTACGGTGCCGGAGAGATAATTTATGAAGCAGGCACGCTTTCAAAGAGTGAGATATCTCTTATCATTGAGGGGAAAGTCTCGGCATCGGATTGTTCAGGTCATCAATACAGTCTGCTGGCTGCCGGGGATGTGTTCGGCCTCTTCTCGTTTCTGGATGAGGATCGATTGCACTCCGCTACACTGAAAGCGGAAAAGGATGTAAAGGTGATGGTCATTGATCGTCCTTACTTTAATGTGATCACCCTAGAGGATCCGGCGCTTGGTAATCAGCTGCTTCGATTTATGTTCCGACTTTTAAGTAATATGGCGCTACAATTGGAACATGAATATGCAGTGATGCATGGTTTTGCCCTTGGCAGAAAGTTTTAAAAGGTCGGGTAGGTTTAATGAAATCTGAAGAGAATGACCTGAACGGGGACATCCTGATCGTCGAAGATGATGTGGCTATTGCCCGTCTGATGGAGCTCTACCTGAAAAAAGAGGGTTTCTCTGTTGTCGGCTGCAGTGATGGCGATGAAGCGATCAGGCTGCTGGGGGATAATAGCTATCGTTTATTGATTCTCGATCGCATGCTGCCTGGAAAACGTGGCATGGAGATTCTTCGCTGGCTTAGAAAGCAGGAGTCTCTTGCCACACTGCCTGTGCTGATGGTCACAGCCTTGAGTTCGACGGAAGAGAAGGTGCACGGATTAAAAGAGGGGGCCGATGATTACCTGCCCAAGCCTTTTGAGCCGGAGGAGTTGATTGCACGTGTTCACGCGCTTCTGCGCAGGGCCGTGGCGGCCCCTGTCGCGCCTGCTGTCAGCGATACGAGCGCCATCCAGCTCGATGAAGATGCCATGGAGGTGACGATTCATGGTCAAACGCTCGATCTCAGGCCGCTGGAGTTCAAACTGTTCCAAGTACTGATGAAGAAGCCGGGAAAGGTGAGGAGCCGGGAGTACCTGCTTGACCATGTCTGGGGGATCAACAGCTTTGTCGAACTTCGAACGGTCGATGTGACGGTGAAACGCCTGCGTAAGGCGCTGGAATCCTGCGGTTTCTCTGATGCGATCAAAACTGTTCGCGGTGCCGGATACCGCTACTCTGAGAGCGGAAAGAATCATTCATGAGTCCATGGGTCCTGGTGTTTATTGTTTTGCTGATTGGCTGGGGGCTGCATGTACAGCGCCTCAATGAGAAGCGAGATATGCTGGAGAAGGAGCTCAAGGGCTTAAGGTCGGCGCGTAAGAATCTCGAATCATCGCTGGCAACCCGCGCCAGAAGACTGGACGTACTCTTTTCCGCAGTGAATGAGGTGGTGATGCGCGTTGATTGGTCGGGGCGTGTCGTGGCAGCCAATGCGAAGGCAAGCCAGGTGTTTGATATGCATCGTTCACCCGAGTTGCCCCAGTCGATGCTGATCTTTTATCGCGATCCCGATTGGCAGAAGGCTTTTTCAAGCGCACTGAAGAAGTTGCCTGAGGCAAGTTCGCTGCCGGAAATCCATGTCAGCAGCAGGGTGCTGGCACCAAGGCTGGCACCCCTAGGTAAAAAACAAGCGCTCCTTCTATGTGTGGATGTGACCGATAAATATCGTGCGGATTCACAACGAAAACGGCTGTTTGCCAATCTGATGCATGATCTGAAAACCCCGCTTACATCGATCCTCGGCTACGCACGCAGTATTGAAGCCTTTGGCGATGATGTTGAAGTCAGAGATGAGGCTGCACGCGTGATTGCAGATGAATCTCTGCGTGCGAATGGCTTTCTTGACTCCCTGCTGACACTGGAACACGTTGATAACTTTCAATCGGATGCCTCTGCAAGGTCTCAGTTGCAGCAGGTGGTGAACAACG
The DNA here is from genome assembly GCA_050301755.1 of Mariprofundaceae bacterium. GTDB lineage: Bacteria > Pseudomonadota > Zetaproteobacteria > Mariprofundales > Mariprofundaceae > WSZY01. The sequence goes on from JBNKZS010000004.1 coordinate 50,509, forward strand.
TAACACACGGGTTTTCCTCTCAGCTGGAGAAAAAAAGCGTAGTGATCGAGTTCTCCGGCGATTCACCCGATGTTGAGGTGAAGATAGCCGAAAGCGATCTGCACAGGATTCTTGATAACCTGATTGAGAATGCGCTGCGCTATTCGCCGCAGAATAGCACCATATCTGTTCACGGGATGGCTGATGGCAGCTGTTACCGGTTGGAGATTGTCGATCAGGGAGAGGGTGTCTCCGAGAAAGAGCTGCCGCGCCTGACCGAGCGTTTCTATCGCGGCGATAAGGCGCGTGCCAAAGCCTCCGATGTCGGCCACGGCCTGGGGCTGGCGATTGTGAAGGAGTTGCTGGAGAAGTACGGCGGCAAACTTGAGATCAGCAACCATGAACAGCATGGCCTGAGTGTAATAATCGAACTGCCTTTGGATTCTTAACAATTCCTCTGAAATCGGACATCTGGAAAGCCCTGTTACCGGCTATTTTTCTAGCCTGTTTGAAAAGGTTATATTGCTCACTCTCAATTCATTCTGAAGCTTGAATATGAAGCCATCAGCAAGGTCTTTATTTGGTACGCTCTCCGCGCCAAATGATGCAATTGTGGATGACCATATCGCTTCGCCATTCAACGTCACAGTTGATTTGAGTTCAATCCGCTTACCACCATTCACATATTTATGAAGTGTTGTTGGTTTGAGTTCCATTGCGATGCTAGTGATATCAGCTTTTGAATCAGGAGGAACGATGAGCGCCTTAAATTTTTTTGTTAGCTCTTTTTCGAAACTGCCATAAAGGCTTTTGAGGGATTGTCGTTCCTGCATTCTGATTGGTTGAGATATCACAACAATTGAATCGTATGTCGCTGAAGGCTCCCCGATATCGCCCATTGTAACTTTAAAGGCTCTTTCTTCGGGAGTATGTAAATACACCCTGTTTATCTCTAGCGGGATATCCCTCCTAGCATAATCATTGTTTTTGACGATATGAGTTCCTGAACAGGCAGTCATAAGCAGAATGACAAACATCAACATGCCTGGAGGGTAAATGTAACGTGTCATGGTCACTTAATTAAAAAGCGAAAGAATTCATGATGATGCATTTCGATGATATTAATTTATGTGTTAATCTCTTTAAGCAACAGATTAGCAATCTCAGTTGAAAATCTCTTATATAAATCGACCAATTTAAATGCTGGAGCATCAAACATCGGCTGCTTTAGCGTTGCAGTCCACAGCAATTTATGATCACGCGCGTTTAACAAGTCGACTTTCGCCGTGACATAAATATCACACCCCTGTTGGCAAAATAGGTCGACTTTTGTTGGGGTGATTACAAGAGTATGTCGATCACTATTAACTGCCTGCAGGACTTCTTTACTGACGCCTGTTTTTTCCTTCGGTCCAACACTCGTGATGGTGGAAGGGATATTGTTCTTTAGCAGTAAATCAGGCATCACTATATAGACAGACTCTTCAAAGGCTTTAACACGTCCGGTGACTAACTTTCCTATATGATTGGACGAACTGTTGCTCCCTGAACTGCTAGTTACGTTTAAATATACTCTTTCGAAAATAATATTCATCCCAGTAACATTCGGTTTTTCTTGAGTAAATTTCTGGTTGTTTAGAATTGAACTTTGACAACCTGTAAGGACAGCCAAACCGAGAATAAATATTGCAAATTTGAGTAACTTCATATCACTTCCCCTCGTTCAAATCCAAAATAACACAAGGGGCTTAACATAGAAGTGGCGCAGCTTTTGAATATCCCCTTTTTGTGGGATGTCGTCTGGAGCCTGCCCCGTCCCATGTTTTATCCAGTTATGATGTTAGCTTATTATGCCGGTTTGTCGAATGTCTTCTTTCGGCCGAAAGCGGTCATTGGATTGCCAGCTGAACTATTGCTAAAGCAAAAAAAAAGCCCGCCTCAATTGAGGCGGGCTTTCTGTTTTAACCCGGAAGACCTTGTCTCAGGTCGAACGGATATCAGTCGATCTTGGAAAGCAGGTCAGGGTTCTGAACGAGGTTACGTACACCGTGTGCGTGATCTTCGTTGAAGGTGTTGCCTTTGCACCACTTGCCAACAGAGTCGATGTTTACCTTGGCAACCTGAGGGCGAACGCTCCAGGAAACCTGGTAAGGAGAACCCTTCTCGTTGTAGCCAGGGCCGGTGGTAGAACCTTCGTACTGTACCGGTGTACCGGTGTTGCTAGGAATGTTCAGGGCCTGATGCAGGCCGTTCTTAACACCGTGCTTAGTCAGATCGCCGAAGTCCAGAGCGTGCTTGTCGTTAACCAGTACGTAGACCTGAGTCTCTACACGCAGCTGTGGGTTGCCGATTGATTCGTTCAGGCATGAACCCAGTGTTGGGCCCGGCTTGATGTCCGCGGTGGAGTGAACATAGTGAACTTCGATGGTGTCACCTGCTGAAAGGGCGCCGTGTGCGCTCGGGCAGATTTCGTGCTTGGCTGGAGACAGTTCAGCGGCAGACAGGGTGCCATTGTACTTGTAACCGCTCAGGTAGCCGTGGCCATCACCGTTGCCGGCGTAAGTGGTGAACTCGCCACCTTTATGCTCGGCATTCTTATGGAAATGGATGTTGCAGAGGTTCATCTGGGTGTAGGCAGGCGCCTCGCTGAAGATGCGGTTGTTGTTGCCGGCAGCAGCATCGATGTCACGTGGTGACTGCGGGCCGAAGCCTTTGCCTTTGGTGTTCTTCGCCAGCGCTTTGCGCTGTTCTGCAATCACTTTATCAGATACGGCGCCATGGCCACCGTGTGAATCCATTTTGGCGTGGCCGTGGCCGGAATCTTTTTTATGGCCGTGGTCGCCTGCGAAAGCAGGAGATGCAATCAAAGCGGTTGCTGCCATAGCAATCATTACTTTTTTCATGAGTTTTCACTCCCCTAGATTTGTATTGCCCAGACCTAGTGTGTTCGGGCGGGGAAAAATGTATAGCCGTATTCATCGCAGGCAAGGGGAAATTCTGCGCGCTATCGAAAGCACGCGTGTGACCTATTCCTGTCGTAGAAGCTCTCTCTGGATGGTGTGGCTTAATTCGTCAATGGAAAACGGTTTGTGCAGAACTACTTCTCCGATTTTGACCGTTTCGAATTCAAGTGAACTATCCAGGTCATAACCTGTGGCAAAGATGACCTTCACTCCTGGATTGATGCCCCTGATTTTTTCGGCGGCGTTCCTGCCGCCCATGACCGGCATCACCATATCCATAATGACCAGATCAATCTCATCAGTAGCGTCTCGATATGCCTGAACGGCTTCCCGGCCATTCCTTGCCGTGATGACCTTGTAACCGAGCGAATCAATCACATCTGCATTGGCTTCAATCAACACCTCGTCATCGTCAACCAGAAGAATGGTTTCGCCGTTGCCAAAGTGGATCGCAGAAGTGTCAGTTTCACTAATGCTTCTTTCAGGGGAGGGAATTAAAGGCAGGTAGATATGAAACGTACTGCCCTTCTCCGAACTGCTTTCGACATCAATGATGCCCTCGTGGGAATGAATGGAGCCGAACACCATGGAGAGGCCGAGGCCAGTGCCTTTGCCTACCTCCTTGGTGGTAAAAAATGGTTCGAAGATGTTTTGTATAATTGCAGGGCTGATGCCATGCCCGTTATCACTGACCATTAGATGTGCAAAAAGTTTTGATTTTGCGATGTTGTTTTTTTTCAGGAATGCCGGATCCGGCACCATGGCTTCAAGTTTGATGTCAATTTTAGGCTGCGTTGATTTTCTTACCGCATCACGCGCATTGGTGAGCAGGTTAAGCAGGGCCTGCTGTAGCTGCGTCGGGTCCGCATAAACATAAAGGCCGTCAGTAACATCCAGCGTTATTTCGATATTCTCAGGGATAGAGATGCGATGCAGTCGCATGGTCTCTTTCAGGAAAGAGCTTAACGATAGCTCCTGTTTGTCGATGCTCCCTTTACTGGCAAAGGCGAGCATCTGTTTGATCATCTCGGCTGCATGGGTGGTGAGTGATTCAATGCGTCCCAGCCTCTCCATCGGCTTCTCCTGGTCAGCCAGCTCTCTCTTGAGTAGAAAGAGGTTGCCGGTAACGCCGGCAAGCATGTTGTTGAAGTCGTGAGCAATACCGCCGACCAGTGTCCCGATTGCCTCCATCTTCTGCGCCTGTTGGAATCGCTCTTCCATCAACTCTATTTCGCTCAGGTCTTCGTGTACGCCTACATAGTGGGTGATCTCTCCGCTCTCATTGCGGATGGGCGAGATGGTCAGCATGGCGGGGTAGATGGAACCGTCCTTTCTTGTTTCAATCACCTTGCCTTGCCAGACACCGTTAATGCGTAGTTTCTCCTGAATCTCTTCGTAACGATGGGCATCACGAACAAGGCGCGGCAATTTTCCGATCGCTTCATTCGCATCGTAACCGGTGAGTTTGGTGAAGGCGGGGTTGGTGTACTCAATCAATCCGTCACGATCCGTGATCGTGATGACTTCACCGGCCTGCTCAATCGCACGGGAGAGTTTGCGTAGTTCGCCGATCTTCTCATCTCGTTCAATGGCGATACCTGCAAGCCGGGCGGCAGTGGCGATGTCGGCCAGTTCAGCTTCTGACGGCGAACAGATCTGGTCGTAGTACATGCCAAAGGTGCCGCGGACTTCACCGTCACTTGTGAAAACAGGTTCTGACCAGCATGCCAGCAGTTTATGGGGCAGGGCCACAGAGGTGTATGGAGCCCAGCGCGGGTCGGTGGCGATGTCAGAAACAATGACCCGCTTTTTCAGATATGCAGCGGAACCGCAAGAGCCGACCATGGGACCGATCTTAAGACCCTCGATCGCCATGTTGTACTCGTCAGGCAGGCTTGGAGCCGCTCCCAGATGCAGTTCGTCGTTCTCGATAAGTAGAATGGAAGCGCGCATGCGCGGGTAGCGTTCCTCAAAGATTCTGATGATGGATTCGAATATGCTGTTAAGTGGTTTGCCACTTGCAATCATCTCAAGGATCTCAGCTATGGAGGCTTGAAGCGCCTCGTTCTTTTTCAGGCTTCGGGTACGGCTGCGTACCATGTTGCGCAGTACCCAGGACTGTATGCCGAAGATCAACAGCAGGAAGAGAAGCCCGGAGATGATCAGTTGCCAACGGTAGAGGTCAAGCGTCTCCACCAGGCCGGGCTTGGATATATAGATGAAATCGATTGGCTGATAATCGTCGGGTATCAACCCCAGTTTGACATAGCTTTTGGCAATCTGATTCCAGCGGAATTCACTGATATATCCCAGTTCAATCTCATCCTTGAGCACGATGTCAGCTGTTTTGCTGGCTTCAAAGTGGAGTTGTCTGAGCGAGAGTTTCTGCGAGTTGTACCTGTTCCGGATGACCTGAAATGTCTCATCGAAGTTTTCCAGTGCGTAGTGCCACCCTCTGAGGCTCGCTTTGATAAAGGCTTCGGTTCTTTCCGGGTGGCGTTCAGCTTCTCGGTTGGATGTGAAAAGAAGGTCTCCGTAGAAATCAATATCCTGCGTGATCGGATCAAGAATCCGGTAGGCGACACCCCGCTCTTTGAGCTGGTGAGGCTGGTCTGTGGTGTAGATGCTAAAGGCATCCGTATGGCCATGGATCAGATCGTCCAGATTGAAACTGGTGTCCTGCCGAATATAGTCAGAATCGGATAGCCCGGCTTTGTGAAGGGCCGCGACAATAGAGGCATCCATCTCGTCACGCTGCATCATGACTCTTTTGCCGCGCAGACCCCTGAAGGAGCGGATGCCCGAATCTTTTCTGACGGCCAGAGCCAGCGGCGAGTGCTGGAAGACGGCTGCCAGCACTTTAACAGGGTGTCCCTTGGCATGGGAGACCATGATGCCGCTGTCGGATATCGCATAGCGTCCTTCACCACTTAAGACATGCTTGAGTGGCGAGTGTTCGGGGCCGCCTTCAATAATCGTGACATTGAGTCCTGCTTCATTGTAATAGCCCTTTTCCAGGGCCATGTAGTATCCGGCAAACTGGAAGGCATGCTTCCACTTAAGTTGCAGAGATATGTTCTCTTCGGCACTGGCGATCAACGGTGCTGTTAACAGTGAGGCAAGCAGGAGTACTCTTAACATAAAGCGGATTACCATACCCATTTGGTCATGGCCTGCGGAACACTGCTGTTCATCCATCTGTTTCTGTGAACATACCATTCAACACCAATCATCACCTTTCCGGTGGATTCGGCAAGTAGCTGTCCGATGTCGAGAAGAAGTTGTGGCTGGGTGTTGATTTCGGTGCCGTCGTTGTCGGTGCCGTTGATATCGATGTAGCCTTCAAAGGAGAGAAGTGAGCCGAGAGGCAGAGCCCAGATGGCAGTCACCTGATAGGTGGCTTTGTTGAGGTTGTCTTTTCTCAGGTAGAGGTTGAGGCTGGCAACATTGAATCCTGGAATTTCAAGGTCTGTTCCGAGGCCAATCAACTCAGCATGGAAGCCAAGGCCATCCCGGTTCAACTCTCCGGCCAGGAAAATGTCTTTGAAGAAGCCTGCATTTACATTTTTTCCTGATAGTTTGGACAGGCTGATCCGTGGTGCCCATTCAGCATAGATGTGGGAGTTGCTACCGGTCGGCACGCCGCCAAAATCGACAAACCTGCCGGAGGTGAGATCAATAAAGAAAAAATTGTCGCCGTAGGCCCATGTGCCAAAGTGTTCCAGTGTCAGGGTGGTCATGTTGCCGTCGGAAGTGTTGTTTCCGTAATAGCGGTCATGAAAGTTTGACCCGTAGAGAAGTTGCAGGTTGCTTGTCGAGAACTCCTCAGCCAGCAGGGAGGGAGAGCCCAAAAGCAGGCACAGGAAGAGGAGCGGTCTGAGTTTAACCCTGACGACCATTGTAGATCACTCCCTCTGCTTCGGCATATCGGTCCAGATTGGCTTTCGCCTCATCCCTGCAAACCTCAGTCTCGACGCTTATGCCTCTTTTCTCCAGTTCATCGATCCAGTTCGGGTGTATGGGCCCCTCATCGAAGCCGATCGCTCTGGCATCCTCGGCGCGCGCTCCACATACCAGGTGATGGATACCAGACCAGGGGAGTGCTCCGAAACACATGGCGCAGGGCTCGCTGCTGGTCACCAGTTCCAGGCGGGGGAGGCCGTCTGAACCGAGATCAAACGTGCCGAATTTCTGTTGGGCGCTGCTTATGGCGATCATCTCGGCATGTGCCATGGAGCAGTTGGAGGAGACCACCAGATTGACGCCGACAGAGACGGGTTCATGGCTCTCCATATCGAATATCACTGCACCGAAGGGGCCGCCCGTCTGGTGTTCGATATTGAGCCGGGCAAGTTCGATGGCCAGTTGCATGCGGGCATCAACGGTAGTGACCGGCTGATGGTGTTCGGCAGTGAAATCACCGAGCCATGCCGGCAGCTGCAGTTCGATCTGTTGAGGGTCCATGCCGAAGTTGATCATCTCCTTAAATCGGTAGCAAGCTTGATACCAGTGTGGCTATTAGGATGGCTAATCCGAGCTTCACACTTTGTGGAAAGTGGCCTACACTGTGAACAGTCCGACTTGATATAGGAAATGGCCCGCTGATGCCCTCAACCAAACCGCTAGATGATGATTCCAGGCACATGCTGCACATGCTTTATGAGCAGCAGAGAGAGCACGGTTTTATCTCCGGTGAAGCGATGGCGTCGATTGCAGGGTGCCTCGGGCTGCCCCGCGCCCAGGTGGAGTCGGTGGTTGAGTTCTACAGCTTCTTTTCACGTAAGCCGCGTGGGACGTTCGATATCCTGTTCAGTAACTGCACCAGTTGCGGTGACCTCTCCCTGATGGATCAGCTGTGTGCGCTTCTTCAGGTTGAACAGGAAGTGATGCGTGAAGACGGGCGTGTTTCAATCGCTGACACCTCATGCATCGGTATGTGTGACCACGGCGCCTCCGCACTGATTTGCGGCAGGCCGATGACGGGCATGGATGAGGCTCGCCTCAAAGCGATGGCCGAACTGATAGAGGCAAACGTGGCTGTCGATGAGTGGCCCGCAGAGTGGTTTGAGATCCGGGATCAGGTCAGATGCGCCGGACTGCTTCTCTCGGAGCCGTTCGAGTCCGGTTCGGCATTGAAGATAATTACAGCCGAAGGCGTTGAACCTGCTCTGGAGAAGATCAGGTTTTCTGAATTGCGCGGGCGAGGTGGCGCAGGCTTCAATACGGCCCAGAAGTGGAAATTTTGCCGGGAGGCAGCCACAGGTGAGCAGAACGATGCCCGCTATGTGGTTTGCAACGCGGATGAGGGTGAACCGGGAACCTTCAAGGATCGGGTACTGCTGACATCGTTCGCGGATGCGGTCTTCGAGGGGATGGCGCTGTGTGGCCGGGTGATCGGGGCGAAGCGGGGCTATCTCTACCTGCGTGGTGAGTATCGTTATCTGCTTCCGAAACTTGAAGGTGTGCTGGCAAGCCGTCGGCACTCTGGCCTGCTCGGAGAATCAATACTCGGCATCAGTGGATTCGATTTCGATATCGGCATTGTGGTGGGGGCAGGGGCCTATATCTGTGGTGAGGAGTCGGCATTGATCGAGTCCCTCGAACAGAAACCTGGTCATCCACGTATCCGTCCACCGTTTCCGGTGACACATGGCTACCTTGGTCAGCCGACCGTGGTGAATAATGTTGAGACATTGGCAGCGGCGGCGATGATCGTCACTCACGAGGACCACTGGTTTCGTGGCGTGGGAACCATGCAGTCGCATGGCAGCAAGCTTCTCTCTGTTTCGGGCGACTGTGCCCGTCCCGGCATCTATGAATATCCATTCGGTATGACCATCAGGCAGGTTCTCGATGCGTGTGGGGCTGAAGATGTGCAGGCTGTTCAGGTTGGCGGTCCTGCCGGAAGACTTGTTCATCCGTCAGATTTCGATCATCAGATCGCCTTTGAAGATGTGGCGACCGGCGGCTCCTTCATGGTCTACAGCCATTCAAGGAATCTTCTGGAGGTGATCCAGAACTTTTCGAACTTTTTTGCCCATGAAAGTTGTGGTTTCTGCACGCCGTGCCGGGTCGGTACGACACTGCTGAAAAACGGCATGGATAAAGTGTGTAGTGGGCATGCGACTGCACATGATCTGGATGAGATGAAGCGGACAGCACTTATCGTTAATCGCCGCTCCCACTGTGGCCTGGGCGTGACTGCCCCGAATGCTATTATCGAGGGGTTGAAACACTTCCCCGAACTGTTTGAAGCGAGACTGCTGCACAGGGAGATGGAGCCGGAATTCAACCTCGATGCTTCGCTTGCAGAGGCTCGCAGGCTCAGTAATCGGGATGATGTGGAGGCACACCTGTGAGCAGGCCTGAGAACATAATCGTGATCGACGGTGTCGAGGTTCCTTTTGAAGAGGGACAGACGATCATGGATGCGGCACTTGGCGCAGGCATCTATATCCCGCATCTCTGCCACAAGCCGGGCCTTTCGCCACACGGCAGTTGCAAGCTCTGTACGGTTGAGGTGAACGGCCGGTCGGTCTCAGCCTGCACGTTGCCGGCAAGCGAGGGGCAGGTGGTCGAGAACGATACGCCTGCATTGAAAGAGGTGCGTAAAAGCATTACCCAGATGCTCTTTGTCGAGGGGAATCATCTCTGTCCATCCTGCGAGAAGACAGGCGACTGCACCCTCCAGGCCGTGGCCTATCACCTTGATATGCTGGATGGTCACTACCCCCAGTTCTACCCGCGCCGGGAAGTCGATGCATCGCACCCCTCGCTGGTGATTGATCGCGACCGCTGCATCATGTGCGAACTCTGTGTTCGGGCCAGCCGTGAGATCGACGGCAAGGATGTTTTTGCCATTTCCGGCAGAGGTATCAGCTCTCATCTAATCGTCAATTCGCCCACCGGAAAACTGGGCGATTCCGATATTGAGGTTGACGACCTGGCTGCACACATCTGTCCGGTCGGTGCCATCCTGATCAAGGATCACGGTTACGAGGTTCCGATAGGGCGTCGCACCTTTGACCTGCATTCGGTCGCTGAAACCGATCTCGGCGAGGTGGTGCTCAAAAAGACAGTACATCACGATGAAGCCGGGGAGGATAACTCCGGCGACAAAGAGGGCGGGGTGTACGGTGTCTAAAGTTCGTGTTGCCACTACCTCACTGGCCGGCTGCTTCGGCTGCCACATGTCATTTCTTGATATGGACGAGCGCATTGTCGGGCTGCTCGAACATGTCGAGTTCAGCCGTTCGCCGATCAACGATATCAAGCATTGCGAGCCGTGTGATATCGGCCTTGTCGAAGGCGGGCTGTGCAATGCCGATAATGTGCATGTGCTGCGCGAGTTCAGGGAGAACTGCAGAATTCTGATCGCAGTAGGGGCCTGTGCCATCAATGGCGGAGTGCCAGCTATGCGCAACCATTTCACACTGCAGGAGTGCCTGGAAGAGGCGTTCCTTGATGAGATCGGGGTGGATAACCCGCATATTCCCAACGATCCCGAGATTCCGCTACTGCTCTCCAAAGTGCATCCGCTGCATGAGGTGGTGAAGGTGGATTATTATCTTCCCGGTTGTCCGCCACCGGCTGATGCCTTCGTGAAGATCCTGACCGACCTGCTCGAAGGAAGAGAGCCGAGCCTGCCGAAGGAGATGCTGCATTATGACTGATAGTCGTGTAACTGGCGGGAAACCAGAGAATCTGAGGCGCATTGCCGTCGATCCGGTTACCCGTGTCGAGGGGCATGGCAAGATCACACTGCTGCTTGACGATGCCAATCATGTACGTGAAGCGCGGTTCCACATTGTCGAGTTTCGCGGCTTCGAGAAATTCATTCAGGGGCGTCCCTACTGGGAGGTGCCTTATTTTGTGCAGCGCCTGTGCGGCATCTGCCCGGTTTCACACCATCTGGCGGCTGCCAAGGCGGTGGATCAACTGGTCGGTATCGATGAGACAACGGCGACTAGCACCAAACTGCGCCGACTGCTCCACTTCGGTCAGACCCTGCAGAGCCATGCGTTGCACTTCTTCCACCTCTCTTCGCCCGACCTGCTCTTCGGCTTCGGTTCCAACCTTGAGCACCGCAACATTGTCGGTGTCATTGAGGATTTTCCCGACCTGGCGCTGAAAGGGGTGAGGCTGCGCAAGTACGGGCAGCAGGTGATTGAGGTGATTGCCGGCAAGCGCATTCACGGTGCGGCGACTGTGCCTGGCGGCATGAACAAATCGCTGACCATAGAAGAACGGGACCGCCTTCTAGCCGATATAGACGATGTTTTGGGATGGGCAGAGGATGCCGTTGCGCTGAATGAGAAGATTCATATGGAGCATCCTGAGAACCACGGTTTTGGAACATTTAAAAGCAACTACCTGAGCATGGTTGGCGGTGACGGGGCGCTTGAGCTTTATCACGGCGGTTTGCGGGCCAGTCGCCCTGATGGCACGACTATCTTTGATCAGTTCGATTACCGCGGCTACACCGGTAAGATTCGTGAAGAGGTGAAATCATGGAGCTACATGAAGTTCCCTTATCTTACCGATATCGGTCGGGATGACGGCTGGTACCGGGTTGGTCCTTTGGCGCGCGTGAACAACTGTGATTTCATCTCGACACCTCTGGCTGAAGCTGCACGTCAGCGTTTCAAGGCTTTTGCCGGTGGCGGCTTCGTGCACGATACATTGGCCTATCACTGGGCACGCATGATCGAGGCGCTGCACTGTGCCGAGTCGATGAAGGCGCTGTTGCATGACCCGGATATCCTTGGCACCGATCTGGTCGTTAAAGGTGAGAAACGTGAAGAGGGGATCGGTGTCATCGAAGCCCCGCGCGGCACACTTTTTCACCACTACAGGGTCAACGAGGACGGCACTATCAAAAAGGCCAACCTGATTGTCTCCACCACCAGCAACAACACGGCGATGAACGAGTCGGTCCGTTCGGTGGCCAACGAATACCTCGATGGCAATGAGATTACCGAGGGGCTGTTGAATCATCTGGAGGTGGCGATCCGTGCCTACGATCCCTGCCTCTCCTGTGCGACCCACGCGCTGGGTAAGATGCCTTTGGAGATCGAGCTGCTGGACAGTCGTGGGGAAGCAGTCGACCGTGTTGCCAAAGGATCCAACGGCACCATTACCCGCACGCTTTGAGCAGAGCGAAACTTCTTGTTTTCGGCTACGGCAACCCCGGCCGTGGTGATGATGCATTGGGGCCCCTGTTTGTCAGCGAGATCGAGAAACTCGGCTTACCCGATGTGGAGTGTCAGACAGACATGCAGCTACAGGTGGAGCATGTTCTGGATATGCAGGAACGGGCGATTGTACTGTTTGTTGATGCCGATGTTTCCTGCGCTTCCCCCTTCGAGTTTGGTGAGATTCAGGCGGTTAAGGATAGCAGTTACACCAGCCATGCGATGACACCGCAGGCGCTTATGCACTCCTTTTCGATAGTCCTGAACAGAGAGCCGCCGCCTGTCTTCCTGCTTCGCATCCGGGGTGAGGCTTTTGAGCTGGGCGATGCACTTTCATCGATGGCTCGAAACCATCTGGCTGTATCAGTGAAAAGGATCAGGCAGCTATGTAACCACCTTTCGCCCGACTTCTGGCGTAAGGGCCCATATTCATCTTTTGCTCCATAGGTTGATCTGAATCATCAAAAGCGTTGCGACATTATGCCGCATTTTCTCTGATGGACTTATCTATATGTTTCGCTTTTCAGTTGTTGAATTGAGGGTTTTGCGATTGCCCGAATGACATCCTGAAGTAATCAATGCCCTGATGAAGCTGTGATTTGTCTCCTGAATAAATCTGATGCTGGATGCCCGGCCCTGACTCAGGCCGGGTATCATCAGTCTGATTTAATGTTGCTATCACAAAAGGGCCATACGGTTCTCGAATTGTTGAGATGAATATCGGCAGAGATTGAGGCATATGTTTGTACAAGGCTCCATAGAAGAGATGGTCGGAACCTACAATCTGAAACGACTGTTCCTGTTTAGAAACGCCGTGATTTTAAGCCAGCTGGCAGTTGTCGGGCTGGCGATTTATGTGATGGATGTGGCGCTTCCAATCAGGGAGATGCTGGTCGTCATTGCCCTCTACGCTCTCTTCAACCTGTTTGTCTGGAGACGGCTGCGCAACCATACATCCAGCTCGGCCAACGAATTTTTCCTGCACCTGGTGATGGATGTGCTGGCGCTGGCTTCGCTGCTCTATTTTGCCGGTGGTTCAAGCAATCCTTTTGTCTCCCTTTTTCTTCTGCCATTGGTGATTGTCGCTTCAACCCTTCCCAAAAGGTATGCATGGGCCATGGCGGTTGTAACCCTGATCTGTTATTCGCTGCTGATGGCGGTCAATGTCCCGCTTACCCAGGAGATGTCCGGGCACCACCATCACGGGGCAGCAACATCCAATTTCGGCCTGCATGTTTTGGGCATGTGGTTTAGCTTCCTTCTCGGGGCGGCGCTCATTCTGTTTTTCGTGGTCGCCATGGCGGACGCGTTGAGAAAGCGGGATCAGAAGCTTGCCGAGGCTAGAGAGCAGAATCTTCGTGATGAACATATGGTGGCACTGGGAACACTTGCTGCCGGTGCCGCCCATGAACTAGGGACACCGCTGGCAACCATGGCGGTACTGACCAAAGAGATGGAGAGAGAATATTCGGATCAGCCGGATCTGATATCAAAGATTGAGATTCTCCGCTCCCAGGTTGACCGGTGCAAAAAGACTCTGGGCCAGATCAGTGCCAGTGCAGGTCAGGCCAAAGCAGACAGTGGCCGGAGTGAGAATGTGAAGGGGTATCTCCAGAAGAGTGTCGCCCACTGGCAGGAGCTCCATCCATCTACAGCGATAAATGCCGATATCAAGGGCAGTGATCCTGCACCTGTTATCGTATTTGATGCCACCCTGAATCAGGCCATCATCAACCTTCTGAATAACGCTGCGGATGCCTCACCGGAAAAAATCGAACTGACGGCAGCATGGAGTGATTCCGATCTCACGCTGGAAGTCCGGGATTTCGGAGAGGGGTTCAGCAGAACTGTCATGAATGAACTGGGAAGTCCCTTTTTCACAACCAAGAAAGATGGCCACGGTTTGGGATTCTATCTGGCTCAGTCTGTCGTGCGCAGGCTTGGCGGCGATATCTCATTCGGAAATCATGATCAGGGTGGTGCCTACGTCCGTGTCAGCCTGCCGCTTCACAAGCTGGTGGCGAGATAAACGATGGATATGAATAGCGATCTGCCAAGCCTCTTTCTTGTCGATGATGATGAGATTTTCTGCAGTGTTCTTGCGCCTGCACTGGAGAAGCGGGGATTTTCCGTTCTGGTATCGCACAATGTTCAGGATGCTGTCGAGATGATTGGCGACTCTTCACCCGAGTATGCTGTAGTGGATCTGAATATGCCGGGTGACTCCGGCCTTCTTCTGGTGGAGAAGTTGCACCAGTTTGACGAACATACCCGGATCGTGGTCCTGACCGGCTATGCAAGCATTGCCACTGCAGTGGAGGCGATCAAGCTTGGAGCAACCCACTACCTGGCAAAGCCGGCCGATGCTGATGAGATTGTTGCCGCACTGCAGAAGGATTCCGGTGATTCGGCAGCCGAAGTTTCCGAGCAGCCGATGTCGACAAAGCGGCTTGAGTGGGAGCATATCCAGAAGGTGTTGATGGAGTGTGACGGCAACATCTCAGCCACAGCCCGCAAGCTTGGTATGCACAGACGAACCCTGCAGAGGAAGCTCGCCAAGCGTCCTGCCAGGAGCTGAACGTCCGCTTTTGGCCAACAGCAGACATTGAAGGCTTAGGCTATAGTTGCTTATTTATTGGGAGGGTTGAAATGAAAAAGGTCTTTCTCTTTCTAATGCTTTGCCTATTAGTAACTGATTATTCATTTGCAGAAAGTGACAATCATTCATTCATACCAGAAAAAGGTTTTGTGCCGAATGCAGAAACTGCAATTAACATAGCAGAGGCAGTTTGGCTTCCTATTTACGGCACCAGTATTTATCAGCGCAAACCATTTTCAGCCAAATTAGAAAACGATGTTTGGATAGTTAAAGGAAGTTTACCAAAGAATTTACTGGGTGGTGTTCCAATAGCTGAAATTTCCAAAAGCAATGGAGAGATCCTTAGAGTTAGCTATGGGAAGTAACGAACGTCTGCTTTCGGCCAGAAGCGGTCAT